>JABMOG010000220.1 GCA_013204265.1 Rhodospirillales bacterium
GTAAAGAACGGCACATTGGCTTCGCCGGCGATTGCGCGCGCCAACAGGGTTTTGCCGGTGCCCGGCGGGCCGACCAACAGGCACCCCTTGGGAATTTTTCCGCCCAAACGCTGGAACTTGTGCGGGTCTTTGAGAAAATCGACGATTTCTTCCAATTCCTGCTTGGCTTCGTCAATCCCGGCGACATCCTCAAAGGTGACGCGGCCCGATTTTTCGGTCAAAAGGCGCGCCTTGGATTTGCCGAACCCCATCGCCTTGCCGCCGCCGGACTGCATCTGACGCATGAAAAATATCCAAACCCCGATCAACAGCAGCATCGGGAACCAGGAAATCAGGATGCTGAACAGCGTCGGCGTATCCGCGTCATAGGGCAGCGCACTGATGCGCACGTTTTTCTTGGTCAGCGTCTGAACCAGGGTGGGATCATTGGGGGCATACGTGGCAAACGTGCGGCCATCGCGGTAATGGCCGGTAATACCGGGTCCCTGGATAATAACGTCACGAATGTCGCCGGATTCCACCGACGTCATGAAATCGGAAAACGCCATCATGGATTGCTGGCGTTGCGTAGTTCCCTGAAACAGGTTGAACATAGCAAATACCAAAAGCGCGATGACAACCCAAAGGGCCATATTACGACTGAAATTCAAGTTCCGATTCCTCCTAGGAAACAACGGGGCGACGACGGGGCGACGACGGGGCGACGACGGTTTATGACGACAATAATCTGCTGGAACACTACTCTCTGCCCTAGAGAGATAGTATGTCAGGCTCCTTCCGCAAGAAAAAGCCCGCTTTTGATAGAGAATTTGGCGGATTAAATTTAATTTTTGCGATGTCCGCGACATTGCCGCCCCTATCCGGGCGGTTACCTGATCGCCGAAACCCGAGGTGGGGCACCGATAAAATCCCCTTTTCATCGAAAAAGGCCGGCAGCGTGGCGCGCGCCGGGGCGGGAATTGCAGGGCTGCGGAATTCGGGACGCTGGCCGATAATTTCCAGCCAACCCTGTTCGCCCAAAGCCGCAAGCCGGGTTGGCGAGGATTCCTGAGTGCAGGAAGCATTGATATGAATTTCAAACCGGCGATCCCAAACGTACCTGGCCCCCGCCTCAACCGCCATCGCATCGGGCAGCCCACGGGCTTCCCGGCAAACCAAAAGTTTACCTCTTTTGCGACCCGTCCCGGCCATCAGGCGGCAACCCCCAAGCGTGCGGCCCGAAAACCCGGTTGCACTGGAAACAGCACCCCGCAATTGTGCATAACACCGTTCCAGTTTTGCGAGACGCGGCGAATAGCTGTTTGCGCCAACCGCCGTCAACACCCGGCCCAACGCCCGTAGGCCGATTTCTTCCTCGGCTGCCATTATTTCCAGATGACTGAGGGCGGCGAATCCCGCCGGATGCATTTCAACCGTGCGCGCCAGCAGCCGCGACACAGAAGTCTCCAACGCCTGGCGGACGCGCCCGAAACGGGTTGCCGAGCGCGCCAGAGACGCCGCATCGAGCCCGCCGTCCTGCAGGGTTCGGCGCACTTGAACGCGGGCGAATGCCATATCCTGGTTAGAGGGATCTTCGATCCAATTCTGGCCCTCGGCTTCGAGCCCTGCGCGCAGGGTGGCCTTGGGAACATCCAGCAAAGGCCTGAGCAACCGAACATCAAAGGTCTCGCGGATCGCCGCCATCGCCGCCAGACCTTCGGCGCCGCTGCCATGACCCAGCCGCAGCAAAAAGGTTTCCGCCTGATCGCCTAACGTGTGCGCCACCAATAAATGCAAAACCCCCGCCCGTCGGCACCAGTCACCCAATAATTTGTAACGGGCGCCGCGGGCCGCCGCCTGCAATCCCGATCGGGGTTTTGGTGCGCGCCAGGAAAGACTGTGATGATCAAAGCCTTTAGCGCGCAGCCAGTTGCCAACCTGGGCCACCTCGGCCCCGGATTCTGGGCGCAGACCGTGATCGACGCTCAATGCGCTAACCCGTCCGCCCCGACGCGCCGCCCAACGCCCTGCCAATAGCACCAGGCACATGCTGTCGGCGCCACCGGAAACGGCGACCGCCACATGCGGGCGGGACTCGAAAGGCCCCAGGCCCGCCATTCGCGCCTCAAAGGCCTCATCGTCGAGAGGAATTGGGCCAGACCCCGGCCCGATCATCAGGGACAACTGCTTTTTTGTTTTTCCCGGGCGACGGTATTGCGGATTCCCGCTGGGGCGTCGGGGAAATCCTTGACCACCTTGTCGAAGGCGGCGCAAGCGTCGCGCTTTTTGTCCAATCCGGCCAGCGACATTCCAAGCTTGAGCAGAGAATCCGGCGCTTTGGCGCCTTTCGGGTCGGCCTGATAGCCCTCAAGGAAAACTTCCGCCGCCTGCACATACGCGGCGCGCACATAATAGGTTTCGCCAAGCCAGTACCGCGCGTTGCTGGCCAGTGCCTCCTTCGGGTAGCGTTTGACGAATTCCTGCAGGGCCAATTCGGCATTGTCATAGTTGGCTTGGCGCAACAAACCGAAGGCAAAATTATATTGTTCCTTGATCGTCCCCTGGGGGAGAATGCCCGAGGGCTGCGCCGGTGCCGTGGGTTGAGGGGCTGTGGCAAGCGTCCCGTCAGGTCTGCCACTGAGGCTGGCGGCAGGCCGTGCGGCAGCCGCCAAAGTCGGTTTCGAGGCCTTGTCGCCGCTGGCTTGGGAGGTCATAGCGTCGACCGCTGATTTGGAAACCGTGCCCAGGATGCCCGGTTGCGAGGCGAAAGATTTTTCCTGACCGGGGATGATTTTTTGCACCGACGGCGGCGACGGTGCCGGGTTGATTCTGGGTGGGCCAGCGGATGTCGACGACGTTCTCGCCGGTGCCCCGGGGGCGCGACCTTCCAGCAGACCCAAACGGTAATCCACATCGGCCACCAGCTTATCCAACCGTTGGGCGATAATGGTTGTCTGATGATTGAGTTCTTCCATCGACCCGGTGACCGTGCGCAGGTCGCCTTCCAGATCGTTCATTCGCTCCGACAAGCGGGCCAGGGTCTGGGCCTCGCCAGGCCTCATCACTGCCGGGGTAGCGGGCGATTGGCTGGAAGCCGCCCCCGTTGAGGCTGGTGCGGGCACGCCTCTGGCAAGGGACAGGTTCATGGTACGAATGTCTTTTTCCAGGCGTCCCATTCTATCCAGGATCACTTTTAGATCTTCCTGGCTTTGGGCTTGGGCGTCCGGTACTAGTGCCAGTGCCACAGACATCACAACCAGAACAACCAACGCACCCCACCCGGTGGTATCGAAGCCCCGGTCAAGAATGGGTTTCAGCCGAAAAATCATACCTGTGATCCTTTGGTATTAAAAAACGCATCTCCGCACTAACCGGTGCCCGACAGACAGGATGCGCGACCGATTTGCGGTGGCATTGTGGGCCGCATTCTAGGCAAAAATATGGCGCTTGCCCACCCCGGTGAAACCGGAAGGACAAGCGCCTGATCTTTACCCCAGTGAAGAGAGGTTAGCTTAACTGCCGGCGCCGGAAACTCTCGTCACCGAGCGGCGGTTTTGCGCCCAGGCGGCGTTGGTTGAGCCAACGGCGACGGGGCGTTCCTTGCCATAAGAAATGGTCTTCATGCGCGCCGAGTTTACGCCCTGCGCAATCAAATAGTCCTTAACCGAATTGGCACGGCGCTCGCCGAGGGCCAAGTTGTATTCGCGGGTTCCGCGTTCATCGGCATGGCCTTCGATGGTGAAGGTCACGGAAGGATTAGACTTCAACCATGCCGCCTGCCCATCAAGGGTCTTACGGGCATCGGGTTTGAGGCTGTATTTATCAAAATCAAAAAATACACGGTCACCTACGGCAACCACCAGGTCTTCCTGGGAGCCGGCCGTAATGCCCCTGCCGAGGGGAGCAGTAAACGTTTCAATCGGCTTTGCATTGGCAACACCGCTGCCACCAGCAGACGATCCACCGGTCGATCCGGTTTCACAGGCGGAAACAAGTGCAACAGCCGCAAATAGGCTCAAAATCTTATAGCGCATTTAGATCTCCATCACCGGGGACATAGTGAATCGATAATGTACCGCACTTTAGGTGCGGACGTTAACCATTTGGTCGAAATGACCATTAACATCATTGTAGTAAAGAGAAAAAAGCCAAATTCCAAGCGTTTTTTTCTACCAGCTGAGTATTATTCAAACCGCTGAAAAGTCAGGGTTAGCGAATTAGCGGTGACCAAGCGGGATCAGAGGCATCCACCGGGGTTATTATCTCGCGTTCGTTGTGGCCCGTCAAATCGATCGAATACAAGCGGGAACGACCGCCGCTGCCGTCCTTCTTGGTCGGTTGCTGGCGATAAAACATCAGAACCCGCCCATTGGGGGACCAGGTCGGGGACTCGACCAGAAAATCTTCGGCCAGAAGCCTCTCGCCGCTACCATCGGTGCGCATGACGCCAATATAAAAACGCCCACCGGTAAATTTGGTAAAGGCGATCAAATCTCCCCGCGGCGACCACACCGGCGTCGCGTAGCGGCCCTTGCCATAACTAATACGCCGCACACTCCCCCCCGAAGCTCCCATCACATACAGTTGTTGCGAACCGCCGCGGTCGGAGTTGAAGACGATCTTGTCGGCGTCGGGGGAATAGCTGGCCGACGTGTCGATCGCCGTGTGCCGGGTCAATTGCTTCACCACTCGGGTCCGCAGGTCCATGGTGTAAATATCGGAATTGCCGTTCTTGGCCATACTCATAATTATTTTTTGGCCATCCGGAGAAAACCGTGGGGCGAAAGTCATACCTGGAAAATCGCCGAGGACTTCCTGGCGGCCAGTATCGATATTGAAAATATAGACCCGAGGCAGATTGCCGTAGAAAGACAGGTAGGTAATTTCCTGCAACGTCGGCGAAAACCGGGGGGTCAGCACAAGTGCTTCGCCTTCGGTCAGGAATTTATGATTTTCCCCATCCTGGTCCATGATCGCCAATCGCTTGACGCGCCGGGTGGCCGGCCCGGTTTCCGAGATATAGACGATGCGGGTATTGAAATAGCCTTCCTCGCCGGTAATTCGCTTATAGATGGCGTCGGCAATAATATGGGCGACTTGGCGCCAGTTGTCGGTGACGGTGACGTAAGCCAGTCCCACCATTTGCTGTTCGGCGAACACATCCCACAGGCGGAACTCGACTCGCACCTGACCGGCCTGGACGAACTGCACCCGACCCTGAACCAGCGCCTGGGCATTAATCACCCGCCAGTCGCCAAACCGCGGCAAAGTGTGGAGGGCTGCATTCGTTTGAATGAAGGCGCTCTGGTCAATCGGCCGGAACAGGCCCGAACGCTCCAGGTCGGCGGCGAGGACGTTCGAGATATCCTGGCCGAACCGGGACTCATCGCCGGTCGCGCCGATGAACTTGGTGACCGCAATGGGAAGCGGCTCAACCTTGCCCTGGGTGATGTCGATTCTGAGTTCCGCCCGAGCGGGCACAGCGACAACAGCCATCAACACCAGCGCCACAACGCTGCGCCAACAAACAGACAAAAATCGCTTGCAGGGATACGCCATGGTCAGAACATCTGCCGGGGGTCGAAAACTAAGATCATATTTTGCCATTGTTGGTATTTTTCCGGTGGTAGCTTTAGCGGATTACAGCGAGGATTCAAGACCGCCCTGAGCGCGCTCTCTGCGGCGGCGCGGAAAAAGGGGTCCGATTGCAGGCGTGACTGGTCGAGAATGCGGGCTTGGCGCACGCTACCGTCGGGGTTCATCGCCATCTTGATTTCGATACTCAGGTTTTCGGCTTCCCGGGCGCCGGCGGGCAGACTCCAACATTCCCGGATCTGCTGGCGGACCAAATCGATCTCGCTGATGGCCATGGGCCTCAGGGGATTATGTGTCACCGTTTGCGAGGCCAGGGCCTGGGCCATTTGGTCTTCGAAACTTTTGATTTTTTCTTTTTCTTTTTTAGGTTTCTCTTTTTTGTCCTTAGGCTTCGGCCGGTCTTTCAATTTCTCAACGGTTTTCAAAACCGAGGCGAAGGCGTCCGGCGGCTTGGGTTTGCGGCGGGGTTTGATCTTGGCCAGTTTGCGGACCGGCGCAGGTGTTTTGACCTCGGGCTTAGGTTTCGGAATCAGCTTGGGTTCCGGCTTGGGTTTTACCTCCGGCTTCGGTTCCGGCGGCAGAGCCACGACCTCTTCCGGCTCGGGTGGTGGTGGCGGTGGCGAGGCCTTCGGCGGGGGCGGTGGTTTTTTCGGCGGCTCTTCTTTTTTTGCTTTCGGTTTCGGTTTTTTATCCGGCTTGGCCGCCGGTGGCGGTGCATTGGTCAAATCCGCGACATTGACGATTTCGACCAGTATCGGGTTATCGGTCAACAACGCATTGGACTGTATATAAGGCAGGCCGAAATACCCGACCGCCAGGACCGCGGCATGCAACAAAACCGAATAAGCAATCGCGTTACGCATGATAATTTGTTACCGGCGCTTTGATGTCTTCGGCTTGGAACGTTTTTTCAGCGGCTGGGTGACAAGGGCGACTTTTCTGTACCCGGCGGCGTTGATCGTTCCCATCACCTCCATAACCCTGCCGTAGTTCACCTTCGCATCACCGCGCACAAAAATACGCACATCCGGGTTATTGCCGGTAATCGCGTTAAGGCGCGGCAACAGCCCGGCCAGTTCAATAGCCGTTTCCTGCAGATAGACCTCCCCTTCGGCATTGACGGTTATCGCCAGGGGCTCGTCCTGGCCCTTTATTATGGACGCACTGGTCTTCGGCAGATCAACCTGCACACCGACGGTCAGCAGCGGCGCCGTAACCATAAAGATGATCAACAAAACCAGCATCACATCGACCATCGGGGTGACGTTGATATCAGACATCGGCTTGGCGCGGCGGCCATGGCGCTTGGATCGTCCATTTCCCCGGCTAAGATGGGCTGCCATCGTCAATCCTTCTCCTTGGTGTCCATTTCTCGCGACAGGATGGCCGAAAATTCGCCAGCAAAGCTGTCGAGTCGCGCGGCATAGCGGTCCATGTCCTTGCTCAGCTTGTTATAGGCGACCACCGCCGGGATCGCCGCCAGCAGGCCAAGGGCTGTTGCAAACAAGGCCTCGGCAATGCCGGGTGCGACAACGGCCAGACTGGTGTTCTTGGAAATTGCGATGGCCTGGAAACTGTTCATGATGCCCCACACGGTGCCGAACAACCCGATAAACGGCGCCGTTGATCCGGTGGTGGCGAGGAACGTCATGCTCTTTTCCGTCCGGTCCATTTCCCGGTCCAGGGTGATCTGCATGACCCGGTCGATACGGTCCGCAACGCCGACACGGGCGTCGGACCCACCAGTGGTTCGCGTCGGGGTTCGTCGCCATTCGCGCATGGCCGAGACGAACACCGCCGACATGGGATCACGCGGCCCGTTCGAATTGCGTTCATACAGATCGTCCAGCGAATTGCCGGACCAGAAGGCCTGTTCGAACTCGTTGGACCGCCCGTTCAGGCGGCGCAGCGTGACGATCTTGTCGATGATAATCGCCCAGCACCAGACCGAGGCCAACAGCAGCAATATAATCACCGCCTTGACCACCACATCGGCCCGGACAAACAATGACCAGAGCGAAAAGTCCACGTTGGCGACGGAGCCGCCCAATGTCGCCGCTTCTATAATTTGGTTTTCCATCAATCAGCCTCAGTCAGTCACTAGTGGGTAGAATTTTGTCAAAATTTTGGTAGATTTTAAGTCCCGAAACTCTCCAGCCGCTCGCGAATGTCATCCGGCAATCGGGCGGGCCTGCCGCCGAGAGACATGCAGGCGAGTTTTAATTCCATACAAACCAGGTCGGCGCCATCGCAGCGCACCCGTTGGTCAACCGAAAGGGATGCGCCGCCGATCTCGGTCAGGCGGGTCTCAACCGTCAATAAATCATCCAGCTTTGCCGGTTTGAGGAAATCCATGACACACCGCTTGACGGCAAAGGCCAGGCCAATGTCCGCCATCATGCGGCCGCTTTCGATACCGATATGACGCAGCATTTCGGAACGGGCGCGCTCGGCATATCGCAGATAATTGGCGTAGTACACGATACCGGCGGCATCGGTGTCTTCATAGTAGACCCGCACCGGCAACACATGGACGCCGTCCACAATCGCGCCTGCGGCGTCAGTCATCGTTTCCACCGCTCACTTGCGTCTCGACCAGCATTTCCAGTTGCGAGGTACCCTCCGGCTGATCCAGTCCCAGATGCCGGTAGCCTTCCGCCGCCAAGGCACGTCCACGGGGCGTGCGCAGCAAAAAACCCTGTTGCATAAGGTACGGCTCAATCACGTCTTCGATGGTGTCGCGTTCTTCGGATAAGGCAGCGGCCAGGGTTTCAACGCCGACCGGGCCGCCCGAAAACTTCACCGCAATACAATCCAGGTACCGGCGGTCCATGGCGTCCAGGCCGCGCCCATCGACATCCAGCCGGCGCAACGCCGCATCGGCGGTGACCGCATCGGTCGAGGCATCGCCGGCAACAGCGGCAAAATCCCGCACCCGGCGCAACAGCCGACCGGCGACCCGGGGCGTGCCGCGGGACCGCCGCGCTATTTCGGTGGCCCCGTCCGGCGTCAGGCTCATCGACAAAAGCCCGGCGGAGCGCCCAACAATGTGTTCCAGTTCCTCGGTGCTATAAAAAGACAACCGCAAGGGAATGCCGAATCTTTCACGCAGCGGTGTGGTGATCAGGCCCGACCGTGTCGTCGCCCCGATCAGGGTGAACTCAGGCAGATCGATGCGCACGGAGCGTGCCGCCGGACCCTCGCCGATAATCAGGTCGAGCTGGAAATCTTCCATCGCCGGGTAGAGAATTTCCTCGACCACCGGGCTGAGACGATGAATTTCATCAATAAACAAAACGTCGCGGGGTTGAAGATTGGTCAGGATCGCCGCCAGATCACCGGCCTTGGCGATAACCGGCCCCGAGGTGGCACGAAACCCGACCCCCAGTTCATTGGCGACGATTTGCGCCAGGGTCGTTTTGCCGAGCCCCGGCGGCCCGTAAAACAAAACATGGTCGAGAGCGTCGCCGCGCTTGGCGGCGGCGGCGACGAACACCCGAAGATTTTCGCACATCTGCTTCTGGCCGACAAAATCATCCAGGCTCTGCGGCCTGAGACCGTTCTCCACCCCGGCCTCGACCCCGCCATCGTCGGTCACGTTGGGGGCGACAAGGCGAGCGTCATCGGCCATAAGCTAAGCCCTCCCCTTCACGTCAACCGGCGCGAGTTCGTGTAATCCTGCCCGGATCAGGGCTTCCACGGCGGCGCCTTCTTCGAGCTTGGCGGCGGCGCGGCTGACCGCCGTGAGCGCTTGTGACGGCTGATAGCCGAGGTTGACCAGCGCCGAAGTCGCGTCGGCAATGGCCCCACCGCCGGCTTTGATGACCCCGGCTGGAACACCGCCCAGCCCGGAATTGGGCGCAATCGAGCCGACCTTGTCTTTCAGTTCGCTTAAAATGCGCGTCGCCAGTTTCGGGCCGACCCCCGGCACCTGGGTGATCATCCCCTTGTCTGCGGCGGCGACGGCCTGAACCAGTTGGTCCGGCGACAGCACCGTCAACATGGCGAGTGCGACTTTTACCCCGACGCCCTGGACCGTGGTCAGCAGCTTGAACCAGTCGCGCTCCAAGGCGTCGAAAAAACCGTACAGGTGGATATGGTCTTCACGGACATGGGTCTCGACCAGAAATTCGGCTGCCTGGCCGATGCTAAGTCGCCCCAGCGTTCGCCCGGAACAGAACACCAGATAGCCGACCCCGCCGACATCAATCACCGCCCAACCCTCGCCGGTGCTGTCGATCAGGCCCTTGAGCTTGGCGATCATCGCGGCGCCCCAGCGGCAAGCGCCAATTGCGCCCGCGCCTGAACACTACCCCGGTGGTGGGCATGGCAAATGGCGACGGCCAGGGCGTCCGCCGCATCGGCGCTGTCGATAACCGCGCCGGGCAGCAATGTGCGGACCATCATCTGAACCTGAACCTTGTCGGCGTGCCCGGCCCCGACCACGGACTTTTTAATCATGTTGGGGGAATATTCGGCGACCGGCAGCCCGGCCTGGGCCGGGACCAAAAGCGAGATCGCCCGCGCTTGGCCCAATTTCAGGGTCGAGGCCGCGTTCTTGTTAACGAAGGTTTCCTCGACGGCGGCCTCGGTTGGGGCGAACTGTTCAAGGACTTTGGCCAAGCCGTCATGCAACTGCACCAGACGTTCGGCCAGCGACAGGCCGGAGTCCGATTTGACTGTGCCGTCGGCGACATAGCTCAGACGATTGCCGCGAACATCAATGACGCCCCAGCCCGTGTTGCGCAATCCAGGATCAAACCCTATCAGTCGAATGGCCGCCTCCTAAAATTCATGCGCTTAGGCGCTCAAGCGTTCGAGCACATCGTCATCGATCTCGAAGTTGGCGGCGACGCGCTGCACGTCGTCGTTTTCTTCCAATACGTCGAGCAGTTTCAACAACGTTTCGGCATTTTTTTCATCGACAGCAACGGAGTTTTGCGGTTTCCAGTCCAGGCGCGCGTCCTCGGCATCGCCGAATTTGGCTTCGAGGGCGTCGCGCACTAATGAAAATTCATCCGGGTCACAGGTTATTTCGTGGCCTTCGGGCGTCGATTCCACATTCTGGGCGCCGGCTTCCAGCGCGCCATCGAACATGCCGTCGGCGCTGGCCGCATCAACGCCATAGACCATCAACCCGACCCGGTCGAACATGAAACTGACCGAGCCGGTTTCGCCCATGTTGCCGTTGAATCTGGCGAATGCAGCCCGGACCTCGCTGGCGGTGCGGTTGCGGTTGTCGGTCAGGGCCTCGACGATGACGGCGACGCCGCCGGGGCCATAGCCTTCATAGCGGATTTCTTCATAGTTGGTATTATCTTCGCCGCCGGCGCCCTTTTTGATCGCCCGGTTCATGGTGTCGCCCGGCATGTTGGCGGCCTTGGCGGCGGAAATGGCGGTCCGCAGACGGGGGTTCATATCCGGGTCGGGCTGGCCGGATTTGGCGGCGACGGTCAATTCACGGATCAACTTGGTGAAGACCTTGGCCCGCTTGGAATCCTGGCGCCCCTTGCGGTGCATGATGTTCTTGAATTTTGAATGACCGGCCATTTTCCGATCGCCCCCTAAACTTTGAAAATTTCCGGTTGTTTATACTACATGTAGTATGTGAACGCACGGGTGCCGTCCACTTTAATGTCACATCAATATGTCAAATGTTTGTCGCAAAAGACCTCCCCGGCAATGTGGCCGAAAGGCCATATTGACCACGCAGGGCAATCCAACGCTATCATTAGCCCTGTACACCTGGGTTTACAATTTGAAATATCTCGGCACTCAAGCCTTTGTCCTGGTTTGCTAAAACCAAAGGCAAAGCTTTAGACGGCGGCCCTTACAGAGAGGTAAATATGCCAAAACGGATTTCCAAATCCCTGCGCGCGTTGGTTTTCGCCGCCGTCCTGCTCCCCTTGTTTCCATTACATGGTAAGAGCATCGAATTGGGAATGACGCCGAGCCATGTCGTCTCGTTATGGAACAATATCAATAATGTTTTGATAACGGTAAGTTTGTCCCTTGCCGACGCGGAAAATTTCTCCAAGAAAATAGCAGGAATGGAGGCGAAGACCTTTACCGACAAAAAACCGGCAGATGTTCTTAAAAAAGCGGAAGCGTTCCGGGAAAAAATGAACGCCATGGCCGGTTTTGTTGGCGTCAAGAATTCAAAGATATTCCAGGACCCCGACGGCGGAGTTGTCACCCCCAGTGTGGTTTATTTTAATTCCGGCAATATCCTCGATACGTCTGTCTTGTTACTGCACAATTTCCAGCCGGAACGTCTGATCAGCGAATTCTATACCCGCCATGATCTAAAGGGCAAAAAACCGGACGACGCCTTCGCCATGATTGATCTCGCCGACCGGCGAATTTTGGCCATCTTTGATCACGCAAAAGACAAGGTTGTTTCTCTAAAATTTCTGGAAAGACTCTCCAGCCAAAAATAAACAGGCAATCTTAAAAGATTGCCCGGACCAACAGGGGCCACTTGATGCTGAACTTTAAAATTACGACTTTGGGAAACCTGATTTCCGTCGTACTCGCCGTATCCGTTGTCGCCGTAATTGGCATTTCGGTCATCACTACAAACGGTACCAATGTCGTTAATCAGGCGTGGCAGGATTTTGAAAGCGGACCGGCGAAGAAAATAGGGTTTTTGCAGGATTTCAGCGCCAGCATCGGCTTCGGCGGCATGATCCACAAATACAAAAATTTCATCCTTCACCAGGACACGCCCCGAATTGTTGAAACCCAGGGGAAAATCCGCGCCGCCATGGGGGCGCTGGGATCCTACCGCACCCTTGGCGTCAATGAAGCCGAAGCCGCCGCCCTGACCACTCTGGACACGATGATTACAGAATATGCCGATGGCCTGGGCGAAGCCGAACAGATGGCCCATGACGGCGAAGAACCGAAGGTCATCGACACGGAAATCTGGTTGATGGAGGACGAAGCCGTCACCGCCATTGCCGTCCTCAACCAGGAAATCGCCAAAGCCCGGGCCGCAAGCTCCACCGCGGTTTACACAGCCGTCGCCCAGGTTGAGACAATCGCCAAAGTAGGGGGCGCCGCCCTTACCATCGTCCTCGGCTTCGCCGCTCTGGTCATGGTCTGGTTTTCAACTTTTCGCCTCGGCCGCCCGCTTAAACACATGACCCGTGCCATGGGGGAACTTGCCGGCGGCGACAAGACCGTCGATATCCCGGCGACCGAGCGAACCGATGAAATCGGCGAAATGGCCGATGCCGTCCAGGTCTTCAAGAACAACATGATAAAGAACGAGGAATTGGTCGCCGAAACCGAAAAACAACGCCATCTGGCAGAAGAACAACGCCTGATCGCAGAAAAACAACGCCTGATCGCGGAAGAAGAGGAAACCAGCCGCAGGCTCAAAGAAAAAGAAGACGAAAACAACCAGAGGCTCACGGAGGAAAAGGAAGAAAACAACCGAAGGCTCAGAGCGGAAGAACGCAGGGTCCAGGAAACCACGGCGGAAGAACAACGCCAGCGCAAGGCCACAGAGGAAAGGCATGCCTTAATGGCCAAGATGGCAGACGACTTCGAGGCCTCCGTCGGACAAGTCGTTCAATCCGTGGCAACGTCGTCCGATCATATGCAGACTGCAGCACTGTCCATGTCTACGACCGCCGACGAAACAAACACCCAATCGGTCGCCGTCGCGACGGCCGCCCAACAGGCGGCAAGCAATGTTGAAACTGTGGCGGCTACCGCCGTCCGGCTTTCTCAATCGATCTCCGAAATCAGTCGCCAGGTGGCACAGTCATCCGAAATTTCGTCTAACGCCGTCCAGCAAGCCAAACGCACCGACCAGCAAATCCAGGGGCTGGCCACGGCAGCCGAGAAAATCGGCGAGGTCGTCGGGTTAATTTCCGACATTGCCGCACAAACCAACCTGCTGGCGCTTAACGCCACCATCGAAGCGGCACGCGCCGGCGACGCGGGTAAAGGCTTCGCCGTAGTCGCGTCCGAAGTCAAAAATTTGGCCAGCCAAACGGCGACGGCAACCAGCCAAATCGAGGCCCAGATCAACGGCATTCAATCGGCCACCCAAGAGGCCGTCGCAGCCATTCAGAGCATCGGCAAAACCATCAGCGAAGTAGACGGTATCGCCGCATCCATCGCCAATGCGGTGCAGGAGCAGGCAACCGCAACGCAGGAAATTTCCCGTAACGTCAAGGAGGTCGCCAACGGCACCAATGACGTTACAAATACAATTTCCGGCGTCACCCAGGCGGCCGGCAAAACCGGGCAAGCCGCCGGACAAATACAGGACGCCGCTGGCGCATTGTCCGACCAATCCCAGAGATTGCAAAAACAGGTGGACAAATTCCTGGCCGAAGTCAGGGCTGGTTAGAGACGGAGCTTCAGAGACGGTTTCTCAACCTGGAGGCTATGAATCAAAAACGCTTTTTACCCGAGGGTTTGCTGAAGAAACTATAGAGCATATTGGTTGAGTTGTTGGGTTCGAAAGGTTGGCATGCAGTAAAGCCAATGGTTAGCGTTTCCGCAATTCTTGTTTATTTTTCAAAGTATTAAGATTGAAAAATGTTGCCTCATTCCCGCCAACTGTCTTCTTGATCGCGTCACCAGTAACTTGCAGGATTTTTTTATTCGCATCCTCAATCGACTGATGAACCCGCTGCGTTGCCTTGGTGGTCGCTGTCTTAACCGTATCAATCGCCTCAATGGCGGCCTGTTGAATTTCAGCGAACGCTTTCTTCGTTTCCTGATTCACATTATCCGCTGCCTGGGCAAGATTCTTGATGACGTTCGCCGCCGCCGACTGGGTCTCTTTTACCATCGCCGCATCGATGCCCTTGCCTGTCGCTAAAGCCGAGAGTTTGGAGACGGCGTCCTTTCCCGCCATGGAAATTTTTTTAACCGCGTCCTTCTCGGCATCGGCCAGCCCGCGGGTTGCGGCGGAGACGACCTCGTTGACTTTAAAAGCGGCTTCTTCTCCTTTTTCGGTAACCTCGGAGATCGATTTTTCCGCCTTTTGGCTTAGCTCGGCAGCCGTTTTTTCGGCTGCCTTGAGAATTTTGTTAGCAGCGATGGCATTTTCCTTGGCGCTTCCACTGCCCGCCTTCTCTGCGTCGCGAAAAAGTTTGGTCGCAACCTTTGCCGAATTTGTGTTGATTGCTTCGACCGTGCGTTCCGCGTCCCGGGTTAATTTGATCGCCGCCGACCGGGCCTCCCCGCGGACCTCGGCCATGATTTTTTTAGCGTCTGCGGAGATTTTATCGGCGACAGCCTGAACTTCGGCGACAATACTTTCTTCCGCTTTCAGGGCACCGGAAACCGGGTCTTTTTCTATAAGACGATGGAGTTCTTCCAGCGATCTTACATGGCTTAAAATATTATACGACATCTGTTCATCCAAAATCGCAAAGTTCTGAGTGCGCATAAGAAAATGTTATAAAGATATTTTTCAAGTCCATATTGATCATAGACAATATTCAGCAAACTTGGAAACGGGAAGACCTCGACCGCCCCCCCAACGGCAGGATTTTCCTCGCCGGAAAGGTCAGCGCCCGGTTACGGTTGCCCAAAACCTCCCATCCTGGCTAAAATCAATATTTTTAAACACACCCCGTCACATCGTGAAACATTCTGGGTTTAATCCTGAAACACTTTTGTTGTAAAAACACACCATTGCACTCAGGTATTCCCCCCTTTCAGTGAGGATTAAATGAAAAAAATTGAGGCTTCGAACGACATGCCATCCGCAAAACAGTCCATGATGGGCTTCCTCAACAACATGAGGCTCCGCGCCCGTGTGCTTTCCGGATTCGGCGTAGTCCTCGCGATTATGGTCGTCATTTCCGTAGTAAGCTTCATCCAGTTCTCCACCGTCAACCACGAGGTCGAGCAATTCGCCGAGCTGGCCGGGGAGGTACAGCTGATCGAGAAGGTCGAGATCGACTTCCTGAAGCTCGTCAGCATTGCCCAGCATTTTGCCCTGACGAAGGATGAGAAGGACGCCGAAAAGGCATCGCTGGCGACCAAGAAAATCCTCAAGGAATTGGCGACCCTTGGAGAGCGCCTCCGCTCGGAAAAACACCGCAAGGTGTTGAAGGAAATGATTGAGGCCACCAAGGAATACGGCCACGAGTTCGAGCAATTGGTGAAAATGGTGCACGAGCACGACACATTGCTGAACACCGTCCTCATCCCCGACGGGGAACGGGTTGTCCACGACCTGGATGCCATTCTGGCTGCCGCCACTCTGGAAAACAACGCGAACGCGGTGAGCAAAGTCGCCATTGCTCGCGAACATGCTTTGCTGACCCAGGTCTACACCCATCGCCTGATCGCCGAGCAAGACGAGAGCCTGGTCGAGAAAGTGGAGCACGAGTTCACCCAGACCGAAGCCGCCTTCGCCGCCCTGGTCAGTACCCTGCACACGGAAGAAGAACAAAAGCTATTCGCCGATGCCAAGGAGAAGTTCCTCGAATATGAGGTCGCGTTCGGCAAGATGCACAAGGACGAGACAGAAATCCGTCATCTGATGGACGACAAGATGCCGGTCGCCATCGCCGCCATCGTCAAAAACGCGGAATTGCTTGCCCATGAAATCAGCGCCGAGGAGAAGAAGCTCGAGACGGAAATGCACGAACAAATCACGCTCGCTGAAATCGAGTTGATCGTCATCAGCCTCATCGGCCTCGCCATCGGCCTGACTATCGCCTGGTTTATGGGCGAGGGGATTTCTCGTCCCATGATTGCCATGACCGGGGCCATGAAGGACCTGGCCGGCGGCAACAATGACGTCGAAGTTCCGGGGACCGAGCGCGGCGACGAAATCGGCGATATGGCCGCATCCGTGCAGGTCTTCAAGGAGGCGGCGATCGAGAATAAACGCCTTCAGGTGGAGCAAAAGCGCACGGAGGCAGCCGACCGCGAGCGCGAAAAACGCGAAGCCGAAGAAGAGCGCATGCGCGAGAAGGCGGAACGCGAGCGCCAGGAGGCGGAACGCCAGCGCGAGGAGGCCGAGGCCAAGGCCCTGCGCGAGCGCAAGGACCAGGAGGCCGAGGCCGAACGCGAGCGCAAGGACCAGGAGGCAGAGGCCGAGCGCCAGCGCGAGGAGGCCGAGGCCAAGGCCCTGCGCGAGCGCGAGGACCAGGAGGCCGAGGCCGAGCGCGAGCGCCAGCAGATACAAATCGAGCGCGGGGAACGCATCGAGGAACTGAACACCAATTTCGAAAGACAGGTATCCACCATCCTAGAAGGCGTTTCCTCGGCGGCCACCGAACTTCGGTCATCCGCTGAATCCATGTCTTCGACGGCGGAAGAAACCAGCAGCCAGTCGACCGCGGTGGCTGCCGCTGCCGAACAGGCGTCCGCCAACGTGCAGACGGTGGCGACGGCGGCCGAGGAACTGTCAGCGTCGATTAACGAAATCAGTCGACAAGTATCCCAGTCAGCCGAAATTGCCGGCAACGCGGCGGATGAAGCCAAGCGCACCGACGAACAGGTGCAGGGCCTGGCCATGGCGGCCGAGAAAATCGGCGAGGTTGTCGGGTTGATTTCCGACATCGCCGAGCAGACCAATCTGCTGGCGCTCAACGCCACCATTGAGGCCGCCCGCGCCGGCGACGCCGGCAAGGGCTTCGCGGTTGTTGCGTCCGAGGTCAAGAACCTGGCCAGCCAGACGGCGAAGGCGACCAGCGAAATCGAAACCCAGATCAGTGACATTCAATCCGCCACCCAAGAAGCCGTTGCCGCCATTCAGAGCATCGGCAAGACCATCAATGATGTCAACGAGATCACCACCACCATCGCGTCGGCGGTCGAGGAACAGTCTGCGGCAACCCAGGAAATCGCCCGCAATGTCGAGCAGGCTTCCGCCGGCACCAGCGAGGTGACAACCAACATCGCCAGCGTAACGGAGGCGGCGGGCGAGACCGGCCATGCCGCGGGCCAGGTCCTCGAAGCCGCGGGCGGTCTGTCGACGCAGGCGGAAACCCTGCGGAATGACGTTCAGAAATACCTGGAAGAGGTCAAAACCGCATAGACGTTCTTTTACAGGTAACGGTCAAAACCAAAACGGCGCCGCCGGTATTTAGCCAGCGGCGCCGTATCCATTTGCCGCACCCTATACCGGCCATTCTTCTTTCAGGCGCCCGCCCAGTCGCAGCGCGCCGATGTGTTTGGCCAGCCCGGTGGCGTCGTCGGTTTCTACGTATACGGCGCACAGCGTAGCCTCGCCATTCGCCGGCTCAAGGCGGCCTTGCGGCAATTTGGTGGTGAAGCGACTGATGGAAACTTTCTTTTGCATGCCGATCACCGAATCATAGTCGCCGGTCATGCCGATATCGGTTTGATAAGCCGTGCCGCCTGGGAAAATTTGTGCATCCGCCGTCGGCACATGGGTGTGGGTGCCGACCACCATCGATACCCGGCCATCGAGAAAGTGCCCCATGCCCTGTTTTTCGCTGGTCGCCTCGGCATGGAAATCGACGATGATGGCGTCCACCGACTGGCCCAGCCGGTGATTTTGCAATGCCTCATCAACGGCGGCAAAAGGGTCGTCCAGCGGGTCCATGAACAGGCGGCCCATGGGGTGAATAACCATGACCTTGCGTCCGTCGGCGGTCTTGAAGATGCCGGTGCCCGCACCCGGCGTGCCATCGGGGTAATTCATCGGGCGCAACAGTTTCGGGTCGCTGTCGATGTAATTCATAATCTCGCGCTGATCCCAGACATGATTGCCGGTGGTGATAACGTCGGCGCCGGCGGCATAAAAGGCGGCGCACATCTTGTCGGTAATGCCGAAACCGTGCGCCGCGTTCTCGCCATTAACGACAACGAAATCCAATGCCAGGCGCCTGCGAATTTCGGGCAGGTTTTCCTCAATCACCTGGCGGCCGGATTTACCCACCACGTCGCCGCAGATCAGCATTTTCATTATTTGGTTATCTCCAAGGCGTCGGCGTCTGTAATCACCCAGTCCAGGGGTTCGTCATTGGTCGCATGGGGCACACTGTCCACCAACTGGCCTTGATAGGCAACGCCGACCGCGACCACCGAACCCGCCGAGCGCAACCGGGCAAGGGTTCGGTCATAGAACCCGCCGCCCCAACCCAGCCGCTGGCCCCGAACATCAAAAACCAGCAATGGCACCAACACAATCCGGGGCGTCCTTTCGGGTTCAATCGGCCCAGGATGCTGGGTTCCGAAGCCGCCGCTTTCCAGGGTCAGCCCCGGTTGCCACCGGCGGAATACCAAAGGTTCCGCTGTGCCGACGACCACCGGCAGGGCGACACCAAAGCCGTCTTCAAAAAGTCGCACCATCAAGGGGCGCACGTCAATTTCATCGGCCATCGGCCAAAAGCCGGCGATGATATCGGAGGACCCCAGTGGCGGCATAAACCCTGCCTGCGCACGGAGAAAATTTTCTTTCAGGCGTTCTGCGGCGCCATCGCCGGACGCTTCGGCCCAGCCGCCTCGACTGTCTTTGGCAATACGGCGAAGTTTTTGTTTTTCCTCATCAACGGACATGCAAAAAAATCACCACACCCAAAACAGGGACACCTGAAAAAAACAAAAAAACAGGACGGCCCCACACCGGACGTTGGCCTAAGAACCCACTGTGGCCTACTTGTGTAGGTGGGCGCCATATACCGGGTCCACGGACCCGGCAGGGACAGCTCCCGATGGATCGGAATAGCCCCAGAGATATCTGTGCCTGACGTACCGGGCAGCGACCGCCCTGCCTGTATATTTAGGCTTGTTCGAGGCGTTCGGCAATGTCTTCGATGCGCTGCGCCAATTCTTCGATATGGGAACTGAGGGTTTCTTCGGCGTTCAGCATCGCCGACGCCCCGGCGTCCGCAGTTCGCGCCACTTCCAGTTCCGCATAGACGTCCGACAACTCGTCGGCCAGCAACAGCGATACCATGACCAAAAGGCGGGCGTCGCCGACCTGGCCCACCGCCGCCGACAATTCACCGATTCGGTTGTCCACGTAGCCCCCCAACCGGGTAAGGTGGGCTTCCTGGCCATCGTCGCAGGCGACCAGATAATCGCGCCCGTTTATGGTGACTGTGACCTGGGCCATGATCTCAGGCGTCCCCGATGACGGCTTTGAGCCGCCCGATGGCGCCGTCGAGGCGCCCGGACACGGTATCGTTAACACTCCTGAGACGCGCGTTTTCCCCGCGCAGGACTTCCAACTCACCCGCTAACGCGGCGTCCAGCGTTTCCTCCGGGGCGCTCACGGCGCGCCCAGCCAAGGCCGCCTCAAGCCGCGCCACCGCGCTATCAAGCCGGGTGCGGGCGCGTTCAACCTTGGAGGGTTTGTGCAAATTTGATTTCGTCACTGGACCGTCTTTAAACTTCCCCGGTTCTGGATGCTCCGCAAAGAATACGGCCCACCCAAGTCTTCCGGCAGGATAAGCCGGGGCCGTTTGCAAGGTCAACTTCCGTCCTAACAAACCGACCTAAGCCTTTAGGGCTTCTGGAAAAATTACCCTTCGGGGTGCGCCTGCGCAAACGCCACTTTAAGATTCTGATTGACGAAGGCGGCCATTGCCTTAATCCTGCGGCCCGAGGAATAACAATAAAACCGGACGCCAAACACAAAAGAACGCAAGCGACGTTTCGGCAACCGGGCATAAAATTGGGAGCAAACGCTCGAGATCATATTGTTTTTGATCCAGTGTTTATAAGGAGGCCTAGATGGCTCTACGTGTAGGAATTAACGGTTTCGGGCGAATTGGCAGATTGATCCTGCGAGGGATTATTGAATCGGGGCGCACGGATGTCGAAGTCGTCGGTATCAACGACCTCGGCTCGGTGGAAATGAACGCCCATCTACTGAAATACGATTCGGTGCATGGAACCTTGCCGACCGATATCGACGTCGACAAGGACACCATAGACGTCGGCAACGGCCCCATTAAGGTTACCGCCGAACGCGACCCCGCCAATTTGCCGTGGGGCGATCTTGGCGTCGATGTCGCCTTCGAATGCACGGGCTTTTTCGTTGACCGCGAGTCGGCCTCCAAACACATCGATGCCGGCGCCAGTAAGGTTCTGATTTCAGCACCGGGCAAAAACGTCGACATGACCGTCGTCTACGGCGTCAACCATGACAAACTGGAAGCCCACCACACCGTGGTTTCCAACGCGTCGTGCACGACCAACTGCCTGGCCCCGGTCGCCGATGTTCTCAACAAACTGGTCGGCATCGAAAAAGGCTTCATGACCACTATCCATTCCTATACCGGCGACCAGCGTCCGCTCGACACGCTGCATTCGGACGCACGCCGCGCCCGGGCGTGTGCCGTTTCCCTGATCCCGGCTGGAACCGGTGCGGCAAAGGCCGTCGGTCTGGTGCTGCCGGAACTTCTTGGCAAGCTGGACGGCACCGCCATCCGCGTGCCGACGCCGAACGTGTCGCTGATCGATCTGACGTTCACCGCAAGCCGCAATACCACGGCCGAAGAAATCAACGAAGCCCTGAAGGAAGCCGCCAACGGCCACCTCAAAGGCATTCTCGGTTATGTGACGGCGGAATTGGTTTCGGTTGACTTCAACCACAACCCGGCCAGTTCCAGCTTCGATTCGACCCAGACGCAGGTTGTCGACGGCAACTTCGTGCGGGTGCTTAGCTGGTACGACAACGAATGGGGTTTCTCCAACCGGATGCCCGATACCGCGCTGGTCATGCACAACACCAAATAGGCGACTCTTTTCAGTCACCGCTAGAACCCTAGATACCAAGGTCCTTCGCCAAAATCGGCGGAGGACTTTTTGGTGTCTTTTTTAAACGCAAATTCGTCGTCGCAGATGGCCCCATCCGCTCGGGATTTGCTTTATCCCGAAAACGAAGAAATTTCGATGGAAATTTCGACGCGCCGGTTCCTGGATTGATTTTCCGGCGTATCATTTTTCACCAGCGGACGGCTGGAACCAAAACCCTGCGCCGTGACCCGCTCAGACCGTACTTGCGCATTTTGGATCAGGTAATGTACGACGGTAACCGCGCGCGCCGCCGACAGGTCCCAATTGGAGCGAAACCGGGCGGTTGAAATGGGCGAACTGTCGGAGTGGCCGGAAATCAATATCTGCCCCTGGGTCGCCTTGATAATGCTGGCAATTCTCCGCAAAGACGACTGAAATTCATCGGCAAACTGGTCACTGCCGGGCAGGAAAGTGGTCGCACCGGGAAAGCGGATGATGATGCGGTTGCCTTCGTCGATCAGTACGATCCGGGAATCCGATATTTCGCGCTCCAAAGACCGCCGGAACTGAAACAGGAAACTCTGTTTGGACTGTTGGCGGCGCGCAATTTCCATGATTTCGGAGGTCTGGTTGGCGCGGGACTGGTTTTGCGCCTGCCCCCGGCCCGCCCCCGACTGGCCGGGCCGAAGGCCGGGTATCGCCGTCGTCTGCATAATACTGTCGCCATCGCCGAAGGCGCCGCGCATGGGACCGGCGCTTTGCCGGAAGCTTTCTTCGTCGACTTTGGAAAACGACAACAACAACACGAACAGTGCGAACAAAAGCGCCATCAGGTCGGCGAACGTCACCATCCACCGGGGCGCGCCTTCGAGTTTCCGTCTATCGAGCGATCTCATTATCGCCGCTCCTTGGTATTAGTCCGTCGCCCGCCTGTTTTTGGCGCCATCGCCACCTGCCCTGTCGCCGCCGCGTCGGCCTTTGCCTTCGCCGCCTGTTTTCGCGTCGTCCTCGCGCCGGGCACGATGTTTTTCCGGCAGGTAGGCTTCGAGAATATCCAGGACGGCGGTCGGGTTGTTACGTTCATGAATTTGCACGATGGCCTCGATGATCAGAACCCGGTTGGCCCGCTCGATCTCGTTCTTGGCTTCCAGCTTGTCGGATATCGGCAGGGCAATCAGCTGGGCGATCAGAACCCCGTACAGGGTCGTCAGCAGGGCAACCGCCATGGCTTTGCCGATGGTGGTCGGGTCATCCATGGTGCTCAACATCTGAACCAAACCGACCAGGGTGCCAACCATGCCAAAGGCCGGCGCCGATTCCCCGATCGCACGGAACACTTTCTCGCCGACTTCCTGGCGCTGGATCGCCAGTTCCATTTCGCGGGTCATCATCTTGCGGATCACATCGGCCTCGCGGCCATCGACGCAAAGCTGGATACCTTTGCGGAAGAAGCCGTTTCGCACGCTGATTTTCTCCAGCCCCAGCAGCCCCACTTTACGCGCCCGTTTGACCAGGCGCATGGTCAGGTCGACGATTTCACGGGGGCTTTCCTTTTCGTTGACGAAGGCCGCCTTGGTGCCGACGAAAAACGCCACAAACACCCCTGACAAGGGGAACTTGATCAAGGTCGCGGCAAAGGTCCCGCCACAGACAATCAGAAACCCCGGCAGGTTCAGGAAAATAGACATTTCCGACCCGGTCATGATCGCCAGGGTGACGACGGAAACGCCGATAACCAGCCCAAGCAGTGTCGCTAGATCCACGTATTTTCCCCTGTTGCCCCAGACAATGCACCTGCCTGAGCAAGCCGCCGGGGAACTCTAAAAGCTTAAGACTCTGAATTTACATGTAATTCAAGGAACAGGATATTAAAATCCTTTTTCGCCTCCCGTCAGTGTCGCTAGTCACACCATATAGGCCGGAAAATTCCATGAGATAACAAAGAGGACGCCAAGTTAGGGCCAGAACCCATTAATCAGTATCGTCGTCATTCCCACGGTAGTTTAATCAAACCTAACGTTGGTATGAATTGCCTTTTTGGATTGTGCCGGAAAAACGGCTAAAGTCTTAAAAGTTGCAATTTCCGTGTTATAGGAGAGCGAATGATGATTTCGACGGAAGAATTCGTACAAAACGTAAAGCTGGGAGATCAGGGTATTGAAATTCCGGTGGACAGTGATGATGAATATGTCCTGATTTTGCTTGAGCAGCTTGTGGGTGATGAGAAAGAGGTCATCGCCTGGATGGGCGAGACGGAAGGGCGGGCAAAGTTTGAAAACGTATCCCAAACGGGAAAGGTTCACGCTTTTATCGGAAAGATAGATGAACCGTTGGACAAGGTGACCATATGGGTCAGTGCGAACGTCATTCGCCAAGTTCGTTTCTCCATATTGAAAATAAAAAAATACTTCCGCAAAAAGGTCAATGGCCTTGAATGTAGATTTTGTAAGTCCGTTGCCGGATGGTTATTAAAGGCCGGGTTGGCTGCCGCAGGCATTCCTTTCTTGGACGAAGGGCTCGATTGGGCTGGCGATGTGGCGGAAAAACTTGCTGGAGTTTTAGACAAGTCCGCTCACTTCGCGGACCTTGTTAAGGCCATTGATCTGGGAATATGGGAGGGGATAATGGCTACCTTAGCAGGCCTAGACTGGGCCTTCGAATTGACCGACAAGCTCTACGAGCTCGTGTGCGAGCAACTGAAATTTTGTCCGTAAACGAAGCATAAAAGGGAACACAGAAAAAAAGAGACGCCATACTAATTACCCCCTCCCCCGCCTTCGCCTTCGGCCCGCGCCGGGGCGGCTTGAGGGGGCGGCCAGCAAGGGCGGCTCGTCCGTGCGGGAATGCATAAATATGCTTTTTTTCTTGAAATTTTGTTAAATTTATGACTTAATTCATCAAATGACTTTTGTGAAGGACTTTAATTGCAACAAGGATCGAGGGAATGACGACAAATGACGACATTTTGCGCCCTGTTTCGGACCTGTTTGCAATAGAATCAACGTTCTATGTAGCTTTGGGGCCTGAAAAATGACGACATTAGGACGACTTTATGACGACTTCCGGACGACATTTGGACGACTTGGCGACGACATTTGGACGACATTGGGACGACTGCCCCACGGCACCGGCAAGGGCGCCTTTTGGGTGGGCCGGAAAATTCCATGACAGACCGGCCGATCATCGTTCACAGTTTGGAAGACGCTAGGGCGGCTGTCGCGGTGGCGGCGGACCTGGGGTGCCGGGTGACCCTGCGCAGCGCCCCGGGTGCTGCGGCCTATCTCGGCCCGCAAGTGTTCCGGGACATGATCGAAGAGGCATCTTTGGAACATGCAGGCACGCTTGTGCAGGCGGTTTTTGACTGCGCGGACGACCCCGGACTGGCCTTGGGCGCGCTTCGCCAGGGATTGAAGGTGGTCCGTATTGACGCGCCTGCGGAAATCGTTGAGAAGATCACCGACATCGCCGCCCAGACCGGAGCACGGGTCGAAGCGCCCGGACAAGAGGGCGCGCCGAGCGAGCCTCTGGACCTTTTGGATAGGGACGACGCGCAAGCCGCCATCAGAATCTGGCTGACCGAGGATTGACATGAACGAGACCGCCTGCCGCCTGTATCTCATCACCCCGCCCGAACTCGACCCGGCGGCTTTCCGGGAAATTTTGGCGGCGGCCCTGGACGGCGGCGATGTCGCGGCGGTTCAATTGCGCCTGAAAGGCGCCGACGATGACGCTGTGCGCCGGGCGGCGGAGGCCTTGGCTCCGGTTTGCCGGGATTCCGGCACCCTGCTGATCCTCAACGACCGCCCCGACCTGGCCCGGGAAACCGGCTGCGACGGGGTTCATGTTGGCCAACAGGACACATCCTATGCCGACGCCCGCGGCGCGGTTGGCGCGACAGGCATCGTCGGCGTTACCTGTCACGACTCCCGGCATCTGGCTATAGAGGCTGCGGCGGCGGGCGCCGATTACGTCGCTTTCGGAGCTTTTTTCCCGACCACAACCAAGGCCGCCAAGTTCGCCGCCGATATCGACATTCTGGAATGGTGGAGCGAATTGATGGTCGTGCCCAGCGTCGCCATCGGCGGCATCACGCCGCAAAATTGCCCGCCCCTGATTCGCGCGGGCGCCGATTTTCTGGCCGTCGTCTCGGCGGTCTGGGATCACCCCGACGGTCCGGGACCGGCGGTCCGCGCCTTCAACGACGCCATTGCCGCAGCATTGCAAAACGATGGTTGACCGCGCTTCATTGCCTAGGGGCAAGCGAGGTGTTAGCTTCCGCGCCTTGGCCCCAAGCGGGGTTTTCCAAATCATGGTTGAAATACGATGAAGATCAATGGCAACACCATCAAGCCTGGGATGATTATCGAACATCAGGGTAACCTTTGGCGCGCAGTCAAAACCTCCAATACCCAGCCGGGCAAGGGCGGCGCCTACCTGCAGGTAGAGCTGAAGGATATCCGTAACGGGACCAAGCTGAATGAGCGTTTCCGCGCCGCCGAAACGGTGGAACGCGCCTATCTGGAGCAAAAAGAACACCAGTTCCTTTTTGCCGAAGGCGACCAGTACACCTTTATGGATGCGGAAACCTATGACCAGATCACGTTGAATGCTGCCATGATCGGCGAGGATCAGGTTCCGTTTCTTCAGGACGGCATGGCGGTCCAAATCGAGAGCCACGAAGGCGACCCTCTCGGCGTACAGCTTCCCGACTCAGTAATCCTGGCCGTCACCGAAGCCGACGCTGTGGTCAAGGGACAAACGGCTTCATCGTCGTTCAAACCGGCCATGCTGGAAAACGGTGTGCGCTGCATGGTTCCGCCGCATATTGAGGCGGGAACCCGGATCGTGGTCAACACCACCGACGGCTCCTACGTTGAGCGGGCCAAGGACTGACGGCCCCATTTAAGGCCCATAAAAAAACATGCTGCAACAATCCGCCCTTTTGAATGTCATGACGGCCGCCGCGAGAAAAGCGGCGCGCGGACTTGTGCGCGACTTCGGCGAAATTGAAAACCTTCAGGTTTCCAAGAAAGGCACCGCCGATTTTGTTTCCACGGCGGACACGAAGGCGGAAAAAACCCTGGTCCGTGAACTGACCAAGGCGCGGCCAAACTTTAGCTTTCTGCTGGAAGAAGGCGGAGAAATCGAAGGCACCGATACGTCGAACCGGTGGATCATTGACCCGCTCGATGGAACCACCAATTTTCTCCACGGATTGCCCCACTTCTCCATTTCCATCGCCTTGGAAAGGGACGGTGAGCCGTTTGCCGGTGTCATTTACGAGCCCGTGTCTGATCAGATGTTCACCGCCGAAAAAGGCCAGGGCGCGCACCTCAACAACCGCCGCATCCGGGTGTCAGCCCGCAAGAATCTGGAAGAATCCCTGTTCGCCACCGGCATCCCCTTCGCCGGGCGCGACGGACATGACCGTTATCTGCAACAGCTAAAATCGGTCATGGCGCAAACGTCCGGTATTCGGCGGTTCGGATCGGCAGCGCTTGATCTGGCCTACGTCGCCGCCGGGCGCTACGAAGGGTTCTGGGAAACCGGGCTCCATCCCTGGGACGTCGCCGCCGGTATAGTCCTGGTGCGCGAGGCTGGCGGGTACGTCACCGATATGGCTGGCAAGGACGGCATGCTGAATAGCGGCGATATCATTGCCGCAAATGACCTTCTGCACGGCACTTTGTCAAAAATACTTGCGAAAACGGCTTCTAAATAAGTCTCCGGCAGCCGTAAATCGGTTGTCTGCAAGACTCCCCTTGGCTATGGTTAGCCTAAGTGAATTGCATAAATTTACCGGCGGCACACCATAAGACCGCCCGCTTTGACGGGGATATGGATTTTTATGACTAACGTTCCAGGAAGGCGGCTGCCTTCGGCCCGTTACCTGCTGTTGGCGCTAATTTTTTCGGTTATGCCGATGGCTGGTTTTATAACCGCCGCCCAGGCTCAGGCACCGGACCTCAGCACCGATGAAGTCACTGTCGATCTCAGTGTCATTGACGCCCCAGCGGCGGCATCGATTAGGACGCCTGCTATGGCGACCCCCGGCGCCCCTACTCTACGGCGAGGCCTTTTACTGCCCGGCAAAACGTATCCGGTATCGCGGCTTCATGTGGCGGTTCCCAAGGCCACCGGCAAAATTAAATTAAAAAAACCCGGGAGCCGCCCCAAAAGAGCCGCCAAGCGGGTTGTTAAAAAGAAAGCCCGGATCAAGCAGGCAGCAACAACCAGACCGGTGGCCCCCACGGTTGCCGCGACCAAACCCCCGGCCCCTTTAACCACCGCCCCACCCGTGCCCCCCGCCGTCGCCCCGGCTCCGCCGCCCATAGTTGCCGCGCCCAAGACCATGCCACAGAAAACGGCCAAGGCCCCGGCGCCAGAGAAAAAGACAGCCGCCGAACCGGTCGCCAAAAAAATTATAGCCGCGAAGGTTGAAAAACCAGCCGTCAAAATGCCGCTGCCCCCTAAGGCCGCGCCGCCTCCGGCACCGGCCCCCGTCGTAAAGGCCGAAGTAAAACCGGAAGCCGCGCCCGAGGAAAAGCAACAGGCCGCCTTGCCGCCGGGGCCTGAGACGACCAAAACCGGCCAAACACTTCGGGTCGAATTTGCTGCCAATGTGTCGAAATTGCCGGCTACAGCCAAAACAGGTTTGCTGGCATTGGCCGCAAAACTAAAGGACAACGAAAACCTGCGTCTGCAACTGATGGCCTATGCCGGTGGAAAATCCCTTTCGGCCAGCAATGCGCGGCGGCTGTCCTTGTCCCGCGCCTTGTCGGTCCGCTCGTTCTTGATTGAAAAGGGTGTACGTTCCACCCGCATCGACGTCCGGGCCCTCGGCAACAAAACAACGGAGACCCCCCCGAACAGGGTCGATGTGAATATCGTCGAGCGATGAAGCGCACCCTTGATTTTCGCTTACCCCGGCCCGGCCCGGCTTTACCGCCGACGGAATTCTTGCCACACCCGGAACCACAGGCCCCTGCCCACCCATGACCCAGCCGCGCAAATACCTCGTTCGAATGATCGCTTTCCTGGTGGCGGTGATTGTTCTCAGTGGCGTCCTGTTTATACCTCTTCAGAAAGCCTTTATGGCCAATGCGCCATTGAACGGTTTCATCGTCGCCGTGCTTTTTCTCGGCATTATTTATAACTTCCGCCAAGTCCTGATGTTGTATCCGGAAGTCGCCTGGATCGAAGGCTCCCGCCAAGACGGCGCGGCGGCGGTTTCCGAGCCAAAACCGCCGAAGCTGCTGGCGCCGATGGCGACCATGGTCGGCGAACACAGGAACCGGCTCAGCTTATCGACACTAGCCATGCGCTCGCTGCTCGACGGCATTGTTTCCAGGCTGGACGAATCCCGCGATATTTCCCGCTATACCATCGGGTTGCTGATTTTTCTGGGCCTATTGGGCACCTTCTGGGGGTTGTTGGAAACAGTGTCGTCCATCGGCAACGTGATCAGTGGGCTCAGCGTCCAGAGCGGCGATGCCATCACCGTTTTCGGCGACCTGAAAAAAGGACTAGAGGCGCCCATGACCGGTATGGGTACGGCGTTTTCGTCATCCCTCTTCGGCCTGGCCGGATCATTGGCGTTGGGTTTTTTGGACTTACAGGCCAATCAGGCGCAGAACCGTTTCTATAATGACCTCGAAGAATGGCTTTCGACCGTTACCCGGCTGAGCACCAGTTCCGCACTGGCCGAATCTGACCAGCCAATCCCGGCTTACGTTCAGGCGCTATTGGAGCAAAGCGCCGAGGGCCTGGAGAACCTGCAGCGGACCCTGATCCGGGGCGAGGAAAGCCGCCAGTCCGTCGATAGCAAGATCATTTCCTTAGGCGACAAGCTTGAGACCCTGACTGATCATATGCGTACCGAACAGGCACTGATGAAAAGCCTGGCCGAGACACAAATCGAAATCAAACCGATTTTGAGCCAGATCGCCGCCGGCACGGCTGCCAACGCGGCTTCGGGTGCAGGCGGGATGGATGAACAGACGCGCACCCATATCCGTAACCTGGACAATCACTTGTCACGATTAACCCAGGAAATGAGCCATGGGCGTGAAGATTTGATTCAACAACTTCGCAACGAAATCAAGTTGCTGGCCCGCACCATTGCGGCATCGGGCACCACCTCGGACGACGCTTAATGTCCACCATCGCCCGCCGCCGGCAACGCGACACCAATATCTGGCCCGGCTTTGTCGATGCCCTGGCGA
>JABMOG010000221.1 GCA_013204265.1 Rhodospirillales bacterium
AAACACAGTCTTTAGTCAGCCAGCACATGGCCGGCACCCGCAACAATTACCGCATCCTGTTCAACCTAATGGCACTATCCGCCTGGCGGCGAAAATTCCCGCAGGTGATTTCCAGCGGCGCCCAATGTTAGGACTTCGGAAATATCTTGTCTGGACGGGCGGCGGAGTGTCAGCGTTGGCGCTGTTCATAGCGGGCGCTTTCGGGGCGCTAATCGTATTTGACGAAGCGGATTACTGGCGAACTCTTCTGCGTCAGGGAGATTACGGAAAACTGGACAAGATTATTTCGGAACTTGAAAGGGATACGTTCAACCCCTACCGGCTTTTGTCTTGGGGGTTTAGCCGCAACATTCACTATCGTTACCCCCAATTTGAAAAGGTAAGGGCAGGGCTGGTTTTTTCCGCTATCGAAAAGAAGGCCCCCGCCGGCAAGCCCTGCCCCCAAGGTAATGCTGAAGCCGACGGGATGCTGATTTCGACGATTCAAAAAAATGATGCCGGGGGTTTTGCGGAAACGGCGGGGAAGAACCTATGTGAAATAGAATACCGGATAACAAATAATAATTTTGGGGCTTATGCTCTGCTGGCTGTCGGCTCGGCGCCAGAAAAAGAAACCGAGCCTTTTAAAGCTCAGTTCGGAAAATTCAGCCACCTCAATGCGGGTAAAACGAAATCTCTTTCCATAAAATTTTCCGGCACAGGTGCTCCCCCTCGCACCTATCACCTCATCGCCGTTGCCGCCCAGAGGCAACGCATGGGGCCGACGGAATGGATAGGGGCCGCCCGCACCGATGCTGAAATAAAAGACCTGATCCGTCGGGCGGCGCGTTTAGGCTTGGCCATGGTAGTGGCAAGCCACACTGTCGGGAAATAACCGCGATTAGCCGGCAGCTTACTTCGTGACGTCAATCTTGTAGAAATAACCGAACCGGTTATACCCGTCGATTTCCTTGCCGGACGGCCTGGGTAAGTTAAACCCGTAGGGTTGGATGTCGACGGAAGAAAACTTCCCGAACATGGTGCGCAACTCTTTTTCCGAAAACCACTCCATCCAGGGGACGCCAAAACATTCGAGAAACATAGAGCCGAAAAAACCAGTTTTTTTCTTGCTTATCAGTTTGTAGATGACGCGTTCCTGGAACAGAACCTTGTCGCCAAGCCATTGTAACAGGCGCAGGAATTTGGCGATGCCCACTTTCAGGGAATTCCGCTTGTAGAGAAAAATCTTGGCCTTGCCGCCGGGTTTTAAAACCCGGCAGATCTCGTCAATGCCCTGTTGCGGGTTCGGGGTATGGTGAATGACGCCCATGGAATAGACAAAATCGAACGTATCATCACCAAAATCCAGGTTTAGGGCATCTCCCCTGGAAAATTCGGGCGTGACCTTGAGCCCGAAGACCGCGTTGGCTTCGCTGACGTATCCCTCAGCACGTTTAACGCTTTCAGTCGAATAATCTATGGCCGTGTAATTGTCGCCCTTGTCGAGGCGGGAGCAAATATAAAAACTATCGACGCCTTGACCGCAGCCGACTTCAAGGTATTTTCCAAGCTCTTTGGGAATGGCCTGCAGCTCGCGGGGCAGCCATGGCTCCATCCGGTATCGCTGTTCGATAACTTTTGAAAGCTCCCCGTCAACACCACAGGGATTGTTGCTCCAGAAATCAGCCTGCGTCATGTTTTTCACCAAATATATAAGATAGCGCGCCCCATGCGGCGCCGCTTGAAATAACGAAACAGAAATACCCGTTCAACAATACCGCCACGGGCAGAAACGCCGGACGCTTGCCGAGAACGAAGCCGAAAAAACCGGCATAGCCCTTGAGGTAAATAATGCCGAACAAAACCGCGGGCCCCCAGGCCCAGGGAGTACATGCAACCGCCACCAGGGATGCGATAAACACCGGAAACGCCGCCGATGCCATGCCGACGTTCTGCGCCGCCGGGCCGCCGGCTTCGAATTTGCGCCGTTCCATAAAAAGCTTCATCCAAAGGGCGACGCGGGTGAAGTACGTGGCCGTCAGCTTGCCAAAGCCGGGAAAGTCGTGACGGACGGTAATGGCGGGATCGAGCAAAATACGGTGGTCTTTCACCAGCCTATGGCCGAATTCCTCGTTCTCGTAATCCATGCCCCATTCCAGGGATGCATCGTAGCCGCCGGTTTTTTCAAAAACGTCGCGGCGGATTCCGGCGGCGGAGCCTAAAAACACATCGTGTTCAAAAACGCCTTGCCGGGAAAACATGTAATAATTGAGCAGGCTTTTATACCAGGGCGTGGCGCCATCGTTGAGTGGCTGCCAGTGATAATGGCCGCAGACGGCGTCGGCTTCGGGGATGCGGGCGATAAAACGCTCTAACGCGTCGGGCAGCATTTCCGTGTCGCTGTCGAGGAAAAAAAAATAATCATATTTCGCCGCCGCCGCCCCGACATTACGCGCCCGCGCCGGACCGCCGTTGCGATCCAGCCGGACCAGATGCACCCGTTCAGGGTCAGCATTCGCCATCCCGGCGACGATATCCGCCGTGTCGTCCGTGGACGCATCGTCGGCGACGATGATTTCCAGCGGCGCATAGTTGGTGTTGAGCACGCTTTCCATGCAGCGTCCGATTGTTGCCTTGGCGTTGTAGGCCGGGATGATGACGCTGATAGCGTCGTTATGGGAAGGGCTGCTCACGGGAAACTCTGTCACGCCGTTGACGAATTGGGCGCAGGTTCATCCGAATCCTTGCGGCCGATGTTTTTCAAGGCCGACAGTAGAAGGTTGGGATATTCCCCGATGTTCCAGGCGACGTTGGCCGTCAAGGCGCACTCAAACGAACATTTGCATTTCGACTCGACAATCCATTTGCGAAGTTCGTTGTTTTCCGTCGACGCCAAAAGCCGTTTCAGGTCAAAGTCGTAATCGCGCAGGTTTCCCATACTGCGGCCGAGGATTTCACACGGCAGCACCTCGCCGGTTTCACTGATAACGATAATCTTGCGGCCGGCGACGCAGGGGGCGACAAACTCGTCGTCGAACACGGTGCGGATCAGGTTGCGTCTGGAAACGTCGCGCACGCCGCGCCACACGGGATAGAGGAAGCGGGATTCCCGGCCGCGCTTGGTGCTTTCCAGGAAGCGGTTGACGTCCTCGTATTTCTCGCGTGAGGTTTCTTTCAACGACTCGTCGGAAATATCGCCCCTGGCGTAGGTGATGGAAAGGTTGTCAAAATCAAAATTTTCATCCAGATGGCGAAGGGTTTCCTTGAGGGTGTTTTCGCTTCGCGTCGTAAATACCGAGTTGGCGTCGAGCACCAGGTTCGGGAAACGCTCCCTGATCCCCGTCAGCACCTTGTGACTTTCGATGATGTTGTCGAAGGATCCGGGCATGGAACGGATGTCGTCATGCTCTTCGTCGATGCCCTCGATGGAAAAAACGATGCGAAAGGCGATATCAGGATGGGCGGGCAGGACATCTTCCAGAAATTCGGCCATGCGGTCCGGCATGGAAGCATTGGTCGGTATGGTGACGTACCAGGGGTTGGTGTGGCGGACGAAGGTGTGGACGATGTCGGTTAGATTTTTACGCAAAAACGGCTCGCCGCCGGTCAGCGACAATTGCAACAGCGGCCCGGTGGTTTTGGCGATTTTTTCGATTTCTTCCAGGGTCAACTCATCCGTTTTCTGACCCTTCTCGATTTCCTGGCCATAGAAGCAGAAGTTGCAGCGGAAGTTGCATCGATTGGT
>JABMOG010000222.1 GCA_013204265.1 Rhodospirillales bacterium
CAACGCCACCGGCACCGCCGCCGAGTTCAAGGTCGTCCGCGACGCGCTTGTCAAATCCGGCACGCCGGAACAAGTCAAAAACCTGACAGAAGGCGTGCGCGCCGAACTCGCCCCCGACCAGCGAAAGCGATTTGATGATCTGGTCGGCCCCGGCGGAGAGGGGCAAAGAGGAGAAAAACCCGACCCAAATCGGGTTCAAACAAAGCAACCCGAAAAGCCAAAACCGAAAATTGAATGGAACGAGCAACCCGAACCGCGTGATTTTCGGCCAAGAAAAATTTTTCGGACCGACGGTCCTGTTAAGGTTCGGGCATCGACACCTACAATGGGGCCTGATGGAGTTTGGTACGGCATTAAGTGGCATCCCCTCGATAAGGACGGAAAACGAGCAAAGGTTGTGGAAAAGGTAGGCAATAAGGGCAGGGAAATACCGGCAGTCCCCATCCCCCAAAAACCAGATGAAAAAGAGTTTACCCCTCCTTGGAATAATCCTCATGGTTGGGATGTTGAGCTCTGGATTCCACCGCAGCAGGGTTCACATGGAAACTCCGGGGGGCATGATCTCGATGTGTTTCTTCCGAAAGCAAAACAACAACTTAAATCCAGATAAATGAAGGTTGAAGAATTTTCCCACAAAGAGTCACCCCTATTCTCAGGTTGTGGTAGAACCAAATGATGGATGTTGCTAACAAATTTTTCGTTAGTTTCTGTGCTTTTTTGGCAGCGGGCGTGCTGGCTTGCGGAATCGCGAAGGGGGAGCATGAGAAGTTTCTGCATCCGAAATATATCGAACTGCCAGACAAAACGGCAATGCAGAAGCATTACCTTTTCAATTTTGAACCTCGCTTCAAGAAGGCCGATTGCCTTGTGCGATTCGATTTCGTTTTCGAAGGCACTGGGGAAGAACGAAACAGGGCCCCTTTGCATGTTTTGTTTTGGCAATACCTTTGGCGAAACGAACCCAAAGCCGGAGCGTTTGCGATGGATGCCAAATCATGGGTGAGGACTTCCGTAACGGGATATATACAATTTGCCGACGAGTGCGACCGACGCTTTGAAATTGCAGATGCTATGGCTGCCTTTGCCAATGAAACCGATCCGCGTTACAAGGTCTCTTTTTCCCGCGATAAAATCCTTCCTGGGTTCGACACGATGATGGCCGAAGGATCGTGGATAGATGATTCCAGTTATGATAAGGAACTCCACAAATTGTGGAAAAAAGCCGTTCGTGGGGACGGGGAAGCCATGTTCCTTTACGCTGAAAAAATTAACTCCATGATGAACCCAATGGGAGCTTATCAAATGTACAGAAGGGCATTGAATTGTTTGCCGCCCGGCCCACTCCGAACCAAGGCCGCAAAAAAGGCCCAAGAAGCCCTGTCCGCCGTTCCGCAACAACGTAAGGAGCAAATTGAGAATTTCCTGGAAGCCGAACGAAAAAAGTCCGCTCGTCTTGGAATTGTTTGCCAACCTTGACACCAATGCCCTAGCGCGAGGCGCTGGACGCCCAGCCCGATCCCGTCGCCAAAGTCATCGCCGACGCCTTTAACAACAACGCCACCGCCGAGTTTAATCAGCCCTCGCCGTTCTGCTGCTGGCGGAAGGGGTGCGCCGGATAGACGCCCAGGATATTGACTTCGTGGGTGATGAAGGCGAGTTCCTCCAGCGCCCTTTTCAACCCGGGTTGCTCCGGGTGGCCTTCGGCGTCGGCATAGAACTGGGCGGCAACGAACCCGGCATCGACATAGCTTTCCAGCTTGGTCAGGTTGACGCCGTTGGTGGCGAAGCCGCCTAACGCCTTGTACAGGGCCGCCGGCACGTTGCGGACCCGAAATGTGAGACTGGTCATCACGTTCGGGGTATCAACCCCCGGATCACGTGCCTCGGCGGCCATGACGACGAAGCGCGTGGTATTGTGGTCGGCGTCTTCGATATTGGCCTGCAGGCTGACCAGACCGGTTATTTCGCAGGCCAGCTCGGACGCGATAGCGGCCTGGCTTTTATCGCCGGCGGCCGCGATATCGGCGGCGGCGCCCGCCGTATCGGCATGCACCACCGGCTCAACACCGAGGCTGCGGATCAGTTTGCCGCATTGGTTGAGGGCATGAACGTGGCTGTGGACATGGGTAATGTCGGAAATTTTCGCCCCCGCAACGCCCAACAAATGATGGCTCACGCGCTGAAAATGCTCACCGATGATATACAGGCCCGATTCCGGCAACAGGTGGTGAATGTCGGCAACCCGCCCGGCGACGGAATTCTCAATCGGAATCATCGCCAAGGCGGCAGCGCCGGACCGCACCGCTTCGAAGGTATCCTCGAACGAGCGGCTGGGCAGCGTCGTCATTTCCGGATAGGCGCTGCGACACGCCATGTCCGAATACGCTCCGAGCGAGCCCTGGAAGGCGAGAATATTTTTGCGGTCTGACATCGGCTGAATGGCTCGCGGTTTAAGGGGCCTACGGCGCCAAAATCTCGCGGGCGCGTTCAAGGTCGGCGGGAGTATCGACACCCAACGGAACCGTGTCAACGAGTTGCGCGTCAATGCGCATGCCGGCTTCCAGCGCACGAAGCTGTTCCAGGCTCTCCTGTTTTTCCA
>JABMOG010000223.1 GCA_013204265.1 Rhodospirillales bacterium
AAACCAATGGTGTTTTACAAATAGGCTTGGTATCGAGCCTGATTAAATCTACCATCACCGAAATGAGGCATTATTAGAGGCGCCCTAAGGTAATTTTCTGGGCAATATTACACAATCCTGGTGGCTCCGCCGCGCCGCGGGTCTCCCGCCCCGGTGAATACATCGGTAATTCTGTCATAGCGAGCGACATGTACGCCGCCGAAAAACAAGTTGCGCTCAAGCCAGCGTTTGTGCTCCGTGGGCCTTTTAATCAGGCGCGCAATAGCGCTTTCTGAAAAGCCGTTTTCAATATTCAATAGGCCACCTTCGGAATGCAAGCGCGGGGCCTCGACCGCATCGCCCACGGGCATCGCAAAATCCAGAAGATTGACCAGCACCTGCAAGATGGCAGTGCGAATCCGGTTTGATCCACCTGACCCGAAGGCTGTCAGTCTCCCATCACCTTCGAAGGCCAGGGTCGGCGCCATCATCGAAGACAGCCGGGTGTCCGCTTCGCCTTGGTGAAAGCCCGTGGGGTTAATGTCTTCCTCGCCCAGCATATTGTTGAGCATGATCCCGGTGCCGGGCGCGATATACCCCGCCCCTTCGCCGTTGGACAGTGTCAGAGCGGCCGCATTGCCGGCGGCGTCGATAATGGAAATGTGGGTGGTGCCCCTCTCGGCCCGGGGGCGGTCCAGGACTTGGCGCTTATAGGCAGCCAGGAAATCCGGGTTCAACAGGGTACCGGCGGCCTCCGTTCCAACCCCGTCGCGAAGGCCACTTTCGACCCGCGCCCGATTGGTCAGGTCCATCACCGCAACCAGGGCCTCTAAATGGGCGATTGAGCCGAACCCGGAGGACCCGATGTTAAGGTCTTTGAGAAGTTCCAGCGCAAAGGCGATGAGCAGGCCGCCGGTCGACGGTGCAGGATTGGTAAAAAGCCTGGCACCCTGGTAATCGAGGACCAACGGCGAGCGTTTGTGGACGCGGTAGGACTCGAAATCATCACGGCCCAGCACACCCCCGCCGACGGCGCAGTCGCGGGCGATGGTGGCGGCGATTTCACCCTGGTAAAACAGGTTTTCGCCTTCGCGCGCAATGGCCTCCAGAGTATCGGCGAAATCCGGGTTGGTCATCGTTTCACCTTCGGCCATGGTTGTACCAGCGTTGGCAGAACTGGCGAAAATAGCGCGGCTGGCGGTGGAATGCAGGTAAATCGGGCCGACCACTCCAAACAGGTAGGCCTGCAGACGATTGACGGTAAAACCCTTGCGCGCCAAGGCCAGGGCCGGCTCAACAATGCGTGCCATGGGCAGGGTGCAAAGGTCGCGGTGGACCTGAAATAACCCTTTGACGGTTCCCGGCGTCGCGATTGACGCTAAACCGATGTGGAATTCCTGGGTTACGGACCCGAAATTGGCCGTAATGGGGTGAAAATCCAGGTCTTCGCCGACCGCTTGGCGTTTCGGCGTTTGCGCGAAAAAATCATATAACACCGGCGCATCGCCTCCCGACGGCCCGGCCATCAGGAACCCGCCACCGCCGAGGGACGACAGAACCGGCTCAACAACACACGCCGCGAAGGTCGCCGCCAGAACCGCATCAAAGGCATTCCCGCCTTCTTCTAGAATGCGGCCTGCGGCATCGACGGTTTGCGCGTGACCGGCGGCGATAACCCCCTTGGCCGTCATGGCTGTTTCACGCGCCCCTGACAATCGGCCCCGCGCACAGTAATGATCTCGCTGGGCGTCGAACACATCTGATCGAAGGTCAAGCCGGGCATGGCGCCGGGCAGCAACCGCTCGATGACACCCCAGTGGGTGGCGCGCACGGCCACGCATGGGTATTGCGCCAGAGTCGCCTGAATATTTCGCCGCCCACGCCAACCCCTGAACTCCATGCGGCTCTGATCCCACCAGTGCTCGAGCCAGTAATCGTTGCTTGGGCCTTGCGCCGCAAGCCTTCCGGCAAACCGCCCGCCGGTCACATAGTCGGCCAGCATCAGGGCGTAAGAGCGGCTCGATGCAGCATAGGAATAGACCCGGGCACAGGCTTTGAAACGGTCCATGTCGACGGATACGGCGGCTCGGAATTTGTCCGCCTGCTCCTCCCCCAGGTGAACCACAGCGGCACCCTGCGCCACCACTAGCACCGCCAGCAACACCGCCACGCCGGACTTCAAGGGCCAGGGCAGCAGCCCCTCGCCCAATCGCCAAACCAGAACAAACGCGAGCGGAATCAGCACGAAAGACGGAATCAGGTACATCGCGTTGGGCTGTTTGGCGATCAGCAGGACATGAGCCAATTGGGATACCGCGATTCCGGCCAGCAGCCAGGCTTCGGGGGCGAAAGGAATCCCTTTCTTAAGGCCGCGCCGAGCCGTCATCGCCAAGACAAATACGGACAGAATAAACGTGACATGAAAGGCCGGGCGCTTGAACAGCTTAAATACCTGTTGCAGATAAACCGCCCCATCCACCGAGCCCTCGCCCCCATAGGCGCCGGAGCCTTGCGAGACCGTCATCATCCAGGCGAAGAACACGTCATATGCGCCGATCGCCGGCAGGGTAAAAATTACCAGCGCCGCCAGCGCCGAGACCCCGTACAGCAGGGCGGCCCCAGCCCAACGCCCTGCCGCCGCGCCGATGCCTAAAACAAACACCGGCAGCAGAAATACCGGAAAAGCGGTGATCTTCGTCGCCACCCCGAAACCGGCAATCACCCCGAAGGCAATGGCAAACCGCCAGCGCCGACGCGCCATCAGCCCCGGCGTCAGCGACAACACCGCGGTCGAGGCCTGCACCAGCATCGTCAACACCAATAACGCCTCGGGCTTGACGTGATAGCTATGTTTGAGGACCACCATCGACATAAACGGCGCAAGTTGCAGGAACAACGCCGCCGTCCATCCGCCAAATACCCTGCGCCCGACCGCACCCAGCGCCCACAGGGCAAGCCCGTTGAACATGGTAAACACCACTGCGATCAGGCCCAGATAGAATTCCGATTCAGCCAGAACCAGCCCCGTGAGATTGTCGAACGACATCACCGGATGGGTCAGCCTCAGGATCAACGCCGCCAGCCACTGCACCGTCGTACCCGGATGATAGACATGCCCCGGTGTGGTCAGGTTGAGGATATTCAGCGCGTCGAGAAGATAAAAATAATCCGGGTCCAGATTGAACCACAACCAGTTGGGACCGCCCAGGGCACGCACCCATAAGGCCGAAACCACAAAAAGAATTGGCAGCGCCAATACCGGCAACTGGGCCTGAAACCCCGACCGGGAAATGAATTTCGACTTAGTCGGCATACGTTTGTTTACCCGGTTTTTCCTGTGGGGCGTATCAAATCTTTACATACCACACCACCGAAAACACGCTAACCCGCTTAAAAACAACCATTTTCAACTTTTCTTTAAAGAGTGATTCCCCTTCCCTGCATCCTGATATAAACTAGGTCCGTTCCCCAGTCTGGTGACACGGTCGTTCGCAGAGGGCCTTTTGCCAGATAGGTTTGAAGATTTCCTAGATAGGCTTGAAGATTTCAAAGAGGACTTTGCCCGTGAGAAAATTGACTTTCCTTGCCGTTGTTCTGTCGCTCGTGGCGTCTGGTGCCTCGACGCTCAGGGCTGAAGGGATAATTAGTGCGGTTTCCTTCCTGCCGATGCCCGCAGGGTCGGCGATTTTTGTGCGCCCGATGGATAATTCGAACCACAATCTATCCTTACAGAAAGCCTTCGAAGACGCCCTGAAAAACAAGGGATACTCCATCAAGAACGATGCCACCCTGATCCTGACCTTTGAGACCCAGGACGATACCGGGGCTTGGGCCGGCGGCGGCGAAAACCGCTATGTCGAATTGAGCAACAACTCCGACCAATCGGGCACCAACGCGCCCCGCGTTCGCTTCAATCTTTTCAATTCCGCGCGCGGCGGCCTCCTTAATCCGGACCGCAAGGAATCGACCCATACAGTAACCCCCAGCAGTTTCCGCATCGACGTGACAGTTGACGACAAATCCAACGGCAAACGCATGTGGGAGGGATGGAGCAGCGCCGGCATCGGCGTCGGCAATAGCCAGGAAACGTCCCATAAAATGATCCCCGCCCTGGTCGACGGTCTGGGCCAAACCATTCGGCAAGAAACCTTCCCGATAAACTAATAAGGCGCCCTGACAATGCCCAAGGCAATCGCGAATATTTTCAAGGTCACAACCGCGCTGTATGCAGTGCCAGTCTTGGTTGCCCTGTTTTGGGCAACGGGCGTACGCGCCGATTTCATGGCCGAAAGCGTGGACAACAATTTCCCTGATGAAATCACCGCCGCCGCCGAAGAAGGCAAGCAGCTGGTCATCATGTTTGAGCAGTCTGGCTGTCCCTATTGCGCGCAAATGCACGCCCGGGTTTTTCCTGACCCAAAAGTCAACAAATTTTACAGCGATCGTTTCGTCATGATTCAATCCAACATCCGTGGCGATCTGCCGGTAGTCAGCCCCGACGGCAAGAAAATGACGGAAAAGAAACTCGCTCACTCACTCCGCGTTCGTGCGACGCCGGTGTTTATTTTTTATGACAAAACAGGACAACAAGCGCTGAAGGTTACCGGCTTCATGGATGCGGAACACTTTAACAAGGCTGGCCGGTACGTTGCCGATGGCGTCTACAAGACCAAAACTTCCCTCTATCGCTATATGTTAATTAATTAGCGACCTTGTACGGACCCCATGCCTCCTTTCCCGCGATTGCCTGCCACACCCTTTCTTGCCATCCTAGCCCCGATCGCTATTGCCTTAACGGTAGTCCTCGCCGGTGTGCTTTCTGGCCCGGTTCAGGCCCAGGAGAAGGGAGCGCAAAAACCTTTGAGCGCGGCCGAATTACTGAACCTAATCGATACCAACGGCAGTTATGCCTTTGCCGCTGCGGCGGCCAACATAGACGCCGCGCGCGCGCGCCTGGATGGCGCCCGGGCCAACCTGTTTCCTCGCTTGGAAGGAACGGTTTCGGGAAAATTTTTCGAGTCGAAAAAATCGGTGGAAACCCGGAATTCCGATGTCCAGAGCAGCCTCGAGCTGGTGCAACCGATTTACGATTTCGGCCAGACCTACAGCCGCGTCCGGGCGGCCCGGTCGGATATTGCTGCGGCCGAAGAACGCCTGCGGGTGGCGCGTCATACGGTACTTCTTGAAGGTTTGGCGGTTTTTTTTGACCTCCATGTCTCAGACCTGCGCCTGCATTCCCTCAACCAGGACCACGCCAGCGCTTACGTGCAGTGGGACCGTGCCAAAGAACGTTTAGGGTTGGGCCAGACTGACCCCGTAACCGTTGCCGAAACACTGGCCCAGGTGGAAAAAACCCGCCTCATTTACCACCGCGAGCGTAGCCGAAACGCAGCCCTTCGCCTGCGTCTCGAAGACCTGACGGGTACAGAGTTCTCCGGCGAATTGATCGACCCGCCGAAACCTCCCACCAGGAAGCCGGTCGAAGTCGATACAAAAATACTGTTCGCCTTCGCCGAAGATCGCAATCCTGAAATCAAGGCCCTGGCCCGGCGCGCCGAGGCTTTGGGCTACCAGCGGGACGGCACCGGCATCCGGCCCCGCATCGAAGCCTTCGGCGCCGTCGGACAAACCACCCGCGAATCCCGCAACCGCGACGAATGGGCGATCGGTGCGCGCATGACCGTGCCGTTTTTCGATGGCGGCGCAAAAAACGCCGAACACGCGGGCTTAAGCGCCCAATTCAAACAGGTGCGGGCAGAATTCGAGGTTCGGCGCCTCGATCTTCGCCGTCAACTCAGAGAAGCCGTGCTGACGCGCACCGATTCCTGGCAACAAGTCATCGCGGCCAGCGCCAATAAGGATTTTTTGGGCCGCCGGTTGGCAAAACGCCAACGCTTGTATGAACAAGAACGGGTCGCAGACCTGGGCCCGGCGATGATCGAATTCTCCGCTGGCGAGGCCGACATGGTGCGGGCCACCGGCACCTTTTTTATCGACAGCGCCCGCCTCGCGGTCCTGTTGGGTGAGCACCCGTCGCGCGGATTGGCAACAAATTTTCTTGGCACCCTGTTGGGCGGCAAGATCAACACAAAAGAAGAGCGATTTATTCCGAAGGAGGGAACCGGCTTTGGACAAGATGACCAATCAAAAAGCAGACGCTAGCAACCGTGCGCGACCGCCACACGTCACCTTGCGGGCTTTCGCCTGGACCGGTGTGCTGCTCGCAAGCCTGATCGTAGCGCCCACCCCGGGGCACGCAGCCGAGCGCAAACTCGCCTTCCCGGTCGCCGGCGTAATCGACAAGGTGATGGTTCGCAACGGACAAACCGTCAAGGCCGGCGCGCCCTTGGCCACACTCGATCTAGTCCCCTTGGCCGCCCTCAAAGAAGCCGCCGATGCCGATCTCCGGGCGGCACAACACAAACTCACCTTCGCCACCCAGAACCGCAACCGTGCCAAGCAGTTGTTCGACGACCTGTCGACGTCGGCAGAAGAACTGGAACGCACCGAAATAGCCCTGATCCAGGCCGTCGCCGACACAGTGCGGGCGCGGGCCAATGTCGACATTGCCGCCTGGAACCTAAAACGCGCCACGCTCCGGGCGCCCTCCAATGGCACCGTACAATCCGTGCCGGGTTTTGCGGGCATGGTCGTCAACCCCGCCGCCGCCATCACCCCGGTTGTCGTACTGTCGAGCCCTTAGAATCTTTTTCCTTGCTGCCCTAGAATCGTAGCTGCCTCTTTTTTCTTTTTTATTTCGATATTTCTAGAAATATAGTTGAATTAAAAGCGATTAACCCCTATATTTCCCCCATGAACGAAACCAAAGCAGCCAAATGTCTTGCCGAACTGGGTAGCCCGACGCGGCTGGCGGTGTTCCGGCTGCTGGTCAAGGCCGGACCCGAAGGCTTGGTCGTCGGAGACATTCAGCGCAGGCTTAAAATTCCCGCCTCGACCCTATCGCATCACATTGCACGACTGGCGTGGGCCGGGCTGGTCGCTCAACGCCGCGACGGTCGCCGGCTGATTTGTTCGACCCAGCCCGGCATCATGGATTCTCTGGTCGGGTTCCTGACCGCCGAGTGCTGTACCGGGTTCGCCGATGACAGCACCGAATCCGCAGCCTGAAGGAGCCGAAAATTATGAACGACATGACCCACCCCCTGCCCAAAGCCCCTTCTACCGAAGGATGCTGCGGCACCTCGACACCGCCGGTGGAAAACCGGAACTTCCTTAGCGCGGTCAAGGCACAGGCGGCGCGCATCAACAAAGTGGTATGGGCCATCATCGTGATTTTTACCGGACTGGCCGTGCTCGCCCCGGCCCAGGTCCCCGAGAGCCTTAAATTCACCGGATGGGCGTTGATCGGAATTTCGCCGTATTTTCTTATTTCCATCGCCGTCGCCGCCGCCGCGCACGCCACCGGGTCGGACAAACTGATCGCCCGGGTTTTTTCCGGCAATATGGTGGTCATGATCCCCGCCGCCGCCCTGTTCGGCAGCCTGTCGCCGTTCTGTTCGTGCGGCGTTATTCCCATCGTCGCCGGGTTGCTGGCGGCCGGGGTGCCGCTGGCCCCGGTCATGGCGTTCTGGATTTCATCGCCGCTGATGGACCCGCAAATGTTTATCCTCAGCGCCGCCGCCTTAGGCGTACCCTTTACCATTGCCAAAACCCTCGCCGCCTTTGGCATCGGCCTGATCGGCGGCTTCGCCACCCTGGCCGCGCAAAAAGCCGGACTATTCGCCAATCCGTTATCCGGGGCCATCCAGCAGTCGTGCTGTGGTAGTTCGTCCAAACCGGAATTTGCGCCCGGTGAGGGTGTACTCTGGCCCTTCTGGCGCGAAGCACCCCGGCGGCAAATTTTCAATGACGTGTTCTGGGACACCGCATGGTTCCTCGGCAAATGGCTGACCTTGGCTTTTATTCTGGAAAGCCTGATGGTCGCCTATATCCCCGCCTCTCTGGTCGCCGATGTGCTGGGCAGCGGCGCTTGGTGGACCATTCCGGCCGCCGTCGGCGTCGGCATTCCGGCCTATATGAACGGTTTTGCCGCCATCCCGTTGATGGCTGGGCTACTCGATCTAGGCATGGCCCCGGGAGCCGCGCTGTCGTTTATGATCGCCGGCGGCGTCACTTCCGTGCCCGCCGCCATGGCCGTGTTCGCCTTGGTGCGGCGCCAGGTCTTTGTCTGGTATCTGGCAATTTCGCTCACAGGGTCAATGGCCGCCGGGGTGCTGTATCAGCTGACCATCAGCGGTTGAGGGCGCGGATTTGATCGAGAAGCGCCTTATCGTCCCATTCGCGGCTACCGATGGCCTGCAAGACCATGGACCCCTTTGGGTCGACAATGACAGTAGTCGGCAGACCCCTAACCGGCCATTGTTTGATAACGTCTGATTTCTGGTCCATCAGGACAGGAAAGTCGACGTCGAAGTCGGCGGCGAACTGCATCACCCTGTCCGGGTTGCCACCGACATGAATAGCCAGCATGACGATGCCTTCTTTGCTAACAATGTTCCAGGCGCGCTGCATGGATGGAATCTCGAACCGGCACGGCGGGCACCAGGTCGCCCAAAAGTTAACGATGACCACCTTGCCCCGAAAATCGGATATTTTGACAATGTCCCCGTCCAGGTTTTCCAGGGCGAAATCAGGAGCGGGCTTGGGTTTGAATAAGGGCGACAACAAAAGGCGCGCCGCCAACGCAGGTTTGAGCGCCGCCGCAGACAGGGCGGCCAAAGACATAACCCCCGAGGTCAGGGTTTTCAAAAACGAACGACGGGTATTCAAAGCCAACTTATTTTTTAGGTTCATTTTGCGCCTTATCGACCGAGCATTTCAGATCCTTCAAGACGACCTGTTTCATATCCTTCCCGTACCGCCAAACCACGGTCAGATCGAACGTGGTTCCGGGGGGAAGGTCAAAGGCGTGAATGCCCCAATTGTAATCTTCGGCCTGAAAGGTCTGGCGGGTGGGAAATGTCGCCCACTGAAACGCAATGCGCGCCTCTTCCGGCACGCCATCCTTCTCAAACCGCGCCAACCACTCCTCTTTCGTGCGGTAGGCACGCACCACACCGCCAATTTTCAGGCTCCAGTCGGCCACATTGATGTGAACAGGCGGATCGCTTGCTTTTTTCCCATCGTGACCGATGGCCGAACGGAATATGCACCCGTTTTGCGCCAATTTAATGGCCTTTTTGTACGGAAAACCGCGGTTCGAGAAGAACGCCGTCGCCGGCTCGATCGGCAAAGGAGCCACTTCAAGAGACAGCCCGTCCCAATTCCAAGTGGACACCTCGCCCCCGACCGGACGCGGCGGTTGTTGCGCAGCCGCCAAGGGGGACCAGCCAAACAGGGCAAGCCCAACCAGCCCCCCCAAGAGCCAGGGGAAACCTTTACGACCCTTAGCAGTCATCCGTTTGGCTGCTATCTACTCAACCTCCATATAGGCGTATCCCTTGACCTGGAGGGCGATCAGGTTTTCGAACACGTTGTCTACCTGGGTGACATATTTCACCACGTTGTCGGAGTTAACTTTTGTCCGCTTCATGGCTATTCCGCACGCCCGAACCGGGATGCCGCCTTCCGTCAGGGACTCCAGAGCGGCCTGTGTCGCGTTCAAATCACCGAGTGGCTTTTTCGCAAACACAGTACCCGCAACGGTCTTGGTCACGAACCTGGTAGCGCCGCCATGAATCAACACCACGAATTCCGGTGTAATGCCCTTACTGCGAAAACCTTCCGCCGTCTGCTTGATCAAGTCGATGCGGTCATTGAAGCGAGCCTCATCGCCCGTGGTGATATCCCAAACCGTCTTGACAACCTTCACGTCGCCTAGATCGTACATCGACCCGGCGGCCTGTACGGGCGCCTGCCAAGCCGTGACGGCGATTATTGCCAAGCCTGCTAAAATAGTGCGAATAAACATGTCTGCCTCCCTTGAAGTGATTACCAAAAAACGCCAGGATTATTTATAGAAGTTTTTCGTTTTTTGTTTTCGTCCGGCACTACATCTAATTTTAAAAAAGAACGTAAAAAAATGGTAGAATTAGTTGTCAGCCCCGTCAATGGTAGAGCGGGTCTGGCGCACCCCCTGTCGTTCTGTTAGGTTCCCGCTGAATTTTGCTAGGCTCTTGAACAGTTGCACCCGACCATGACCGATACTACAGACAAAGGTCTTTTGGCGACCGGCCTGTCCGATGCGCTAGCGCCCGACGCCGCCTTCGAGGCGTCGGTGCTGGAACGCCTGTTGGCGGACTTTGCCGCGCACGGGTATGACCGAGTCAATCCGCCCCTGATCGAGTTCGAAGACAGCTTGCTTAGCGGCATCGGCGCCGGTGCAGCCGAGCAAACCTTCCGCCTGATGGACCCGGTGTCGCAGAAAATGATGGGAGTGCGCGCCGACATGACGCCGCAAATTTCCCGCATCGCCGCACGTCGGTTGTCCGGCGCGCCGCGGCCACTACGTCTGAGCTATGCCGGACAAGTCCTGAGGGTACGCGGATCACAGCTTCGCCCCGAGCGGCAATTCACTCAGGTCGGCGCGGAACTGATCGGCCCCGACGTGGCTGCCGCCGACGCCGAAGTCATTGTCTTGGCCGCAAGCGCCCTCGCCAATCTCGGTATTCACGACCTATCGGTCGATCTCGGCCTGCCGACGCTGGTTCCCGCAGTCTGCAACAACGCCGAAAAAATCAGCGGAAACCCTGCAAACTGGGGGCGTCTACGCCAGGCGCTGGACCGCAAGGATGCCGCCGCCGTAACTGAGCTGGGCAATGAGTTTTGCAAGGACACGACCGGAATTCTGGCCGCCATGCTGACTGCCGCCGGCCCCGCCGACGAAACACTGAAAGCCCTGACCGCACTGGGCTTACGTGGCGAAGCAGCGGACGGGCACAGTCTTCTGGCCGAAGTAGTCGAGCGCACCCGCGCCGCCTTGCCGGGTCTGGCGATAACGATCGACCCCATTGAGAACCGGGGTTTCGAGTACCACACCGGCGTGACGTTTACGTTTTTTGCCAAGGGTGTGCGCGGCGAACTGGGCAGTGGTGGGCGTTATAGTGCCGGCGACGGCGAGGCGGCAACCGGGTTTACCTTGTTCATGGACACGGTCCTGCGCGCGGTGACCCCACCCCCGCCTAAACGCCGGGTTTATTTGCCAACGGCGACGACTGTGGAAAAAGCGGCGGCGCTTAGGGCCGACGACTGGATCACCGTGGTAGAATTGTCCGATACCGGTGACGCGCAAGCGGAAGCTGCGCGCCTGGGCTGCACCCATATTTTCATGGATGGCCAAGCCCGCGAAATTACTAAATCGAAAACAAAGTAAGGGAAATTTTGTCATGGCGAATGTCGTCGTAGTCGGCTCCCAGTGGGGCGACGAAGGCAAGGGAAAGATCGTTGATT
>JABMOG010000024.1 GCA_013204265.1 Rhodospirillales bacterium
ACGACGAATTTGCGTCTAAAACAAAGGCGTAGAGAATTTTCGGTGAACGCGAGTGAACCGGAGATGCTCTATCCGTTCGCGCCGAGACACCCCAAAAGCTGATCCACCAACCCCCGCATCAGCGCTGGATACAGTTCCGGCCCCGCCTTAAGACTTGTGCCCAGCGGGTCGAGCACGGCTGTGCGCGCGCCCGTACCCTCGATCAACGTTGTCGCCAACGCTGGCTCAAACTGCGGCTCGGTGAAGACGCAGGCAATGTTCGTGTCGATGATTTTCCGGCGTAACATGGCAATCCGCCGGGCCCCGGGCGCACGGCCTTCATGCACCGCCACGGCCCCTTGCGAGGCCAGGTCATAGCGTTTCTCGAAATATCGGTAGGCATCGTGGAAGACCAGATACGGCACCACCGCCACCGGTTTGAGGCGATCATGGATTTCTTTATCCAGCGCCACCAGCATGGCCTTCATCGCACGGCCATTGGCCTCATAACGCGCCCGATTGGCGCCATCCACGCCGGCCAAGGCAGCCACCATTTTACCGACGATGGTGGCGGCAATGCGCGGGTCGAGCCAGATATGCGGATCATCATCATGCCCGCCCACCGACAACTGGATCACGCCGACCTTGCCCGCCAGCCCGGCCAGGGGCCTGACCAGAAACCCTTCCAGCGATGGGCCGACCCAGAACACCAACCGGGCTTTGTGGAGCAACCGGGCGGCGGAGGGTTTCAGGGCATAGTCATGGGGCGAGCCGCCGCCGCGCAATAACAGCTCTGGCGTACCAATGCCCTGCATAACGCCGGACAACAAGGAATGTACCGGACCGATGGACGCGACGACGTTAGGGCCCTCGGCCCGCGCCGGCGTCGCCATCCAGATACACAGGCAAAGTATTGTGGGGACTAGGCGGCGGACCATTGCTAATTTTTGACCTGATACCCGGTTTTGAAGATCCACCACACGGTGATCATGCACGCCACCAGGAAGCCAACGATCATGCTCAGGCTCGTCACCAGACTGACGTCAGCGATTTCATAGAAGCTCCAGCGAAAGCCGCTGACCAGATACAGCACCGGGTTAAACAACGTCACGTTTTGCCAAAAGGGCGGCAACATGTCGATGGAATAGAAGCTGCCGCCGAGGAAAACCAGCGGGGTAATGATAAGCAGCGGGATAATCTGTAATTTTTCAAACCCATCCGCCCATACCCCGATGATGAAACCGAACAGGCTGAAGGTGATGGATGTCAAAACCAGAAACAACAGCATCCACAGGGGATGCAGAATTTGCAGCGGAACAAAAAACCCCGCCGTAGCCAGAATGATAAAACCCAAAATCATCGACTTCGTCGCCGCCGCGCCGACATAGCCCAGCACGATCTCAAAATACGACACCGGCGCCGATAAAAGCTCGTAGATAGAGCCCGTGAACTTCGGGAAGAAAATACCGAACGACGCATTGGCAATGCTTTGCGTCAGCAAAGACAACATGACCAGCCCCGGCACAATGAACGAGCCGTAGCTGACACCGCCGATTTCCGTAATCCTGGACCCGATGGCGGACCCAAAAACGATAAAATACAACGACGTCGACAGGACGGGCGACACGATGCTCTGAAACAACGTGCGCCATGCCCGCGACATCTCGAACAGGTAAATGGCTTTTACCGCTTGAATGTTCATGCCGTTTCCCTAACCAGATTGACGAAAATATCTTCCAGGGAACTTTGCGTCGTATTGAGATCTTTGAATTTAACCCCCGCTTCACCGAGGGCGCTGAGCAGCGACGTGATCCCGGTTCGCTCCGCGTGGGTGTCATAGGTGTAGACTAATTGTGCGCCGTCGGCAGCCAACGCAAGATTGTAAGCCTGCAATTGCGCAGGAATTTCTTGGAGCGACTGTTGTAGATCAAGCGTCAGTTGCTTCTCACCCAGTTTGTTCATCAGTTCGGTTTTATCTTCGACGACAACGATTTCACCATGATTGATCACCCCGACACGCTCGGCAATGGCTTCGGCTTCTTCGATATAGTGGGTGGTCAAAATGATCGTCACTCCAGTCGCCTGCAATCCGCGAACGAGATCCCACATATCCTTGCGCAGTTCCACATCAACGCCCGCCGTCGGCTCGTCGAGGAACAGAATTTCCGGTTCGTGGGACAACGCCTTGGCAATCAGCACCCGGCGTTTCATGCCCCCCGAAAGGTCTTTG
>JABMOG010000224.1 GCA_013204265.1 Rhodospirillales bacterium
GAAAATCAGGTTAACGGCGGCGGCCCATTTTTTCTGTTCCGGGTTTTTTGCGTTGGTTTGCATCTTGCCCATGTAATAGGTGTTGCCCAAGGCGACGTCGCATTCGCCCTGGTAGACGGCCTTGACCTGACCGCGGTCATTGCCTTGCGGTTTGCGCGCCAGGTTGGCCTTGACGCCGCGCGCCCAAGCCTCGGCGGCGGCTTCGCCTTTGGTCGCGATCATCCACGCCAGCAGCGACACGTTATAAACGTGCTTGCCCGACCGGGTGCAGACGCGGCCTTTCAGGTGCGGCTTGGCGAGGTCTTCGTAGGTCGTCACTTCGCCTGGCTTGACCCGGTCTTTGTGGGTGAATATGACCCGTGCGCGGGTGGTCAGCCCGTACCACAGGCCTTGCGGGTGGCGGAACTGGGGCGGAATGTTTTTTTCCAGCACAATTGAACGCGCCCCTTGCAGAAGATCAGCTTTAACAAGGTTGTGGAGATTGCCGATGTCCGACGTCAACACCAGATCGGCCGGGCTGTTGGCGCCTTCGGCCTGAAGGCGTTCCTGCATGCCTTTTTTCAGATACACCATATTGACGGTGATTCCGGTCTTTTTGGTGAAGGCATCGAGCAGCGGTGTCATCAAAAATGCCTGGCGCCCGGAATACAGGTTAACCTCGGCGGCGGACGCGGGCTGCGATGCGCAGGCCGCGGTTACGATCAGGGCGGCGGCTAAAGAAATTTTGCTTTTCATGGTGTTTAGGTCTCCGTAAATTCCAGGTATCGATGCATATAATGCAATTGCGACGCATTCTCAATAACTTAATTTTAGATATGCCCACACTTAAGTCAAGGGAATTTTATTAGAAATTTGCTGCCGGTTTTTTTAAGGTTAAAGGGCGAAAGGGACAGTAAAACCGGGATGTTTTAAATCGTGGTCAGAGCCTCAAGAATGATTGGATCTAGGGTCAGAACCCGTTAACTAAGACAAAAGATTACAATATACGGGGTGCAGATTGCCGAGAAGAATGCGTGCGCATCTGTATTCCCGCACCTTTTCTTCGTCATTCCCGCGAAGGCGGGAATCCAGCTTTTTCACATAATCTTGCCGGGTAGATCATTCGGGATGGCGCTTTCAAGGCTTTCATGGACTTCCTACCAGACGAAAGAACGGACAGAATATTTTTCCGTGAAGCCTTTTGTGATGCCAAAGTAAACCGTACCGTTACGTTTGCTGGCCAGTCTGAAAACGCAGGGCAGCCTCGTATATCAACGGCATTGGGTTCCCGCCGGAGCCTGTCCCCGTGAAGGCGGGGGCGGGAATGATGGCGATACTGATTAATGGATACTGACCCTAATACCGTTAAATTTTTTCATCCACGCAATCGGCCCGATTTATCTGCCCCATGGATACAGTCTATTTCGATTTCTCAGCTTGGGATCGCTGCATGTTGGCCGCATTTTGAAGGAGCTTGATCAAACCCTGTAAGGACCCTGCGGGCATTACGAGGCGGTGGGAAACCATGCGAGCCTCTTTGTTTTCTGTCTGGTCATGGCCAACGACGCGGTAGCAATCAAACTTGACGATGCCGGCACGGAAAAACAGGCTTGAGATGCCGTCGACAAAAATTTCTTCTGGTGGCGGTCCTGCAATCGTAGTGGAGGCCACTTGTCCGTTGCCGCTTGCTTGCTTTGCGGAGCCGGTTTCGGCCGGTGCGGTTCCAATGGACGGTTCCCCGATTTCCGCATTGCTCTGTGGGGCGGATTTTTTCTGGCCCTCTGCATCAGCAGCTTTCGCCTTAGATTTTGCTGCTTCCTCTTTTTTTGTATTTCCTGATCCAAACATTCCTACCTCCACCTTGGAAAACATCAACGGCGCCACGGGATCGTCCCGTGGCGTTCCATCATAAAATTAAAGTCTACCCCGTAGCCCGCATTGAACCATAAATTTCAATATCCTGGGATAGCCCTTGCCTTATTTCTTGGTCTTTTCAAAAGGTAACCAAAGTATAGGTGAACGAGCGTGGTATTTTTAGCCGCCTATTGAATAGGACATTTAATGTTTTTATTCAAAATGCTCTTGAATTATGGATCGAACGGGATTGTTCTTATAACACCAAGGAGCAACACGCATGAAACACCGTGAAAGCTAATCCCTCATGAATTCCCCTGTCCCCGCAGGCAAGGTTGCGGCCGTGGTGTTGGCCGGCGGCGCATCGAAGCGAATGGGTGCGGCAAATAAGCTGCTTGCCGAAGTCAACGGAGTAACCCTGGTCTATCGGGCCGTACAGACAGCGATGCAGTCGGGCGCGAGCGAGGTGATTGTCGTAACCGGGCACGAGGCGGATTTGGTGCGCGAAGCCTTATCCGACTTAGATGTGCGCTTCGTTGACAATCCGCATTACACCGAAGGCCTCAGCACATCGCTTAAGGCCGGTGTCGGTGCTGTTTCCGAAAATTTCGTCGGGGCCGTGGTGCTTCTGGGCGACATGCCGCGGGTTACGACAAAAACTGTGAATGCCCTAATTGATCAGTTTCACAGCAATACAGACAAGCCAATCTGCCAGCCGACATTCGATGGCTGGCCGGGCAATCCAATCCTTTGGCCACGCAGGTTCTTCTCTGACATCCTCGACATCCAGGGCGATATCGGCGCCAAGCGGTTGATTGAGCGGTTTAGCGAGCAGGTATCGAAGGTCGACGTTGACGACGCCGGTATCCACTTCGATATCGACACCCCCGACGACCTGAAATAAGCGCCTAGAGAATTTCCGGTTCACTCGCGTTCACCGAAAATTATCTACGCTTTTGTTTTAGACGAAAATTCGTCGTCGCGGATGATTCCATCCGCTCGGGATTTGCTCTAGGTC
>JABMOG010000225.1 GCA_013204265.1 Rhodospirillales bacterium
GCCCTGAGGAACGCCGGTATGGAAGTCATTTACACCGCGCCGTGGCAGGAAATTTCGAGCGTCCTGTCGTTGGCGATGCAGGAAGATGTTGACGTAATCGGCGTCAGTTCCCTGGCCACCGATCATCTGTTGATGCCGAAACTTATGGCCGCCTTGAAAGACAAGGGGATGGAGAACGTCAAGGTGGTGGTCGGCGGAATCGTTCCGGACAACGAAGTCGAGATGTTGCTGGAAAGCGGGGTCAGCAAGATTTTTCATCCCGGCGTAACCAGCCAGGAAATCGTCCGCGATATTCACAAACTGGCGTCTCAAGCCCGTGGTCAGTGAGCACTGTATAGGAGGATGAAAAATGAACCGGACAGCCGTCCAAATGGCGCTTCCCGGGTTTGAAGAAGAGCGCGCCGCGTGGGACCAGGAATACCAAAAACAGATTGGTGACAAACGAACGATAAAAAATCGCTCAGGCATCGAGGTCAAACCCATCTATACGCCCGCAGACTGGAGCGACGGCGCCTATCTGGAAGACTTGGGATTTCCCGGCCAACTGCCGATGACGCGCGGAATCTACGCGACCATGCATCGCGGCAGGACCTGGACACAGCGTCAATTGATCGGTCTCGGCGTTCCCCCCGATTACAACAAACGCCTGAAGACCATTCTGGGTGCCGGGGCGTCGGCGATCAGCCTCATTCCCTGTAATTCCGTTTACCGCGGCTATGACGTCGATCAGGTCGACCCGGTTCTGTTGGGAACCTGCGGGGTTACCTTAAATACCCTGGAGGACATGGATGTCTGCCTTCAGGACATTGACATCGAGTCCTTATCTATTGGCCAGAATGACCCATCCCCGTTTACCCTGCTTGCGTTCATGTTGGGCGTTGCCAAACGCCGGGGGATCGACTGGAATAAAATAAGCGGCACGTCGAACCAAAGCGACTACCTTTCGCATTTCATTGCCAACCATATGTTCTTCCGCCTGTCCCTGCCCGGCGCACGGCGTGTCTTCCTGGATCATATTGCGTTCTGTAACGAACAGGTGCCCAACTGGAACCCGGTTTCCGTTGTCGGACAGCATATGCAGCAAGCCGGTGCGACGCCGGCCGAAGCCATGGCCTTTACGCTGTGCAGCGCCATTCAGTATGCGCAGGACTGCATGGACCGCGGCCTGGACCCCGACAAATTTCTCCACCGGTTTACCTTTTTCTTCGACATTTCGATCAGCTTCTTCGAGGAAATCGCGAAATTCCGTGCGGGCCGACGGATTTGGCAGCGCATCGTGCGCGAGCGGTTCGGCGCGAAAGACCCTCGGTCTTGGCGGTTCAAGTTCCACGCGCAAACCTCGGGCGTCGACTTAACGCGCCAACAGCCGCTCAACAATGTGGCGCGCGTCACCGCCCAGGCCATTGCCGGAATTTTTGGTGGGCTTCAGTCCCTGCACACCGATTCCTATGACGAGGTATTGAGTACGCCGACGGAAAAAGCGGCGCGGATTGCCATCGCGACCCAGAATATTCTACGCGACGAAGCCCACCTGACCGACGTGATCGACCCGCTCGGCGGATCGTACTATGTGGAACGGCTGACCAATGACATGGAAGAAAAAATCGTCGATATCATTGAGAAGATTGACGACGCTGGTGGCATGTACCGGGCCGCCGAGGCGGGGCTCATTCAACAGATGATCGGCAAATCGGGAGTGTTGTTCCAGGAAAAAATCGATGCCGGAGAGGCGAAGATCGTCGGCGTCAATTGTTATCAGGCGGACTCCGAAGACTTCGTTCAGGAATCTCTCGCCCGCCCCGACAAGGGCGTGATCGAGGCACATATCGCGTCCTTCCTCAAATTCAAGGCCGGCAGAAACCCATCGGATGTTCAATCCGCGTTGTCCGATCTGGCGCGGGCGGCCAATAGTGCAGACGAAAATGTTTTCGAAAAAGTAGTCGACGCGGCCATGGCCGGTGTTACGCACGGAGAAATCTGCGGCTGCCTGCGAAACGAACTCGGCGACGGCCAGCCGTTGATCGTCGCCTGACGGGCGGGAGAGATTGGACACAATGAACGAAACCGCAAACCATCTTCCGGGCCTTGCCGAACGCGACAGTTTTTCCCGGATGATGGGTATCACACTCGTCGAATGGAAGGCCGGGACAGTCGTCACCGAGTTTACGGTCGGCAAAGACCATCTTAATTTTAACGGCACCTGTCATGGCGGAGTGCTGTTTGCGGTCGCCGATGTCGCCTTTGGCTTCGCATCGAATTCCCATGGCAGTATTTCGGCCGGCATTGACGTGCACATGGTCTATCCCGCAGCGGCCCGTGAAGGCGACAAACTGCGCGCCACCGCGGTCGAGGCGAGCCGCTCAAGACGCCTCGCCACCTACCGGGTAGAGGTAACCCGCCAGGACGGAGAGGTGGTTGGGCTTTTCACAGGCACGGTGTTTATCACCGAACACCGCCATGAAGGGGCGGCTGTGGAAAAGTCTGTGCATCGAAACTAACAACTCCGGCTCCTTTCCCGGCACTAAAAAGCGTAAAATAGACCGATTCGGTGGCTCGCCGTTGGTGGTTGCAATTTTTTTGGCCCGATAATGTCCTTTTCCGATCAATTTCTGGAAGACCTGCGAGGCCGCGCCGGGCTGGCCGACGTCGTTGGCCGGCGCGTCAAGCCGACCCGCAAGGGCCGCGAACATTCGGGGCTGTGCCCGTTCCACAAGGAAAAGACGCCGTCTTTCACGGTCAACGAGGAAAAGGGCTTCTACCACTGCTTCGGCTGCGGCGAACACGGCAGCGTTTTCGACTTCGTCATGCAGACCGAGGGATTGACCTTCCCCGAAGCGGTGGAAAAACTGGCGGGTGAAGCCGGTATGGAAATTCCCCAGGATTCCCCGGAAGAACGCGAACGCCAGCAACAACGCCAGACGCTTTATGACGTTACCGAAGCGGCGGCGCGGTTTTTCCAGAACCAGTTACACAGCCCCGGCGGGCGGCAGGCGCTGGACTACCTGAAAGGCCGGGGGTTTACCGACGACACCATCCAGCGTTTCCAGTTGGGCTTCGCGCCGGATGGCCGCAATATGATGAAAGAATCCCTCACCAGTGCAGGCATCGACGAGGGCCGGATGATCGCCGCCGGGCTGATTATCCAGCCCGATGATGCTTCAAGAGACTCCTATGACCGGTTCCGTGGCCGGGTGATGTTCCCGATTACCGATACCCGTGGCCGAGTTATCGCCTTCGGTGGGCGGATTTTGGGCGAGGGCGAGCCGAAATACCTCAATTCGCCCGAAACCTCGCTGTTTCACAAGGGCCGGGTGCTGTACGGACAACAAATGGCCAGCGGCGCGGCGCGCAAGTCGGGCACCATTATCGTTACCGAGGGCTACACGGACGTTATCGCCTTGCATCAGGCCGGGTTCGAGAATGCCGTCGCCCCGCTCGGCACGGCGCTGACCGAAGACCAGATCAAAATTCTCTGGAAGATCGTGCCCGAACCGGTGCTCTGCTTCGACGGCGACGCCGCCGGACAGAAAGCCGCCGCCCGCGCCGCTGTTCGTGCCTTGCCGCTTCTGGTATCGGGCTATGGTCTGCGGTTTGCCCTGCTGCCCGACGGCGAAGACCCCGACAGCCTGATCCGGACCGGGGGGGCCGAGGCCATGCAGGCCGTTGTCCGGGACGCCATGGCCTTGTCGGAAGTGCTGTGGCGTATGGAAACCGGCGGGCGCCTGCCGAAAACCCCGGAACATCGCGCCGCCCTGCAAAAACGGCTCAAGGAGCACGCGCTGCAAATCACCGATTCGACCCTGCGTTCGCACTTCCTGTCTCAGTTCAACGACCGCCTGTGGGCCGACGCGAAAGGCCGGGGCCAAGGGAAATTTGCCGGGAAATCCAGCGCGCGTGACTCCGGTTGGGCGCCGTCAAAGCCGCTCAGCGCACCTTCGGGCGGTGGCTCGACAAGGGTTGGCCCACCCGACGCCTTGCGCCTCGCCCAGCAGGTCTTGCTGGCGATCATCATCAACCACCCGGAAATCTTCGACCGGGTCGAGGAAACCCTCGGCCATTTCAGCTTTACCGAGGGTCCCCTCGACCAGTTGCGCCAGGAACTGATCTCGGTGTTGCTGAAAAATCCCGACCTGGATTCCAAAGGCGTCAAGGAGATGCTGGCCCAGCGCGGGTTTGCCGGCCACCTCGATGGCCTGTTCCGCGCCCTGATCCGCTCCAACCGGGTCATCCGGGCCGACGCGCCGGCGGAAAAATACCTACCCCTGTGGGATGAAAACGTCGCCTTGTTGAAAAGCCTGGGCACCGCGCCGGAGGTCGAAAAATTCCGGCGGACTGGAGGCAACATCATCTCCGAGGAGAACGAAGAAGATTGGCAACGCCAGCGCGCGTTGCTGGAAGAGGCTTTACCGGGACATCGCGACTAATTTCAGGATTCTGCCGTGGAATCACCGATTTTCATGTCTTTTGACTTTTTCAGGCTGTTTCTGGCCCGCGTTTTGCATAGCTTAATCACCGGAACATATTGGAAATATTGAATCTTTTACCTTCAGGCCTTGACAAGAACCGCCATCAGGACTTAAACACCCTTGCGATCTTTTTAGGACTTGCAACGGTGGCACACGAAAACCACTTTAAGTCATAGGGTTTTTGGCGTACCCGGACGGCTGATGTCGATCTGGTTCCGTTGAGGTTCAAGTCAGGCAACCCAATTTAGAAACCCCCCAGTGGGATATGGATATATTGTCGATCAGCCCGGCGTGCCCGGCGATGTTTCGGACTTTGCCGAAATGAGGTATGGGGAAAATTCCCGGATGTTGGTCCCGATGTCGCATCGGGAACCACGCAAGAACACAATGGACGAGGCGCTGTTTTCGGGTCCCCCCGGCGGCGACCCCTGATGGTAAGGATTTAAAAAGTTGGCCAAAGCAGCGACCGCAAAGAAAACCGAGGCCCCGAGCAGCCCGGAGGATGCCACCGACGGCCCCCTCCTCGATATCTTGAATGCCGCCGTCAAGAAGATGATTGCCGAAGGCAAGGCGCGGGGGTACGTCACCTATGACGACCTCAACACCGCGCTGCCGCCGGAAAATGTCTCGTCCGAGCAAATCGAAGACACTATGGCGATGCTGTCGGAAATGGGCATCAACGTCGTCGAGAGCGAGGACAGCGAGGACGCCACTTCGTCAACTGCGGCCAAGGCCGACGAGGATGATGACGAGAAGGATGACGACGAGCCCGCGCCGAAAGGCAACGTCAACGAAGCCGACCTGGGCCGCACCGACGATCCGGTCCGCATGTACCTGCGCGAAATGGGCTCGGTTGAATTGCTCTCGCGCGAAGGCGAAATCGCCATCGCCAAACGCATCGAGGC
>JABMOG010000226.1 GCA_013204265.1 Rhodospirillales bacterium
AAGGCGTTTGCGGGCAAAGACGGGGCCGTCACTGGCCTCAAATGCATCCGTCTCGACTGGCAAGACGGCATGATGGCTGAAATCCAGAGTTCGGGGTTCGAACTCAAAGCCGATCTGGTGTTATTGGCCATGGGTTTTCTCAGCCCGGTGCATGAAGGCATGCTGAACAGCTTCGGCGTCGCCTTTGACGGGCGCGGCAATGTCAAGGCCGACACGGATACTTACGCCACCTCCATCGACAAGGTGTTCGCCGCCGGTGATATGCGCCGCGGCCAATCCCTCGTCGTCTGGGCCATCCGCGAAGGCCGCCAATGCGCTGCCGCCATCGACCAATTCCTCATGGGCGAAACCAACCTGCCGCGCTAGAGTGCAAACATGAATACCGCCAATCGCTGGATTTTGATCGCCGCCATCAGCGGCGCCCTTGGCGTCCTTGCCGGTTCTTACGGCTGGCACGGGCTGGCCGCCGGCAGCATGGAGCGCGACGTTTTCAACACCGGCGTGCAATACCAGATGTGGCATACGCTGGCGCTGTTGGGTGTCGCCTGGTTGACGGACGCCCGCCAGGGTACTTCCGCCGCCACCTGGGCCAACCGCGCCGGGTGGTTGTTTGTTGTCGGCATGGTGTTATTTTCCGGCTCGACCTATTTCTACGGCCTTTTTTCCGACATCCCGTTTCAGGGTTCGGCGCCGGCGGGCGGCATCGCGCTGATCGCCGGCTGGCTGCTGCTCGCCGTCGCCGCGACGCGCCCGGTGAAGTAATTGGGAGATAAGGGGATAAACGGGCAATGACGAAGGAGCGTTGTCTTTTCCCATGCGGGTCAGCAGAAAACGCGTTTATACGCTTCTCGAAATCGGGCGCAAGAACGACCGCCTGAGCGAATACACCGATATCGCGCTGATCACGCTTATTACGCTCAACGTGCTGTCGGTAATTTTCGAGTCCGTTCCCGGTATCTATGCCGCCGCCCCCGTCTTCTTCGATCGGTTCAAATTTTTTTCCGTCGTTGTCTTCACCATCGAATACGTCCTTCGCGTCTGGTCGGCGCCGGAACATCCCAGCATCAAATACAATGATGCTTTTTTGGGTCGCCTGCGTTATATGCTGAGCCCGATGGCGGTGCTCGATCTGTTGGTGATCTTGCCGTTCTATCTGGTGTTCTTTGTCCATGTTGATTTACGGATGCTCCGGGTGCTGCGGCTGTTGCGGGTTTTCCGCCTGACCCGGTAGTCGGCGGCCATGGGCTTGCTGCTGCAGGTGCTGAAGGAAGAGGCCCGCAACATCGGGGCGGCGATGTTCGTGTTGGTGTTGCTGATCATCATGGCCGCCAGTCTTACGTACCTTGCCGAACACAAGGCGCAATCGGTGGATTCTGGTTCCATCCCGGCGGCGTTGTGGTGGGCCGTCATCACCATGACCACCGTCGGCTATGGCGATGTCGTGCCGGTGACGGTGCTGGGCAAGGTTTTAGGCGCTGTCATCGGCATCATCAGCGTCGGCATGGTGGCGCTGCCGGCAGGCCTGTTGGCGTCGGGTTTTTCCGAAGCCCTGCAACGACGGCGCAGCACCTATGAGCGGGTCGTCGAAAATGTTATGGAAGACGGCGTCATCGACGCCGACGAACGGGTGCGCCTGCGCGAACTGCAAAAAGAGCTGGGCATCAGTGAGGAAGAAGCCGCCGACATCCTGAAAGACGAACACCACAAGGCGCGCCAAGCCGCCATTGCCACCGCCCACATCCACACCCCGAGACCGGAAACCTGTCCCCATTGCGGCAAGCGGACCGGGGGTAGAACTTTAAGGCCGGCGTTAAGTGCGCCGTTAAACCCGGGGGGGATTACCAGTAAGCCCGGCCTATCGGTAAATTGTGCTGCTGAATACTTTATTCCTAAACCTGCATTCATTCACAACCATCACTAAATCTGTAAATCGAAAGACAATACTCTTGAAGTCCTGACTTAATTGACCATGGACAGGGACGGTTCTCCAAGTGCTCCCCCCTTTATCCAAATTCACTCCTTTCCTGATAAACTCTCGCAAACAGTTTATTCGACGGGATTGCCCCGGATCATCGCCTTCACTTTCTATATCCATCTTATGTCCGGTTCCCTCAAGCTGATACCCGTTAAGCCTAAACTTTAATTTTTTCCCTAAGCCTTTGCCCGCCCCTTCCCAGTCTAGTAATTGGACAAACGAATCAAATTCTAGCCAATCCCCTTTGGCGGTCACCGATATGGGTTCAGATCGCCCTTTCGTTCGCCAAAAGCCTTCCAAATCCGCGGGTTTTGGGGCCCGGGGTATCTTTGCTTTTTTCGCACGATATTCCAGAGCATAGATTTTCTTCTTCACCTGGGCCACGTCGGTAGCGGTGGGCGCAAGCTTCAGATAGGTTTGCAGCGGGCCGATGGCTTTCTGATATTCACCGGCTTTTTCGTACACCAAGCCCAGGTTGAAATGGGCCTGAGCGCAGTTGGGGGCCTTGGTCGCCGCCATTTTGAACTGACTGGCGGATTCCAGGAATCCCTTTTTGTCCTTGGCATCCTCAAGGGCGACGCGGCCATACTCCATTTCACGTTCCGCCGTCTGGCAGGCATCGGTTTGGGCTTGAGCCGGTTGGCTCGGCGCCACAACGACGGACAGCATCAACGCCACACAAATAAATAAATAACGAGACATAAATCCCTCCCTTTTAGGGCGCGTATCAGACCTCACTGGCGTAAAAATACCGTAGATTTTTCGTCACTTGTGCCGGGCTTGGGGTCTTTGCCGGCAACAATATCGATGGTAAAGCGCCGGCCATCGGGCGCCATGTTGATCTTCCATTCAAACCTCCACGCCGCCCCCCAACGCCCGGTGGGTCGTCCAGGCGACTGCCCCACGGTGTATTGTTCCCCTATCATCCGACCGTTCTTTATGGTCGCTTCCAGAAAAGAAACATTTCTAGGGGCATAGTAAGATTTGCACGTCTCAGTATCCATAACGCCCGCTCCCACCACAATACCCTTCACTTTGGTGCCCGAAATTCGGAATTCAATCAGATACCCCCTCGGAACATAAGTAAAAGTACAGCCGCTATCCTGGAATGGCGTCGGGAAATATTGATTAGGATGCCCCCAGTTGCCCTGAAGCCGTCTCGCAAAGTCTTCATCTAAACGTGAATTCTGCCCGGCTCTTTTGATGCGGTATTCCAGCTTGAAAATTAGTTGTTCGACGCTGGATGCGTCTGGAGCTTTCGGGTCGAGTTTCAGGTAGCGCTCGTAGGCAGATTTAGCGGCCGACAGGCGGTCGCCCTTCTCCGACACGAGGCCTAGATTGAAATAGGCGGCAGCGCAATTGGGAGCCTTTTTTACGGCCTTCTCGAACTCCTGTGCGGCCCGCAGGAACCC
>JABMOG010000025.1 GCA_013204265.1 Rhodospirillales bacterium
CCTATTACATGGGCAAGATGCAAACCAACGCAAAAAACCCGTAACAGAAAAAATGGGCCGCCGCCGTTAACCTGATTTTCCCCAACCAGAACGGCCGCGGTGCGCACGTCAACATTTCGGGCGCAGGCCTAACCAAAAGCGCCAAAAACAAAGCAGGCGCCCTCAAGCTGATCGAATTCCTCAGCGGTGACGCGGCCCAGAAGATCTATGCCGAAGGTAACTTCGAATATCCCATCAAGGCGGGGGTCAAGCTACACCCCGTCGTCGCCGCTTGGGGAACATTCAAGGCCGACGCAACGAACCTGGCCAAAATCTCCGAACACCGCACCCAGGCAAGCCGGATCATGGACAAGGTTCGCTTCGATAACTAAGGATGAATGGGCCGTGACGACCGAAGCGACAATGACCGACAGGCCGTACCGGCCTAAAAAAGACCTGTGGCCATGGTGCAATGTCTCGAGCATCGGCACCATCGTGATCGGGCTGGCGGTCAGCCTGCCTATTGTCGCCGTCCTCATCCTCGCCCTCGCACCCGGTGACGGGGTATGGTCGCATCTGGTCTCCACCGTTTTAGGACTCTACGTCTCGACCACCGTGGCCCTGATGCTCAGTGTCGGCGTCGGCACCCTGGTCATCGGCGTCGGCACGGCGTGGCTAGTCAGCACCTGCCGGTTTCCGGGCCGGCGCATGTTCGAATGGGCGCTGCTGTTGCCGATGGCCATGCCGGCTTATGTAATCGCCTACGTCTATACCGACATTTTTGAGTACGCCGGTCCGGTCCAGGCGTTGTTGCGCGACGTCTTCGGTTGGACTTTAAAACGCGAATACTGGTTCCCGGAAATTCGTTCGCTGGGCGGCGCCGCCTCGATGATGACCCTGGTTTTGTACCCGTACGTCTATTTGCTGTCGCGCGCCGCCTTTCTGGAGCAATCGGTCTGTGTGCTGGAAGCCAGCCGGATGTTGGGCCGAGGGCCATGGCGGAGCTTTTTTTCCGTCGCCCTGCCGCTGGCGCGTCCGGCCATCGTCATCGGTGTGTCGCTGGTATTGATGGAGACGCTGAACGATTTCGGGACGGTGGATTTTTTCGCCGTCAGCACCTTCACGCTCGGCATCTATGACGTCTGGCTGAATATGAACAACGTCGCCGGGGCGGCGCAGTTGGCGGGATTGCTGCTGTTTTTCGTGGTTTTTCTGGTGCTTGCCGAACGCTTCGCCCGGCGCAAACAACGGTTCCACCACACCACCTCCAAAATCAGGGCGATGCCCGCATACGCATTGCAGGGCCGGGCCCGGCTGTTAGCCACCATTGGCTGCGCCACTCCGGTGGTCTTCGGCTTCGTCCTGCCCGCATTGGTGCTGGGCGGGTACGGCGTCATCCATTTCGAGGCGGCGACCAGCGGCCAGGTCCTTCGTTACGCCGCAAACAGTGTCCTGCTGTCGGGCCTGACGGCGGCCATGGCCCTCGCCATCGGCATTTTCATGGCCTACGGCGTGCGCCTCAGAAACGAGCCAATCGTCAAGTTTATGGCCCGGTTTGCCAGCCTCGGCTATGCCGTTCCCGGTTCCGTGCTGGCCGTCGGCGTGCTGGTCAGCCTGGGCGCGCTGGACAACGGCATCGACGCCTTCCTGCGCCAATCCTTCGGGATATCGACCGGTCTTATATTCAGTGGCACCATTGCCGCCGTAACCTTCGGCTACCTGGTCCGCTTTCTGGCGTTGTCGTTCGGTAGCGTCGAGGCCAGCCTGGCCAAGATCACGCCGAGCATGGACGACGCCTCGCGCAGCCTTGGGCACGGCCCGCTGGGCACCCTGCGGCGCGTTCATATTCCGCTGATCCGGGGCAGCGCGCTGACGGCGGCAATGTTGGTCTTCGTCGATTGCATGAAGGAACTGCCGATGACGGTAATCCTCAGGCCGTTCAATTTTCATACCTTGGCGACCTATGTGCATCAATATGCGTCCGACGAACAGTTGGGCGAAGCGTCCCTGGCCGCGTTGGCCATCGTCGGTTTTGGCATTTTGCCGGTAATCGTGCTTAGCTTCGCCATCACCCGGTCGCGCCCCGGGCATACAACAGGCCATACAGAAGAAGGGCAAGTGCCGTGAAAGGGCTGCATGTCGTCGGCGTCTCCCACGCCTTTGGGGACAATCAGGTTCTCGACACCGTGTCGTTGATGATCCCGGCTGGCGAGGTGGTCTGCCTGTTAGGGCCATCGGGGTCCGGCAAGACCACGCTATTGCGCCTTGCCGCCGGGCTGGAGCAGTTGCAGCGCGGCACCATCGCCATTGACGACGAGATCGTTGCCGACCCAAACACACACGTCCCCCCCGAACACCGCGGCATCGGCCTGATGTTCCAGGATTACGCCCTGTTTCCGCATCTTAACGTCATCGACAACGTAACCTTCGGCCTGTTGGGGCAACCCCGCGATACAGCCCGGCGGCGGGCCATGGACATGCTCGATCAGGTCGGCATGGCCCAACATGCCTCCCGCCACCCCCATACGTTGTCGGGCGGCCAGCAACAGCGCGTCGCCCTGGCCCGCGCCCTGGCGCCCGAACCCCGAGTCCTGTTGCTGGACGAGCCGTTTTCGGGGTTAGATAGCAATATGCGCGGACAAATCCGCGAAGAAACCCTGAGCGTTCTCAAAGCCAGCGGCGTCGCCACGGTGATGGTCACCCATGACCCCGAAGAAGCAATGTTCATGGCCGACCGGATCAAGATCCTCGGCGACAACGGAAAGGTCCTGCAAGCCGGACGACCGCACGAAATTTATTACCACCCCCGCCACGAATTCGTCGCCAAGCTGTTCGGAATGATGAATTCGTTCCGTGGCATCGTCGCGGGCGGACACGTCGAAATTCCACTGGGGCGGATTAGTGCCGAAGGCCTGGATGAAGGCGTTGCTGTCGAGGTTCTGGTCCGGCCCGAGGGCGTTATCCTTGAAAGCGGCGGCGCTACGGGCGCCCCTGTCGAGATTATTTCCACCCACCTGCTGGGGCACGACAATATCGTGCGCGTCAGGCTGGACGGAACGAATGGGCTCGGACAGGAACTTATCGTTCGTATTCACCATACGTTTGAGCCCGAATTGAGCCAGCGGATCACCGCAAGCCTCGATCCGGAATATGCCTTCATTTTCCCCCTCGATGAAGCCGGCCAGACGGTTTCCCAATCCGTGGCGGCCCAATAGGCGGGGGAGTTCCTAGTCGCAAGAAGGCAAACCGTGTATCCTGCCGAGTGTTCGGTTCAAGATGTGAGCGTAGTAGAGAGAGTTAAAAATGGTAGAACTGAGCCCGTCCTTCCTGTTGGAATTCGAAACCCTCGACCGTGACCACCAACAACTGGCAGACATCGTCAACCAGATCGTCCAGGCAATCGACGATAATGAGCCGGAGAAATGCGAGACCCTGGCCACCCATTTCGTCAAATCAACCAAATTGCATTTCGCCCGCGAAGAAGCCCTGCTGATCAAGGCCGGTTATCCCAACGTCAAGAAACACCAGGACCATCACAAAAGCCTGAATTCCAAGATGGAGCATTTGCTCGAATTCGCCAAAATGGCTGGCGAAAACCAGTTGGCCTGCGACAGCCTGCGCAAGGAACTGGTCTTTTTCCTGATGGATGACGTCATCACCACCGATATGGAGTTCAAGACCTTCATCGAAGGAAAAGGCGTAAACGGTAAAGCCTGAACTTAAGACTCCATCACGGCGTCCTTTGCTGTAAATTGTCGATATTCCGGCGGTCGGGGCCGGATTGAATTTTCCACAGGGTTTCGTAAATGCTTTCCATTCTGGCTCTCGGGTTTCTGATCGGCATGCGCCATACGCTGGAGGCCGATCATGTCGCCGCCGTCGCCACCCTGACCGCACGTACCGGGTCGGTGCGCCGGGCGCTGCCGTTGGGGCTGTTGTGGGGGCTCGGCCATACGTTGGCGCTGGGCACCTTCGGCATGACGGCGCTGATGATGGATTCCCTGGTGCCCCAAAACCTGGTCGGTTATCTGGAACTGGCCGTCGGCGTCATGCTGATGGCGCTCGGGGCCGAGGTGCTGGTTCGCCTGCGCCGGGACCGCATTCATTTCCACGTCCACCGCCATGACGGCGGCCTCACACACTTTCACGCCCATTCCCATGCCGGGAAAGCCGTTCAAGGCATCCGTCCGGCCTCGCCGCGCCAGCACCCGCGCCACGACCACGACCACCCCAAGGGACTAAAGGTGCGCGCCTTTTTCGTCGGCATCATGCACGGCATGGCGGGTTCCGCGGTGTTGATCGTGCTGACCATGCAAAGCCTGCCGTCGCTGGCCGCCGGGGCCGCCTATATCGCGTTGTTCGGGGCAGGCTCGATGCTGGGTATGGCGGTGCTGTCCGCTGCTATCGCCTGGCCGCTGCATCGTTGGGGGCAAACCCTGACGTGGCTTAACCATACGGCACGCGCTGGCGTCGGCGTACTGACCATCGGCCTCGGCGCGGCCATGGTTATTGAACACTGGGGCGTGGTTTAGCTTTCAAACCGGCGCCACGAAAACTCTTAGAACCGAAAAAGGTCCACAATGGATATTGGCAAAATTCCCATCGGCAGCAACCCGCCCCACGAGGTCAACGTGATTATCGAAATCCCGCTCGGTGGGGTGCCCGTGAAATACGAATTGGACAAGGCCTCCGGTGCCATGTACGTCGACCGGTTTTTGCACACGGCGATGTATTATCCGTGCAATTACGGTTTCATTCCACACACCCTGTCGGACGATGGCGACCCCATCGACGCCGCCGTGGTCGGCCAGATTCCGGTGATTCCGGGCGTCGTCATCCGCTCGCGCCCGGTCGGGGTGTTGATCATGGAAGACGAAAGCGGGATCGATGAGAAAATTCTCTGCGTGCCGACGGATGAGTTACACCCGTTCTACACCAATATCACATCGTACCGGGACCTGCGACCAATCCTGATCGAACAGATTGCGCACTTTTTTGAGCACTACAAAGACCTGGAACCCAACAAGTGGGTCAAGGTCAAGGGGTGGGGTGAGGCCGCGGAAGCGACCCGGCTTATCGAAGAAGCCATAGACCGGGCCGCCAACAAAACCGATTAGGCCACGCCTTAAGGAAGACAGAAGGTCCCGAAATAGCCGAGAAAGGACGTTAGCGTATCAAGGTCGAGGTCACGATAATCGAGACCCCGGACAAAAGCAGAAGGACCAGGACAACCTGATTGAATCGGCCGTCGCCCAGTCTGTTGTACGTTTTTCGGCCCAACCAGACACCCAATAGGGTTCCCGGTAGCGCGACCATCGTCAAGCGACCGACTTCGGTGGTCATATAGCCACTGAGCGCCTGAGAAGCGGAAGCAAAAAGTAATATGGAAAAGTTGAAGGTCTGAAACACACTGCGTTTTTCATCCTTGCCCCAGCCCTTCAAGCTTGCCCAAACCGTAGGAAGCACACCGGACAAGCCTGCGAGGCCGCCGAGAATGCCGCCGCTCAACCCAACCACTGCGTCCATAAATTTTCCACCCCATGTCACGGTGGGAGGCGACCGCTTGAGCAGCATGAAACTACAGTAGACAATCAGTAGGCACCCTATGACCAATTTGAATGCCTGCACGGAAACGAGCGACAATAGCGCCGTGCCGAACGGCACACCGACCAGCCCCCCCAGAACGAATGGCAGGACCTGGCGCCAAACGATGGCGTGCCAAATGGCCGGCAGCGTTTGTATCTGGGCAATGATCGAACAGAGGACCACAAGCGGTGCGGCAATGGTGGGTGGAGCCACATAAAGCCAAAAGACTAAAGCGGTAAGCCCCGTGCCAAAGCCCGTTAGCCCATTGACATACCCGCCCGCAAAAGCCCCCGCCAGAATGAGTATCTCAGTAATTTCCATGCGGTCCTTTTAGAGCACGGCACGTTGGAATGGAATCCTTAGAACGAATTGTCCCTGAAAGCGGACGTATTTAAGATCAACAGCAGGACTCACATTAGAGCAGCAGTTGAAGATGCCGGGCGTATATGCAAAGTTTACGTCCAACCTGTGAGGGGTTCGACATAGTGCCTAAAATTGCATTTAACATTTTGCATGGGACTCCCGCGTAACTCCGGGCTGCGTTCGATCTTTGCTGGATGCGTTGTGGGCTGCGAA
>JABMOG010000227.1 GCA_013204265.1 Rhodospirillales bacterium
CCTTCCAGGCGGCGATGCGCGATGAATTGATGCGGCTCATCTGCCCCGCGCCGACACCGACGGTGGCGCGGCCCTTGGCATAGACGATGGCGTTGGATTTGACGTGCTTGGCAATGGTAAAGGCGAACAGCAAATCCGCCATTTCCTCGTCGCTCGGCTGGCGCTTGGTGACGACCTTGAGGTCGCCCTCCGTCACTGCCGCGTCCCGCCCTTGTAACAAATACCCGCCGGACAGATTTTTCAGCATCATGCCCGGTGCCGCCGCGTCGGGCATGCCCCCGGTTACCAAAACACGCAGGTTTTTCTTTTGCGCCAGCACGGCGCGCGCCTCAGGGTCAATGTCGGGCGCGATAATTACTTCGGCAAACAGTTTCGCCACTTCTTCGGCCGTGGCTTTGTCCATGGTCTGGTTGGTGGCGATGATGCCGCCGAAGGCGCTTTCCGTATCGCAGGCAAGCGCCCGCGTGTAAGCCTCCAACAGGGTATCGGCTTGCGCCGCACCGCACGGGTTGGCGTGTTTGACAATGATGCAGGTTGGCTTATCCGCGAATTCGGCGGCCAATTCGAACGCCGCGTCGGTGTCATTGAGATTGTTGTAACTGAGTTCCTTGCCCTGAATCTGTTCGGCTGTGGCGACGCCGGGCCGGTTTTCTCCATTGGTATAGAAGGCCGCTTGCTGGTGCGGATTTTCACCGTAGCGCAGCAATTGTTTGAGTTCCGCGCCGACGGCGATGCGCGGCGGGAAAGGTTCGCCGAGCTGTTGGCTGAACCAGTTTGAGATGGCGGCGTCATAGGACCCGGTGCGCCCGTAGGCGCGGGCGGCCAGCTGACGGCGGAATTCAGGCGTCGTAGCGCCACCCCCGGCTGTCATTTCCTCGATCACACGGGCGTAATCGGCGGGGTCGACGACGACGGTAACGAAGTCATGGTTCTTCGCCGCCGCCCGAATCAGGGCCGGCCCGCCGATATCGATGTTTTCGATGCAATCGGCGAATTCGGCGCCGCCGGCGACCGTGGCCTCGAACGGATATAAGTTGACTACCAGCAAGTCGATGGGCTCGATTTCGTTGTCCTGCATGGCTTGCCGGTGGCTGTCGTTATCGCGCACAGCTAGCAGCCCGCCGTGGATTTTGGGGTGCAGGGTCTTGACCCGTCCGTCCATGATTTCGGGAAAGCCGGTTTCCTCTGAGACATCCTTGACGGCAAGCCCTAAGTCACGGATTGCCTTGGCGGTGCCGCCGGTGGACAGGATTTCGACGCCGCTGTCGGCCAGATGGCGCGCCAGGTCTTCGAGACCGGATTTGTCGGAAACGGAAATCAAGGCGCGGCGAATGGCGGTCATTTATACAATCCTTTGTTTATAAGTCAGCCCGCTGCTGCTTTGGTGTTGGAGCCGGTATCAAAATGGTATTCGGGAATAAGTTTTTGAAGAATACTTATTAGGCGTGCCGTGTCGTTGTCGCGGCAAGCCTCGTGGAGGTCGGCAAGCGCGGGCAGCAGGTCGTCCAGGCTTCCGGGGCGTGGCGCGGCCAGAAGAATGCCGGGGCTTTGCGTTGCCACCGGGGGCTCGGCGCCGTGGAAAATTTCCTCGAACAGCTTTTCACCGGGCCTAATACCGACGATGTCGATCTTGATGTCGGAGCCGGGTTTCAATCCGGCCAGCCGGATCATTTGTTCGGCCAAATCCATGATGCGGATAGGTTCACCCATATCGAGGACGAAAATTTTGCCGGCATCACCGTCTTGGGGGTGACCCAGCGCAGATGCCTGCAACACCAGTTCTACGGCCTCGCGCACGGTCATGAAATATCGTGTCATGTCGGGATGGGTGACCGTAATTGGCCCGCCCTGGGCCAGTTGTCTCTGGAACAACGGCACCACCGAGCCGGTTGACCCCAGCACGTTGCCGAAGCGCACGGTGACAAACCGGGTTGCGCCCTTGCCGTCTTTCCCCCGTTGCAGGTCCAGGGCCTGGCAATAGCTTTCGGCAATCCGTTTGGTGGCGCCCATAACGCTAGTCGGGTTGACCGCCTTGTCGGTGGAAATTTGAACCATGGTCCGGACCCCGGTGCGCAAACAGGTATCGGCGATATTGGCGGTGCCGGTGACGTTGGTTGACGCCCCTTCTAGGATATTGGCCTCGACCATGGGCACATGTTTCATGGCGGCGGCGTGGAACACCAGGTCGGGGCGAAAATCTTTAAAAATCTGTCCAATGCGCCCCGCGTCGCGAACATCGGCAATCAGAGCCTGGCGCGGAACATCGGGCCAGGACTCCATGGCTTCCCGGTCAATGGTGTAAAGCGCATGTTCGGAATTATCCAGCAGTCCGATTTCCGCGGGCTTCAAGGCACATACCTGGCGCACCAGTTCGGACCCGATGCTGCCGCCGGCACCGGTGACCAGGACCCGCCGGCCTTCGATCAGGGCGGCCATGGCGGCGCGGTCGAGGGCGGTTTGTGGCCGGCCCAACAGGTCTTCGACCGCCACCGGTTTGATCTCTGTTTTATCCTCAGCGCCACTTTTGAAATCGGTGACGCGGGGAATTCGGGCCAGCGTCATGCCCAATTTGTCCGCCCGGTCAAGCAAGGCACGCACCTGGGCACCGTCCATGTCGTCGCGGGTCAGGATCAGGCGCTGTGGCCGAATCCCTTGCCCGCGTAGCTTTTTAACCGCGCCGTCGATATCGTCCATGGTGCCGAGAACCTCGACGCCGTGAATTTGGCGGCCTACCCGGCTGCTGTTTTCGGAAACGATACCGACGACGCGGTAACTGCTGTCCGAGGCCCGTTTCAGGGCGCGAATGAAAAGCTCCGCGCCGTCGCCGGCCCCTGCCAGCAGTACGGCGATGCGCGGTTCATTTGTGGCGCCGGTGGAAAGATCGAACCGCCGATCCTTGATCAGGCGGTAAAAAAACCGAGGGCCGCCTAACAACGCCATCAGTGTGAACCAGGAAATCGGGATCATCGATCGGGGCAGGTTTTGAAACCGGGTCCACAGGAACATCACCAGCAGGAACACAAGTACCGTTATCGTTACGGCGCGGGTGATCGCCATCAGGTCGCTCATGGAGGCATAACGCCAGACCCCCCGGTACAGGCCGGAAAACCAGAACACGACCGCCGAGATGGCAAGGAACAGCACGCCGGCCTGAATCATCTGATCGCCGGCGTAGCTTGAGAATTCGTCCCCGAGACGGAGATACAACGCCAACACAAATGCCAAGCCGGACATGAAAATGTCGTGGGCATAGGCGATCATACCGCGGCTGGAAATCCGGTGAATAAAATTCATGGGCGTCAAGCCCTCTCAGGCGTATTCAATGCGTTTTCCCCGATAAAAACCAGGCCGCCATCATATCCAGTCCTTGTACCACGTTGAAGGGCGGCGTCCACCCCAGTTGGCGGCGGATTTTTTCGTCATTGACCAGCAGGCTACCGAGCAATCGCTCGACGGTTTGGGACTTGCCCGTTATCCGTCCGGCCAGTCGCAGTACGGCGGGAGGCAATGGAAACAACCGAACCGGCTTGTTCAGGGCGTGGCCGACGCGGCGGATTAGTTCCGACGTCGATAAATCCTCGCCGTCGCGGACGAAAAAAGTTTGCCCGGCGGCGTTTGGGTTTTCCAGACAGACGATGACGGCGTCGATCAAATTGCCGACGAAAAGCAGGCTGCGCCGGTTACCAATGGCCGCCAGGGGCAGCGGCGGCGCCAGACGGCATAACTTCAACAGGCTCAAAAAATTGCCTTTGGCGCCGGGGCCATAAAGCAAGGGCGGGCGCAGGATGACGGATTCGAGGCCGGATTCTCGGGCAATGCGAAGTAACGCCTGTTCGCCCGCCAGCTTGGACGTTCCGTAGGCGTCTTCGGGGGCGGGCGTGTCCAATTCTGAAAACGGCGCGCCCTGCGTTTCCTCGCCCATGACCTTGACGGTGCTCATGAGTATGAACCGTTTGACGCCAACATCCGCCGCCGCGCGGGCGAGCCGTTCCGTGCCGACGGCGTTGATGTGGTTGTATTTATCCTCGGCGTCGGCGGTGCCCTCGTTCATGACGTGGGCGCGCCCGGCCAAATGGACAACGGCGTCTATGCCGCGCAGCGCTTCGGTCCAGTCCGTTGCAGGGCCGATATCGGCGATTGCGTGGACTGTAACGCCCCCAACAAAGGGTGGCGCGGGCGTACGGCGAACCACGGCGGTGACTTCGTACCCGGCGGAAATCAGTGCTGGGACGAGGGCGCGGCCGACGAAACCGGTGGCGCCGGTGACTAAAATTCTCACGAGATGTCCCCCGGCGTGTCTGGAGAAGGCGCCTGCTTCGCGGCCTCGCCGCCGCGCCGCTCGGCTGCGCGTTCCAGAACGGCCACCATGTGCCGGGCCTGATATTCACGGCTATGGGATGCCGCCGCCATCAGGCTCTTGGCGGCTAAGGTTTTCAGGCCCTCAGCATCATCGGCCAGGCGCACGACGGCCTCGGCTAGTGCTGCGGGATCTTGCGCCGGTACGTGTGCGCCGGCTTCGTCGCCGAGAAGAATTTGACTGGCCTCACCCTCAGGTGCCGCCAACAATACCGGCAGCCCCATGGCCATGGCCTCGAACATTTTTGATGGGATGACCCCGGCGAAGACGGGATCGTTTTTCAAATGCACCAGGGCGACATCACACAGGCTCCACACCCCCGGCATGGCGTCCTTGGATTGGGGAGGCATGAAAATAACGTTGTTCAGGTTGCGCCGTGCCGCCTCCTTGATCAGGCCGTCCCGCTCGGCCCCGGCACCCGCCAGCAGGAAGCGGATATCGCCGCGAGGTGTAAGTTTTTCGGCGGCGTCGAGAACATTGCCAAGCGCATGGGCCATGCCGTGGGTGCCGACGTAGCCGACAACGAAATGGCCGTTCAAGTTCCATTGGCGGGCCAGGTCCGCGTCCCGGTCGCGGGGGCCATAGCGCCACAGATCGACGCCATTGGGAATGACGGCGATCTTATTTCCGTCGATGCTTCGCGCCACCAGGTTTTCCTTGAAGGCGTGGGTCAGCGCGACCACGGCCTCGGCGCGTCTGTACAGGTGCAGTTCGAGTTTTTCGATCATCTGAAGGGCGCGACCGGGCTGTACCGCGCCGACGGCGGCGATAGAGGCCGGCCACAAGTCGCCCAGCTCGAACACGAACGGAACGCGCCGAACCGCTCCTAACAGCCAACCGGCGACGGCGGCGAAAAACTGCGGCGACGTGGCGGCGATGACATCGGGCTTAGGTTCAAACAGCCCGGCCCACACCCCCGTCACCATGAAGCTGAGAAAATCCAGGGTGCGGCGGACAACACCCAGATTGGGCGCGATGAAAGTTTTGACCCGGACGACGTGAATGCCGGACATGTCCTCGACTTGGCACCAGCGGTTCTCATAGCCGGGGAAGAGAATTCCGTCCGGGAAATTCGGCGCCGACGTGATGACCGTGACCCGGTGACCAGCCTTGACCCAGTAACACGCGCGCTCATACACCCGAGTGGCGGCGGCGTTGGTTTCCGGCGGAAAATTTTCAGTCAGGAAAAGGATGTTCAATATTGCCGCCACTTCAGGTTTTGTCCGGTTTCTGGCCTGTTTGGGCGCTGAGGAAAAACAACAGCCATGCAACCACGACCACCGCCGATATTAGCGCGGCCACTCCCCATCCCAGGGCGGCGGCGGCGGCAAGGGCGACCAAGACGACGTCAACCAGCAGAATATGCCGCACCACTTCGCCGTGGTGGAGTCCGCGCGCGGTGGCCTGTTGATAAAAATGCTCGCGGTGGGCCTGCCAGACCTTTTCGCCGCGCAACCCTCGGCGCACCAAAGTTATGGTGGCGTCGCCAAAATAATACAGAGGCAGGATCAACGCCGCCGCCCATTGCTCATTTGCCGCCAGTTGTAATAGCAGCCAGCCCAGCAAAAACCCCAGTGGTACGCTGCCGACGTCGCCGAGAAAAATCTTCGCCGGGTGCCAGTTCCACCATAAAAAACCCAACGCACCGGCGGCGATGGTGATACCGAATAACCCCAACAAAGGCACCAATCCGGCAATTGCCGTGACGATGGCGACGCCGATGCCGATGGTCGCCGTCTCGACCCCGGCAATACCGTCGATGCCGTCCATGAAATTGAACAGATTTATGAACCACACCCAGACAAGCCCGGCGACCACGACATCCCATCCGCCGGGCAACCACCCGCCGAAAAAACCATGTTCTGGTAGCGGCGCGGCCCAGGTCAGGGACATCACGAAAGCGACGGCGATGACCTGCGCCAAAAGCCGCCACAGAGGGCTAAGGCCTCGGAGATCGTCGAACCAGGACAGCACGGCTAGGACCAGGGCTGTGACAATGATGGCGGACATGGTTCCGGCCAAAGGTTCAGACCAGGCGACGGCGATCCAGGTCACGGCGATACACCCGACGACGGCGATACCGGCGCCTTTCGGCGTTGGCACCGTGTGGCTGGAACGCTCGTTGGGGTGATCGAGAATGGCGCGGGCGCGTAGAATTCGCAACACGGCGCCGGTGCTGGCAAGGGTGGCCGCGAAAACGGCGGCGGCAATGATCAGGGAGATAGTCCAGTCCATGGGGCAGAGTGTATCGCGAATGACGCCCGTCAACAAAAAAAAGCGCTCCCTCGTCTTTTCCGGGGGGCGCTTTGCTATGGGGCTTAAAGGTAGCTTAGGAGAGCGTCGAGTCCAGCCGGGCCAGGGTCCCTACGACTTGAGCGCCTAAGGCCGCATCGTCCCATTCGGGTGCGCCGCGCCGGATGGCACCGAGGAAGGCCATAACGGCGCGTTCCAGTGGCGTGCCGGGGTCGAGCTTGAAGGTGCCGCCCGGGTCCCGGGGCGAAGTTTTGAGACGAACCTTGTCGCCGCCGTCCAGGGTGTCGTCGTAGACCAACTCGCCCTTCTCGAAGGAGATGGTGAACAACCGGCTTTTTTCCATATACAGGTTGCTGATAGCGATTTTGGCGGTGGCGTCTCCGAAATCGAGCGTCAGGGCCAGAGTCTCGCCACCTTCGCGGGCATCAACGCAGGTTGCCGTGGCCTGTTCCGGCGTCCGTCCCATCAGGTTGATGCACATGGCAACATCGTGGCTGCCCCATTCCCACAACACCGGTGTGTCCGGGTTGAGCGGCCCCCATTTTCCGGCGGCGCCGGAGATCGCCCGGATGGCACCCAGGTCATGAGCTTGGCGCTTTACGGCTTCCCAGGCGGCACTATAGAGATGGATATGGTCCACCATGACGATGGCGTCTTCGGCTTGGGCCGTGGCAAGAACCCTTTCGGCCTCAGCGACGGACAGGGTCATCGGCTTTTCGACCAGTACCGCCAATCCCCGGCTGATCGCCGCCAAAATTATTTCAGCGTGGGTGCCGGGCGGCGAGGCAATAATAATACCGTCCAGGTCCCCGGCCTCGACGAGGTCTTGCCAGTTCTCATGGATGGCACACTCGGGGCCGATCAACCCGGCGCTGTCCGGGTTGCGGCTGGCCAGGCGGGTCAAGTGAACACCGTCCAGCCCGGCAATGGTATGGATGTAGTTGACGCCCCACCGCCCGGCGCCGATCAGGCCGAGGCGAAGAGTCTGGGGAATGCGAAGTTCGCTCACGCCTCGCCGGTATAGATTTTATCGGCCCAGCCAAGAAAGCGGGCGAGGCCGTCGTCCAGATCAACCGTTGGCTCGTATCCGATTTGCCGGCGCGCCTTGGTGATGTCGGGACAGCGGCGCAGCGGCTCGTCGGCCGGGTAGCTGTCCGGGTACTCGATGACGTTGTAGTCCAGATTCCCGCCGCAGGCTTTCTCCATACCCTTTACCAGGTCGATCATGGATATTTCCGGTTTCGGGTTGCCGATGTTATAGGCCTCGCCGGGAACGCCCGCGGCGATGACCCGCAAAAACCCGTTCATGGCATCGGTGATATAACAAAAGGTTCGTGTCTGGTCGCCCGAGCCATATACATTCAAGGGCCGTCCGCCCTTGATGCGGTTGGCGAAGTTGGGCATGACCCG
>JABMOG010000228.1 GCA_013204265.1 Rhodospirillales bacterium
CAACACATGCGTTAAATCTTTCTGCCGGCGTTTCAAACTTCAACGTCTTACGTGGTCGCTCGTTGAGCTGACATCCCCCTTTCGGGGACGAATAATTAGCCGTAACGAATAATCGGGTAAAAAATGCCCCCGATTTTTTAACTGACAAGCGAATCCCCAGAAATCAATGAGTTTGCAATTAACGCTTGTTCGTTTTTTGTTCTTGACAGCCTCGGCTAAATATGATCTTATTCCCTGTTATTTTATTAATAGGAATTATAGGTTATGACCATGCCGACAACCCTTAAAAACCCTGGCTTCCCGACCGCCCCCTGGGTGGCCCAAGGTGGAATAACGCAAAATGATGACATTTTCGCCCTTGGTCCGGATAAGTTTCTTTTATAATCAATGGCTTGGTCCACTCGAGACCTCGAAAAATGATGAGACGATGATGAAAGAATGATGAGGGAATGATGACACGATGATGAGACGATGATGAAAGGATGATGACCTTAGGATGACACCGATAACGCGCCATAAACAGTCCGTGATGAGGGGCCTAAGATGCGTGAAATCGGTTTTTTTATCCCTATAGTATCGCCGCAATGACAACCATGAATATGAAACTTAAAAATTTTACCGGACTGTTTCTCGCCCTCGCCCTGATGATCTTAGGCGTTGGCGCCGATGCACGAGCGGAACCCGCCTCTTCCCCTGGGGCATCCGCGTGGGCGGAAACCGAGCAGACGGCGATGCGCCTGATCGCGGCGACGGAAACCACCGGGGCTGCCAAACAAACAACGCTGGGGCTGCATTTTAAATTAAAGCCGGGCTGGAAAATCTATTGGCGATCACCGGGCGACGCCGGGTTCCCGCCGCAACCCGATTGGTCGAAATCGGAGAACCTGAAATCCGCGACCCTGCAATGGCCGGCGCCGACACGGTTTTCGATCCTGGGCCTGGAAACGCTGGGCTATAAGGACGAGGTCGTCCTGCCGATGACGGTCGAGCGCCTTGATGCATCGAAACCGCTGAGCGTCGCCGGCACCGTGCGCTACCTGACGTGCAGCGACATCTGCATTCCCTATGACGCCGAGGTGGCGCTGACACTAGCCGTCGGCGGCATAGACGCCCCGGCCAAGCCAAGCCGCTTCGCGCATTTAATCAATCGCTATCAAGTCAACGTCCCAGGCCCCGGCAGCCGCCACGGCCTCACCGTCCAAGGGGCCGAAACCTGGACCGCGGGCAAGGACACGTTTTTGCGGGTGACGCTGTCATCGACGATGGCGCTGAAAAAGCCCGACCTGTTCCCGGATGGGTCCAACGTCTTGGTGTTTTCCAAGCCCACCGTCGATATCGACCCCGACGGCTTGAAGGCCCGCCTGACCGTCAAGGCCTTCGGGGCCTCAGAAATCACCGGGCCCAATCAGAAATCACTGGTCGGGCAGAACCTGACGCTGACCGTCGTCGACGGCAAGCGCTCCGCCGAGAAGAAATTTACCGTTACCGCCGCCCTCGGTGGGGTGGCGCCCGTGACCGAAAAAGACGCGGCGACGCCGATAATCGTGATCCTGGCGTTGGCGGTTCTGGGCGGGCTGATCCTTAACCTGATGCCGTGCGTGTTGCCGGTGCTGTCGATCAAGCTGCTTAGCGTCGTCGGCCACGGCGGCGGCGAACGCCGGTTGGTGCGGATGAGTTTCCTGGCCTCCGCGGCGGGCATCGTGTTCGCCTTTCTGGTCCTGGCCGGGGTGCTGATCGCCCTGAAATCCGGCGGCATGATCGTCGGCTGGGGCATCCAGTTCCAGCAGCCGTGGTTCCTGATCGCCATGACCGTGTTGGTGGTCGCCTTCGCGTGTAACCTGTGGGGGCTGTTCGAGGTTCGCCTGCCGGAATGGGTGTCCGACCTCGGCGAACACGCCAGCCACGTCCACGGGCTGGGCGGGCATTTCCTGCAAGGCACCTTCGCGACCCTGTTGGCGACACCGTGCTCAGCGCCGTTCCTCGGCACTGCCGTCGGTTTTGCCCTGGCCCGGGGTGGGCTCGAAATCAGCGCCGTCTTCGCCGCCCTAGGTATCGGTCTGGCGCTACCCTATCTGGCGGTTGCCACCTTCCCCGGACTGGCAACACGATTGCCCCGGCCGGGGCCGTGGATGATCACCCTCAAGCGCGTTCTCAGCCTCGCCCTTGTCGCCACCGGGGTGTGGTTGTTGAGCGTTCTGGCGGCCACTGTTGGAATCAAAGCCGCCACCGCCGTCGGCGTGTTGGCGGCGGCCGGGACGGGACTTTTGGTGCTCTCCCGGCTCGTTCCCAAAGGCGGCGGGCGGCGGGTGCCACTGGGCATTGTTCTTGCCGTTGTGGCGGCGTTTTTGGTACCCAACTGGCTCGGCACGGCGCCCGGCGACGGGGCACGGGCGAACGGCTCAAACCTGACCCCGTACTCAGGCACCGGCGAACTCGACAAACTGTGGACTCCCCTGGATGAAGCCGCTATCCCCGGACTGGTCGCTGGTGGCAAAACGATCTTCGTCGATGTCACCGCCGACTGGTGCATCACCTGTCTGGTCAACAAGGGGCTGGTCCTCAACACCGACGCCATGCTCAAGGTTTTCAAGGCCGACTCCGTGGTGATGATGCAGGCCGACTGGACCAAACCGGACCCGATAATTTCGGCCTATCTGGCCCGCCACCAGCGCTATGGCATCCCGTTCAATATAGTGTACGGGCCGGGCGCGCCGGACGGCATCGTCTTGGCTGAACTGCTCAGCCAGGACGAGGTGCAGGGTGCCTTTCGCCGAGCCTCCAAATCCGTTAAAATATCAAAAAACTAAACCCAATCCCCGAGCAGGAGAGCAACCATCCCATGACCATCAGCGTAGGTGACAAAATTCCATCCCTGGACCTCAACATCCTGACCCAGGACGGCCCCGGCGGCATTTCCACCGACGACATTTTTTCCGGCAAAAAAGTGGCGATTTTCGGCCTGCCCGGCGCCTTCACCCGAACCTGCTCGGCCCGCCACCTGCCCGGCTATGTCGACAACGCCGCGGCCCTGAAAGCCAAGGGCATCGACACCATCGTCTGCATCGCCGTCAACGACGCCTTCGTCATGGGCGCCTGGGGCACCGCGCAAAACGTCGGTGACACTGTCATGATGGTAGCCGACGGCAGCGCCAAGTTCGCCAAAGCCACAGGCTTAGACGCCGACATGAGCGCCAAAGGCTTCGGCGTGCGCTGCCAGCGCTTCTCGATGGTCGTCGACGACGGAACGGTGCAAACCCTGCACATCGACGCACCCGGCACGTTCGAGAACACCAGCGCCGAGGTTATGCTGGGGGAAGTTTGAGGCCCGTTATAATCGCAAGACTCTGGAGGCTCTTGGGACTGCTTTTAGCCACTTCCGATGGCACGCTCTCCGGCATGCTAATCAGCAAGATGTGAATATTTGCGGCGTCGGTTATAGTCGTAATATGAACGCAAATCGCACCGGAATCGCCGCCGCTCTTGGCGCCGCAGCCCTTTTCGGGGCCAGCACTCCCATAGCAAAGATATTATTGACCGATGTAAGCCCGTGGCTGCTCGCCGGGCTTCTTTATCTCGGCTCGGGTATTGGGCTGTCGGCTGTCAGATTTGTTCGGGGCTCGAAAGGCAACGAACTTGCCCGCCACGACTGGCCATGGATGTTGGGCGCCGTGGGCACCGGAGGCATTGCGGGCCCTGTTCTTCTCATGTGGGGATTGGCGGGAGTATCAGCCTCCACGACCTCGCTTCTGCTCAATGCGGAGGGCGTTTTTACGGCTCTCCTTGCGTGGTATGTCTTCCGTGAAAATTTCGACCGGCGCATCGCGCTCGGCATGGCGGCCATCGTCTTCGGGGCGGTCGTCCTTTCATGGTCGGGAACGATTCAGGTGCAATCCCCCTGGCCGGCGCTCGCCATATTGGGGGCCTGCCTGTGTTGGGGCATCGACAACAATCTGACCCGCAAAGTGTCGCTGTCCGACCCGTTTCAAGTGGCCGCGATCAAAGGGCTTGTCGCCGGCGTAACCAACGTTAGTCTCGCGCTGATCGTTGGGATGGCTATTCCGCCTTCTGATACCATCCTAATGTCCCTCATTGTTGGCTTTTTGGGGTATGGGGTCAGCCTTGCGCTGTTTGTGATTGCCCTGCGGGAACTCGGCACGGCCAGAGCGGCGGCGTATTTTTCCACCGCCCCCTTCGTCGGCGCAATCATTGCCGTTCCCCTTCTTGGCGATTCAGTAACCATCGTCCTCGTTTTGGCGGGCGGGCTGATGGCCGTCGGGGTTTGGCTCCACATTACCGAACGCCATGCACACGAGCATGAACACAAAAGAGTAGAGCACTCCCATGTCCACGCCCACGATGACGGACACCACGGGCATGATCATGATATTTTCCCGGATAAGCCGCATGCTCACAAACACCAACACGAACCAACGCGACACCTTCACCCGCATTATCCCGATGAACACCATCGCCACGATCATTGATTGTGTGGTTGACGGCGGCCACCGTAAACGCAAGAGGTTTGCAAGAGTCTTTCCATTTTAGCCAGGATCGTATCCGGCGGCTCCGCCATGAAAAAGCCCTACCGCCCAGCCGCCTCCTCCGCCCCCCGCCCGGCCAGCTCATCGGCGCGTTCGTTTTCGGCGTGACCGGCGTGGCCTTTGACCCAGTGCCATTGCACGTCGTGGCCTACAATCGCCTTGTCGAGGCGCTGCCACAGGTCTTTGTTTTTGACCGGTTTTTTGGCCGCCGTGCGCCAGCCTTTTTTCTTCCAGCCGTGGATCCATTCGGTGATCCCCTTCTGGACGTAGGTGCTGTCGGTGTACAGGTCGGCGGATGTCTCGCGGGTCAGTGATTCCAGCCCCTGGATGGCCGCCATCAGCTCCATGCGGTTGTTGGTGGTATCCGCCTCGCCGCCATAGAGTTCCTTTTCCGCACCGCACCAGCGCAGCAACACCCCCCAGCCGCCGGGGCCGGGGTTGCCGAGGCAAGCGCCGTCGGTGAAGATTTCAACCCGTTCCGATGTGCCTGACGCCATGCCTTACCCGAGCCCGTAATCGGCCGGGCCATTGACGCCAGCATGGAAGCGCAGCCGCGCCAGATAGGGCAGCGGGTCTTTGCGGGTGACCATGGCGCCGGCCGGCGTATTCAGCCAGTCATACAACCGCGTCAGCAAAAACCGCATTGCCGCGCCGCAGGCCATCAGCGGCAGGGCGTCGAGTTCGCCCACAGATAAATCCCGCACCTTGCGGTACGCCGTCAACAGGCGCCGCGCCTTGGTGATGTTGAAACTCAGGTCCGGCTCGAAACACCAGGCGTTCAGGCAGACGCCCAGGTCATAGGCGAACATGTCGTTGCAGGCGAAATAAAAATCAATCAGCCCGGTCAGCCGCCCGCCCTGAAAAAACACGTTGTCGGGAAACAGGTCGCCGTGAATGATCCCGCTGGGCAAATTTTCAGGCCAGTTTTTTTCCAACACATCCAGCTCAGCGCTGAGTTCCGCCGCCAGACCCTTTGCAACTTCGTCGGCTCGCGAATCGGACCGCGCCAGCAATGGCCGCCAGCCAGCCAGGGACAGGTCGTTAGGGCGCGCCATGGTGAATTCGCCGCCGGCCAGATGCAGTTCCGCCAGGGCGCGTCCGACCTCGGCGGTATGGTCGGGGGTAATGCGCCGCGGCCACATTCCAGCCAGAAACGTCACGATGGCGGCGGGCCGCCCGCACAACTGCCTGAGCGCACGTCCGTCGCGCCCATGCACCGGCGTCGGACACGGAATCCCGGCGACCGCCAGATGATCCAGAAGGCCGAGGAAAAACGGCAGATCGTCCGGGTTAACCCGTTTTTCATAGAGGGTCAGGATGTAGCTGCCGTGCGACGTGGTCAGGGCGAAGTTGGAATTTTCGATCCCTTCGGCGATGCCCTTGCACGACAAAACCTCGCCGATATCGTATTCGGCGGCAAATTCGATCAGTTCGCCGTCACCGACCTCTGTATAAACAGCCATAATGTCCCCGCCCTAATACCAAGGGTGTCTTACGGAACCGCCGCCGCCGTGGCAAGGCCAATGACGGCATTGGGCTTCGCCTCGGCAAGGTGTATATAGTAGGCCATTGTATGTAGTTAAATGAATGCGAATGGAATGCATCTCGTGACCGACGCCCTCCGCAGTTTCCCCGCCAGGACAATGGCCGGAATTTTTGTCGGCCTTACCCTGCTGATACTATCCAGCCCTCCCGCAACCGCCGCCCGGCCCACGGGAGAAATTCCCGCCCAGGGCATCCGGGAAGGCAAGCCCGACGACCTCGTTATAAGAGTCCAAAAAGCCCTCACCAAGCTTGGTATATATCGTGGCACGGTGGACGGCCGGATGTCGGCGGAGACCAAGACCGCGGTGCGTAAATATCAGGCCACCGCCGGCATACGGGTTACCGGCCGCATCAGCAAGAAGCTGGTCGAGGGGCTGGAGAACGCCTTCCAGGTTAATCTTCTTCTCAAACGGCTGGACAAGGTGCGTATTGAGAACATGAGCGCCGCGCGCGAGGCCCTGCTCAACCATCCGGCGACCCGCGACCTGGTCACCGGAAAAAAAGAAACCGTCGCCGACCCGACTCGGGAAAAAGCCGTATGCCTGGAAAACGTCACCGTTCGCTGCCTACTGACGGAAGCCCTCGAAAGCGCCAAAGCCGTTTTCAAACCGGAACTGCGCGATTGGGCGTTGGGCGAAATTCTGGTTGCCCAGGCACGCGCCGGGCTGGGGCCGGACGCCATGGCCACCGCCAGCCGCATCCGTGACCCCCGTCTGATCATTGTGGCCCTTCGCGACATTGCCGAAGGGCAGGCCGCGTCCGGCCTGAACGACAAGGCACTGGCCGCCGCCGACATCATTTCCAACCCCGCAAAGCAGGCCGAAGCGTTGGCCGCCATCGCCGATATTCAGGTCAAACGCGGTGATTTCGACGCCGCCAAAGTCACCGCGGCCCGTTTGCTGGAAACCCTGAAAGGACTACCCGAGCCCTTGGCGCAAGTGTCCTTCCAAGCCCGCTCGGCCGTCATCTTCGCCCACGCCGCCAATCCCCAGCGCGCCGCCGATATTTTGCAAAAAACCGAGGCCTTCGCCCGCAAGACCATCGATGCCCGCAACATGGGCGTGGCCCTGCGTCACGTCGCCAACGCCTGGGCGGAAACCGAGCAACTGGCCCAGGCGATGACCATCCTTGACGACGTCACGGAACATTCAAACCGCACCCCGGTCTTAATCACAACCGCCACCAAGCAAGCCCTGGCCGGTGATGCGGCGGCCGCGTTGGCGACCGCGAGAACCATTGAAGAGGTCCGTTTTCGGGCCATCGTCCTCGGGCAAATTGCATTGACCCAGGCCGAAAAAAACAATTTGTCGGCCGCCGAAATCACCCTCGAATTGGCCTTGGGCGCGATCAAAAAAATCAAATTGCCCTACGCACGCTCCTATGCGGTCAGCCGGGTGGCATTATCCATGGCCGGAATCGGAAAACTGCCCACGGCTCGGGTCCGCGCGCCATCTATTTTCAGGAAAGCCATCGAATCGGCCGAAGAAATCGACGACAACCAGCTTCGTGCAAAAACCCTTTGGACCATCGCCGCCGAACAGTTCCGGGCCGGCGACGAAAAGGGTGCACAAGGCACCAGAGCACGCGCCAACCAGGCAACGGGGAAAATGAAAAGCACCCTGAGCCGTGTATGGATGTTTAGCGAAATTGCCGCCGGGCATGCCACCGAAGGCGAGGAAGTCGCTGCCTGGGCGGCCTTTGATCATGGTTTGAGCGTAGCCCGTTCGATCGATAATTCCTGGGGCCGGGCGCGGGCCTTTGGCCGCCTCGCCGCGACGCTGATCGAACTGGTTGATCCCGGAAAAAAACCTGACCATAAATCCCCTTGAACGCATGACCTTGCCGCCACCCAGAGGCTGATTTACAGTCGCTTTTCGGCAAAAAACCCAAACCTTGGAGATACCACCCCCATGGACCAACCGATCGTAGCGCAAAATTCGCCTTATGGCGTCGAAGTGGAAGAAGGCAAAATCTATGCCTGGTGTTCTTGCGGCAAAAGCGCGAAACAGCCTTTCTGCGACGGCAGCCACGATGGCACTCCTTTTAAGCCGTTGCCCTACAAAGCGGATAAAACCGGGACTGTCTTTTTCTGCGGCTGCAAAAAAACCAAGGACACGCCGCTTTGCGACGGCAGCCACACATCCTCGTAACGACACCTGGCAATCGGGGTGCCGGAGCGGCGGCTCGCTCAGCTCTCGCCCTGATTTTGTTGATGCTCGGCCTCACCGCCTGTGGCGGATATGAATTCGTAGCCAACAAATTAACCAATCCGATCATTCTGCAATGCCCGGATTACCGGGTCGTCGCCGATGCCGCCTCTTTGGTCAAATTCCGGGACGGCCCTGAGCGTGATCTGGTGGACGTCAATTACGAAGGGCAAATAACCGGCGTCCAGTTGGGCTGCGTCAGCAACATCGATAAAGAAACCAGAACCGGGACCATGGAGGTCGATGTCACTCTGACCTTCAATGCCACACGCGGCCCGGCCAATCGTGACCGCAACGCCAATTTCGACTATTTCGTCAGCGTCGTCGATCCCAAACTGGGGATTCTGGACCGCCAGGCTTATCCTTTGGTTGTCACCTTTCCCGGCAACAAGACCCGCGTCCAGTTCGCCAGCAAACCGATCATCCTGGAACTCCCCATTTCTGCCAAATGGCGCGTCAGTTACTATCAAATTTTTGTCGGCCTGAAGCTGACCCGCGATGAACTGGGCTACAATCGCGAGAAAATTAAACGGTCCAACAAATAACGCTCGTGTTTTAGCTCTTGGCACCCCTAATTCGGGCTCATATGTTGACCCGAAGGCCGTCCTCATGACAGGCTACGGTTGGCGTCGGACCGTCGTTTTTGGAGAGTTTAAAGTGAACGATCAGCCCCACCCGGACATCAAACAAACCCCCCTCCATGCGCTGCACCTGAAACTGGGCGGCAAGATGGTGCCCTTCGCCGGGTACGAAATGCCCGTTCAATACCCGGCCGGTATTATGGAGGAACACCTGCATACCCGAGAGGCGGCATCCGTTTTCGACGTTTCCCATATGGGACAAGCCTTCCTGCATGGCGAAGACGCCGCGAGCGCCTTGGAGACCCTGGTGCCGGGGGACATTCAAGGTCTCGCGCCTGGGCGAACGCGGTATACGGTGTTCACCAATGAGGACGGCGGCATCCTCGATGACCTGATGGTGACAAACATGGGCAGCCATCTGTTTCTGGTCGTCAATGCCGCCTGCAAGGACGCCGATTTCACCCATTTGGAAAGCCATATCGGTGACCGGGCAAAACTGGACATTCTCGACGACCGGGCGTTGATTGCCCTGCAAGGCCCCAAGGCAGCGATTGTTTTGGGGCGCTTCAATGCCGACGCTCCAACCATGCCTTTTATGTCTTGCGGGGAAATGGACCTCAACTCCACGTCGGCGTTCGTTACTCGGTCGGGATATACCGGCGAAGACGGTTTTGAGATATCCGTCGCAGGCAAAGACGCCGCCGAGTTAGCGCGCCAATTTCTCGACGAACCCGATGCCGAACCCGCCGGGCTGGGCGCACGCGATACGTTGCGGCTGGAAGCCGGGCTCTGCCTGTACGGCAGCGACTTAAGCCAAACGACAACGCCGGTCGAAGCCGATTTGGCCTGGATTATCAACAAACGCCGGCGAACCGAGGGCGGTTTTCCAGGCGCCGATATTATTTTGGCACAATTGAAATCCGGCACAGACAGACGGCGCGTCGGCATCCGGCCCGACGGCAAAGCCCCTGCCCGCGCCCATACCATTATCGAGAATTCTGAGGGCAACGCAGTCGGCGAAGTCACCAGCGGCGGCTACGGGCCGACCATTGGCGGACCGATCGCCATGGGATACGTAAAATCTGCATTCTCAAAACCAGGCACAGTGGTTAACCTGATGGTCCGGGGAAAAGCCATGCTGGCCCAGGTTGTCCAATTGCCATTCGTCGAACAACGCTATTACAAACCATAACGTGGAGTAAAAGGAGTAACCCATGGCTATCAAATACACCAAGGAACATGAATGGGTCCGCCTCGAGGGAGATGTCGCCGTGGTCGGCATCAGCGAATATGCCCAAACCCAACTGGGCGAAATCGTCTTTATCGAGTTGCCAGACACCGGAACACTACTGAACAAGGGAGACGAGGCCTGCGTCATTGAATCGGTCAAGGCAGCCAGCGAGATTTATTCTCCGGTCTCAGGCGACGTAACTGAAATCAATGAAGACCTCGATGCCGAGCCCAGCCGTGTCAACGAAGACCCCACCGGCGATGGCTGGTTGTTCAAGGTATCGCTAAATGACCCGAGCGACCTCGACGACATGATGGAAGAAGAAGACTACACAGGATATGTGGAGGAACTGGGGTAATGTCTCGCCCGACCTTAAGCGATCTGGAACAACGCGACGAATTTATCCGCCGCCATATCGGCCCCGGTGATGAACAAATCGCTGACATGTTGTCCGCCTTGGGACTGGAGTCCCTGGACGACCTGATCGCCAAGGCGGTACCCGAAAACATCATCGCCGAGACCCCCCTAGACATCGGCGCCAACAAAACCGAACGCGGCACCCTGTCGTACCTTCGCCGCATGTCGGAACGCAACAAGGTCTTCGTCTCGATGATCGGCATGGGCTATTACGGCGCCAAAATGCCCAGCGTCATCCTGCGCAACGTTTTTGAGCACCCCGGCTGGTACACCGCCTATACCCCCTATCAGGCCGAAATCAGCCAGGGCCGCCTGGAAGCGTGTATGAATTTCCAGCAGATGGTTATGGACCTGACCGGCATGGAAATCGCCAACGCCTCATTGTTGGACGAAAGCACTGCGGCGGCCGAAGCCATGGCCATGGCGCACCGGCTGTGCAAAACCGACGCCAACACCTTTTTCGTGGCCGACGATTGCCACCCACAGACCATTGCCGTCGTCAAAACCCGCGGGCGGTCCCTTGGCTTTGACATCGTCACCGGCGATCCGTTCGCCGACCTGGACTCCCACGACCTGTTCGGCGTTCTGATCCAGTACCCCGGCTCTACCGGGTGCGTCCGCAACATCGCCCCGGTCATCGAGGCGGCCCATGAAAAAGGCGCGCTGGTCACGGTTGCCAGTGACCTGTTGGCGTTGGCGTTGATGAAACCACCGGGCGAAATGGGCGCCGATATGGTTGTCGGCTCGTCCCAGCGGTTCGGCGTACCGATGGGATACGGCGGCCCGCACGCGGCCTTCTTCGCCACCCGCGACAGTTTCAAGCGGCAAATGCCGGGACGCATCATCGGCGTTTCGGTCGACGCCGCCGGTCGCCCCGCGTTGCGCATGGCGCTACAGACCCGCGAGCAGCATATTCGCCGCGAAAAGGCGACCTCGAATATTTGCACGTCCCAGGTATTACTGGCGGTGTTGGCTGGCATGTATGCCGTTTACCACGGCCCCGACGGGCTCAAGAAAATTGCCCGCAAAGTCCACCGCATGACCCGAATACTGGCTGAGGGCTTGAAACGAATGGGCTTCGAGATCGAAACCGAGGCCTTTTTTGACACCTTGTGCGTCGTCGTTCCGGGGCAAGCCGGCGCCATCGCGGCGCGTGCGCGTGAACAGAGTATTAACCTGCGCATTATCGACGGCGACCGGCTCGGCATTTCGCTCGACGAAACCACCCGGCGCAAAAACCTCACCACCTTGTGGACCGTGTTTTCGACCCGTGGGTCGGAAGCCCTGACCATCGAAGCCATCGACGAGGTTGCCGGCGAAGGTTTCCCCGAACAATTGATCCGCACCACGCCCTACCTGGAACACCCGGTGTTTCACCTGTACCACGGCGAAACCGAGATGATGCGCTATCTGCGCCGTCTGGCGGCCAAGGACATCGCCCTCAACCGGTCGATGATTCCCTTGGGCTCGTGCACCATGAAACTGAATTCGGCGACCGAAATGATCCCCGTCTCGTGGCGAAACTTTTCCGCCATGCATCCCTTCGCGCCGCTCGAACAAGCGCAAGGCTACCGCCAGTTGTTCGAGGAATTGGAAGCTATGTTGTGCGAAGTGACCGGTTTTGATGCCATGTCCTTGCAACCCAACGCCGGATCACAAGGCGAATACGCGGGCCTGCTGGCGATCCGCAAATATCAGGAACACCAGGGCGAGGGCCACCGCAACATTTGCCTGATTCCCGCCTCGGCCCACGGCACCAACCCGGCCAGCGCCAATCTCGCGGGCCTGCGCGTCGTCGTCGTTGCCTGCGACGATCATGGCAATGTCGACCTCGGCGACCTCAAGGACAAGGCCAAGGAACACAGCCAAAACCTCTCGGCCCTGATGATCACGTATCCATCGACGCACGGCGTGTTCGAAGAAGCCATCCGCGACATTTGTCAGATCATTCACGACCACGGCGCCCAGGTCTATTTCGACGGCGCCAACCTCAATGCCCTGGTCGGCATCTGCAAACCCGGCGAAATCGGCGCCGACGTGGCGCATCTCAACCTGCACAAGACCTTCGCCATTCCGCCCGGCTGCGGCGGCCCCGGTTTCGGCCCGATCGGGGTTTTGCGTCATCTGGCGCCGTTCCTGCCCGACCATCCGCTGGTCGAAGCCGTCAACCCGGCGGCGCGGGGGGCCGAGACCATCGGCACCGTTTCCGCCGCACCCTGGGGGTCGGCCAGTATTTTACCGATTTCCTGGTCCTACATGTTCATGATGAAAGGCGCTGGCCTGCGGCGCGCGACCGAGGTCGCAATCTTAAGCGCCAATTACATCGCCCACCGGCTGAACGACCATTTCCCGGTTCTGTATACCGGCAAAGGCGGCATGGTCGCTCACGAATGCATCATCGACCTGCGGCCGGTCAAGGAAACCTCTGGCATCACCGTCGAAGACGTCGCCAAACGCCTGGTTGATTACGGCTTCCATTCGCCGACCATGTCCTTCCCCGTCGCCGACACGTTGATGATCGAGCCGACGGAAAGCGAATCAAAGCGCGAGATCGACCGTTTCTGCAACGCCATGATCGCCATCCGCGCCGAAATCCAGGCCGTCGAGGACGGCAAAATGGACGCCAAAGACAACCCCCTGGTCAACGCGCCCCACACCCACCACCAACTCCTCGCCGACGACTGGCCCCACCCCTACACCCGCGAACAAGCGTTCTTCCCGTTGCCGGAACTGCACGATGACAAATACTGGCCGCCGGTCGGCCGCATCGACAACGTCGCCGGGGACAGAAACCTGGTGTGTTCCTGCCCGCCGATGGAGGCGTATGCGGAGGCGGCGGAATAAGGGTGCGCGGAAGCTAGCTTACACACCTTCGGAGGGAATATGATGGATGGAATGGGGGTCTTGTCTGGGGCGGCATCGATTGTCTCTTTTGTAATTGTCGTTTGGCAAATTAGAAAAACGGACAAACATTGGGTTTTGCCCGCCCTTTTTGTGCTCTTTGTAAGCGTTATGGGAAACTTCTACTTTTGGGGGGAAATCAAGGCGGAACGGTCTCTTTCGAATGGCGCTGCGAGAATGGCGAAAACGTTGCCTTTATCCGATCGGCTAAAGTTCAAGGATTCAGGGGAACATTGCGGCATCGTTCTTGCGGTAATGGTTCTCTTTGAAGAACACAAGACTGTGTTGCCAGAGGCATATAATGTCGCCGCAGGACGCCAGAAATCTGCCTGTGGTGAAATTCCCGTTACTCAGGGAATCACCGAGCAACTCCAACAGCATAAAAAAACCAGCCATGCTGCCTCAACAATGATTGAGATGGTTCATCAGTTAGCCGGTAGTGTTGAGCAATAAACCAAACTCGTTAGACGAATAAAGGGAATAAAGGGGACGGACCTATTTCTGCCCGGAGGCTGGAGAAAATCGCAGTGGCTGATAAAGACCTGAAACATAATGAAAGCTACGAATGGTATGGGACGTTCTGGTTCCCTGCCAATGAAGGGGTCATAAAATATTCCGGCAAAGTGAGCTATACCCCAAACAAAGGCGTGCTGCTTTCTATTCAAGAAATTGACCCAACAACGGAATCAGTTGATCGCCACTTAAGGAGAGATCATCTAGCCAGAAAAATCATGCATGCCAGTGTGCATGGAGAAACAGGGTTGAAGCTGCTGACCCTTTTCAACGTGGAAATTAGTGGACGGCAAACTAATTTTCATGAAGTTCAATATTCTGGATCGGCATTAGCTCTGATCTGCGATGTCCATTGCAGCGAAAATGACCTTCTTGGGATTTACCTTCAATACGACGAGCATTATGGGAACTTTTTTTTGTTTTCCGGTAATGAAGAAAAGGATGCAATCGCCTTTGATAACGCCGAGGCACTTCACATGGACAATGGTTGGAAAATCGCTTTTCGAGCCGCATCATCGGGGACAAGTGTCTATAAACCTGATGACCTCAACAGCATATTTTGGTCCTTTGACGATCCAGATTTGAAGGAACTTAAGGAAGCTGTTGCCCCTATCCTTGAGAAGAAGGGAAGCGGACTCTTAAGACGTAGTTACACTGAATTTAGGACATCCCTATCCAAAGAAAATCAAGATTTTGAGGACTTGCTCAAACAGGAACGTATTTGGCGTTCTTTTTTTGAACTTTTGCTAAACCATCCCGTGTCGGTGCTTAAAACAAACGGAGTTTATGAAATCGAATTGTCAGACAAGAAAATCCGAAAAAGCACTTCGCCTATTTTGTGCTCAAGATTTGTCCCGGAAAAACAATCTCGAAAACCACCGATCATTCAAAACTTGCCAATAACGTTCTTCCACCTTGGCTCTCCTGATCAAAATCTTTCTGATCTGAAAGGCTGCATCGAAAAATGGTTTGAAGTTAATACTAATGACGATTGGTCACCGGTCATTGACGGGATCAACCGACTCATGAAAATCAATGAGGCGTTTGGGGACACATCCCATTACAGCGCATTAAAAGCCGACATAGAAACCTTCATCGAATTGGCAAATTTAGGAAAGGGCAACATAGACACCTTGATAGATTATGCCGCATCGGATGAGTGGAAAGAAAAGGTTTCGTCTGAACTATCTTTTCCAGAAAAAGGAACCTTGGGTCAACACCTTACAAGCATTCGTGATTCGATTGCCCATCCGGTGGGATCAAAGAACAAAGCCAACGGGATTTATGATCAAGTTAGGAAAGATCCGTTCAAACTTCAAATCGCTTATGCCTACATGGGAGCGCTATATCTTAAAGCTATTTTGACTTACTTGGATGCGGCGAGTGAAGAGGTCCGCGAGAAATATGCGAGACGGTTTACCGATTTGCACGCCAACTATGAACCAATAACTTTTGAGTAGATTCCGAAGAATATTTTATGCAGAAATAAGGGGACACCATACTAATTAGCGTCCCCTTTTAATTTTAACAGAAAGGAAGTCTCGGGATGCTTAGGATATTAGGACGGGCGAACTCATTCAATGTCCGCAAGGTGCTGTGGATCTGCGACGAGCTGGGCATCGTATATGAGCGCGAGGATTGGGGGCGCGGCTACCGGTCGACCGACGATCCGGTCTTCCTGGACATCAACCCGATCGGCCTGGTGCCCGCCGTCATCGAGGATGGCGTTGCCCTTCGCGAATCCAATACCATCGTGCGCTATCTGGCGACTAAATACGGCCCGGAGGAAATGTATCCGCAGGGTCCGGTAGCGCGGGCGCAAACGGAACAGTGGATGGACTGGGCAAACTATGAGACATCCATTTCGCTGCGGGGCGCGTTCCTGGGCGGCCAGCTTGACGAGGCGCCCTGGAACAACGCCTGGTTTATCGGCCAGGGCCGCAAGGACATCACCGCGCAGGTCGGCCAGCTCGATGGGCATCTGCAAAACACCGGCCCCTATATCACCGGCGAACACTTTACTATCGGTGACATCCCCATCGGTCTCGTCGTCAACCGCTGGTTCCACCTGGAAATGGACCGGCCCGACTATCCCGCCGTCGCCGCCTACTACGAGACGCTATCGCAAAGACCGCCCTACCGGGCGCATGTCCGCAACGGCCTGCCATAGGTCAATCGCGATTTGTTGATCAGGTTTTCTGCAACGTCCGCCCTATTCCCCTTGAGGCTATCGGCGGCATATATTAGGTCTACGTAGTCTCATTTTTCAACAATCCGGGCACCCAGGTGATGATGCGCATTCACAGAATTTTCGCGGCCACTATATTCGTCGTGACCATTGGCGTTCCCGGCTACGTTGTTGCCGGACACAGCAATGCCAAAGTCGAAATCCAAAGTTTAAAGCCGGGCAATGGCGCCGCCGCCGTTCGCCATTCCAAGGTCTCGGTGCATTACACCGGCTGGCTGATGGACGGAACCAAGTTTGATTCCAGCCTTGACCGAGACAAACCCTTTGAATTTACCCTTGGCGCTGGTCAGGTCATCCCCGGTTGGGATATGGGCGTCGAGGGCATGAAGGTCGGCGGCAAACGGCAACTCATCATTCCGCCAGAACTCGGGTACGGCAAGAAAGGCGCCGGCGGCGTTATTCCGCCCAACGCAACGTTGAGATTCGAAGTCGCGCTGCTGGCTTTTACGCCGCCCAAATATGCCAACATCGACAATGGCGCGTTGAAGGAATTACTCAAACGCGGCACCAAAATCATCGATATCCGGCGCCAGGATGAATGGGCCAAAACCGGGGTCGTTGCGGGCAGCCAACGTCTGACCGCTTTCGATGACAAAGGGAATTTCGTTCGCAGTTTCCCCAAGGCCTTAAAAGAAATCGCCGGGCCTGAGGATGAGGTTATCTTTATTTGCCGAACCGGAAACCGGTCTTCCGTGCTCGCCAATATGTTGGCCGAGCAGGCCGGTTACACTAAAATTTACAACGTGACAGACGGCATTGTGAAATGGCTTAAAGACAAAAACCCGGTGGTTAAATAAACCGGCTATCCGTGTCCCCTGCCCTCATCCGCCTTCAACCTCTTCTCTTGCCATCTCAAGGGCCAGCCATTCTTCTTCCAAGGCGGCAAGTTGGCTCTCGGCAACCTCTAATTCGGCCGCCGCTGTGTTGAAGGCTTCGGCGTCGCTGGCGTAGAGGTTGGGATCAGTCAGCGTTTTGCGGCGGGCGTCTATCTCGCCCTGCAGTGTCGCCATTTTGCCAGGCAGGGTTTTCAGGGCGTGGGTATCCTTAAACGTCAGCTTGCCTTTGCGCTTCGTCGGCGACGGTGGCGGGGAAGACGTCCAGGAAGACGCCGCGTTTGAGGCCGGTTTTTTCGCTGCCTTGTCCTTTGCCTCACCCTTATCCACGGCGTTTTGCCGGCGCTGGGCTTTGATGTCGCTGTAACCGCCGGCGTATTCCACCCAGCGCCCGTCGCCTTCCCAGGCGATCACCGAGGTGACGACGCGGTCAATGAAGTCGCGGTCATGGCTTACCAGCATCACCGCAC
>JABMOG010000229.1 GCA_013204265.1 Rhodospirillales bacterium
AGAAATGGCTGAGCAAGAAGCCTCAGGGAAGTCCGAACAAAGGGCCAAGACGACCAGCAACGCGGCGTAGGGACTGAAACGCCCGATCGCTGTCGCCTTTCAGCCGTAACAATCCCGCCAAGTCCCAAGGATGTGTGGCCAGCCCGGCCAGGATCGCCCCATACCGCGGCCTGCCGGTTTCAGTAATATGTCCGATGAGCCAACCCGGAAGGACACGGTCGGCGGGATCGGCAACGGCGCGGATCACCAGAAACGGAATCCCGGCGTCCTCGGCGACGGCGGCAACGGCGTGGCTTTCCATGTCGACGAGGGCGGCAGATGTAGCCTCGGCTAACTCCCGTTTAGCTGCCGGCGTCCCGACAACCGTGTCGGATCCGGCGATGGCCCCGGTGGTGGCTTCTTCGCCAAGGCTTTCCATAACCCGTTCCAACCAAGGCGTAGATGTCTCGAACACCCGACCGTCCGGGGCGATAACCGATGATGCAACCATAACGGCCCCCGGCTTTAGGTCCGCCCGCAAGCCCCCGGCCATGCCGAAGCTCAGCAGCGCCTGACAGCCGCCTCTGATCAGATCCTGCGACTGCTCAACGGCGCGATCCGGGCGGGCGCCGGAAATGCGTGTTTGGGGGCGATCATCAACCGGTAAAACATCCAGGCAATCGGCTTCTTGCGCCAGCCCGGTAATGATCCCCAGGCGGCCCACTTAAAGGCCGTATTGAGGGTACTTGGTGTTGCTTTTTTTGAGCGAACGGTACCGGGATAACGTCCACAACGGGAAATAGACGCTATAGCCGTGATAGCGAAGATAGAATATCCGCGGGAAGCCGACGGCGTTGAAATATTCCTCATGCCAGTCGCCGCCATCGCGCTCGGCCCGCAGCAGATAATCGATACCCCGCTTGACGCTGTCGCTATCGACCTCGCCGGCCGCCATCAAACCCATCAGGGCCCACGATGTCTGTGACGGCGTGCTGGTCTTGACCTCATCGCGGCGATGCTGCCAATAGGTCGAGCAATCCTCGCCCCAACCTCCGTCGGGGCGCTGGGCATATTTCAGCCAGTCCACAGCGCGGCGGATGTGGCGCGCATGCATATCTTCGCCGGCGGCGTTAAAGGCGCACAGCGCCGACCACGTCCCGTAAACATAATTATTGCCCCAGCGCCCGAACCAGGACCCTTCTTCTTCCTGAGCGCTGCGCAAATACTCCAACCCCCTGGCCACCGCGGGGTCGGTATTGTCATACCCCAGTTGCGCCAGCATCCCGATACAACGGGCGCTGACGTCGGCGGTCGGCGGGTCGAGCAGCGCACCATGATCGGCAAACGGAATATTTTGCAAAAAGACATGATCGTTGTCGGCATCGAACGCGCCCCAGCCGCCGTTTTCGCTTTGCATGCCGATAATCCACTCGGCGCCCCTCTCGATGGCTTCGCGGTATTTTTCCGCGTCTGCCCGATGCAATGCCATGACGACCACGGCGGTATCGTCGACGTCGGGGTAATAGTCGTTCCAGTATTGGAACGCCCAACCGCCGGGCCGCACGTGGCTCCGGTTGGAAACCCAGTCACCACGGACTTCGAGTATCTGGCGACCGCGCAACCACTCGTTGGCGTCGGCGATGGTTTTGTCGTCCTCGGTCAAACCCGATTCCAGCATCGCATGGCTGGCAAGACCGGTATCCCAGACCGGCGACAGGCACGGCTGGCAATAGCCCCAGTCGCCGCGCAACACTAAAAGCTTTTCAATGGCCTTGCGGCAAATCAGGTAATCGGGATGATCCTTGGGGTATTCCAGCGCATCGAACGCCATCAGCGCGTTGGCCATAGCCGGAAAAATTCCGCCCAGGCCGTCTTCGCCATTCAACCGTTCGGTTATGAAATCCAGCGCTCTTTTAATAGCCTTCCTTTCCAGACGTTTCGGCATAAAGGGCTGAAACAGGCGAGCGGCGAAATCGACGCCCAACATCATATAACCCAAAAACTTCCCGGTCGGGTTGCTCAGGTAGAAGCGTTGTTTATGGGCCGGAATGACGAACAGTTCAGGAATGCCGACGCCGCGCGGATTGCGCGCTTTGGGCTTGAGGGCGGCGAGAATTTTCAGCGGCACCATCACCGTCCGTGACCAGTAGGACACCTTGTCGATATGAAACAGCGCCCATTTCGGCAGCAACAGGGCCTCGACCCGGATCACCGGAACGGCGCGCCAAGGAACCTGTTCAAACAGGGCCAGGGAAAAGCGGGTAAACACGTTGGCCTTGGCCGCCCCGCCGTTTCCCAGAATGGCCTTGCGGGCCCAGCGCATGTAGGGCGCGTCGATATCTTCGCCGGCCAATTTAAGCGCAAAATAAGCCTTCACCGAAGCACTCATATTAAAATCGCCGTCGTGGTACAGTGGCCAGCCGCCGTGCTTGCCCTGGGTTTTCTTGAGGTACGCCACCAGCTTGGCCTCGGTCTCGTCATCGACCTCGTCCAGGAAATGGTTGAGCATGATATATTCGGACGGGATGGTGGCGTCGGCTTCGAGCTCAAAAGCCCAGTGACCGTCGGAGGCTTGGCGCCCGGTCAGCCAGGCGCGCGCTTCCTCGATGACCCCATCGATAGTATCGAGGTCGGGCTCTCCGGGAGGGGGCATCTCTGGCCCGGGATGTTTTACTAGTTCCAATTTCACCATGATCGCCGACTTATAGGAAATGTCACCACACGTGTGCAAGCGGGATTCCTAGCCCACCCCCTCAATCACCGTGTATCGAATATACTTGTCGCAGAAAACGACCTAAATTTCAATGCTAACGACTTGAAATTAAAACGGTTTCTGAAGCCGTTCGGCCTGAGTGCACTGTCCCTTCGATAGTCGCCGGCAGGCCGGTGTCGGTCCAGTCCCCGGCCAGAAACAGGTTCGGCCACTCAGTACGGACACCGGCACGGCGCTTCACCTGTTCGGGGGTCTGCGCGAAAGTGGCGCGCTTTTCCTTAACGATTCGGTGTGCGGGCAGTTCCAGATCGCCCAGGTCCAGCGCCAGGCACACCTCACCCCACAGGATTCGCGCGATATTGTCGCTCGACTGTTCAGCCAGGGCGTCGGCGGCGCTGACGGTGACAGAGGCAACGTCGCCGCGCACGAACAACCATTGCGCCGTGCCGCCAACCAGCCCCAGGAAAGACAGGTCTTCGGTGCTATGCGGCAGCCTGAAATGGCCGTTGACGATGGCGCGGTGTTGGGTCGGTGTTTCCAGCCCCGGAAGCAGCCCGGCGGCGGCCACCGGCGGCACCGCCAGGACGACGCTGTCACCGTCACTCAGGGCCACTGGCCCGGTGTTGAATTCCAAGGCGCTGACGCGGCCACCGTTCATCGCCAGCGCACGCAACCGGGTATTGAGGTGGATTTCGGCGCCGTTGGCGGTGATAAAATCAACAGCCGGGTCGATGAAGGTCTCGCTCAACCCCACACGCGCTATCAACGGGCGGCAGGCGGCAGCCCCCCGGCCGAAGGTTTCGCGGATCACCGGCCACAAAAGGGCGGCGGCGCCTTCATCGGTGGACGTATTCAGAATGCCGACGGCCAGCGGTTCCCAGAATTTTTCGAACAAGGGGCTCGATGTATCCAGGCACCCGGCGACGGTATCGTTTTCGCTCACCCACGCCAGCCTGAGCGCCGCCAGATAATCCCAGGGCGTAGAGCCAGGAACACGCCTGGCGGTGGAAAATATCCACCAGGGAATGCGCCCTGCGCCCATTTCCACGATCCACCGCCCGCCCGTTGCAAGGTCAAGAAACGGATACACCGCACCGTCAGGCCCGGTCAGTTCACCAGGCGCATCAATATGACCCAGATATTCCTCCACCGCCCGGTTGCCGCTGAGCACTAAATGGTTACCGTTATCGATGCGGCGGTCCAGGCCTGAGTCAAAATAGGACCGGCAACGCCCGCCGCAATGACCGGCGCTGTCATAGAGATGAACGCCGCGGCCCGCCCGGATCAGGTTGACCGCCGTCGACAGCCCGGCCAGACCGCCGCCGATGATATGGGTCGCCATCAAAAAATACCGTAGCGAACGGCTACCCATAACTTTTGCCATTTACCGAGGCCTACGCTAAGCGAGCGGTCGCGCCACCCCCGCCGCCTCAGCTTGAGAAAAATTTGCCGGTAGACTTCCATCATCAGAACCGCCGGGCGAACCTGTTCACGGTCGCAACCGGCAACCCATTCATCGGCCCGGGCGAAGTGGTTAGCGGCGACATCACCCAGAGTTACGCAGACCTTCTCAAACGCCGGATGCCTGAGGATCGCGCCTAAGTCGTCGTCCGCTATGCCGTATGACACCAGCAAATCCTTGGGCACATACAACCGGTCCCGCCCCGCATCTTCGTCGATGTCGCGCAGGATGTTGGTCAATTGCAGGGCTTGGCCCTGGGCGAACGCCAGGGCCAGGCCAATTTCATCGTCGAGACCGAACACCCGCACCGACAGGCGGCCGACGGCGCACGCCACCCGGTCGCAATACAAGGTCAACGCGGCCATGTCCTGGATGCGGATACTCGGTTGGGCATCCATTTCCATGCCGTCGATGACGGCGCGGAAGTCCTCTTTCCTGAGCCCGAATTCCTCAACCGGACCGGCTAGCGCCATTGTCACCGGGTTGCGGGGCTGTTCGCCATACAATCGTTCAATTTCGCCGCGCCATAGGCCCAGCCCGGTTATTTTGTCGTCGAGCGCGCCCGGCTCGTCAGCCAGATCATCCACCTCGCGGCAAAACGCATAGATCGCGTACATGGCGCGGCGCTTAGGCTCGGGCAGACGGCGCATCGCCCAATAGAACGAAGTCCCGGAACGGCGCACCACGTCTTCCACGTAGGCCGCCGCCTCAGAATCCGAAATAGTCTCTTTAGGGCTCATAAGGCTTATGAATACACAACCTTGTGGCTTACGTCACCCTTCTGATGCACCTTCTGATGCACCAGGGGCCTTATAGCTGCGGCCTTTCCAGGCGCCGCCCCGGCCCTGCCAATAGCGAACCGCCGACGATACCGTCATCAATGTGTACAGAAACGCTGAAAACGGCAGCAACACCGCCCACACCGGGGACTGCCCATACAGGCGGAGCGTCGGAAAAAATGCCATGCCCATCAAGCCCCACCACGTTACCCAACCGGCAACCATCACCGGCCAATCGAGCCCCAACACCCCGAGGGCAGCCATCGGCGGCACCACATAGGCGACGAGCATCGCCGCCACCGTGCCGGTCAGAGCCAACACCGAATGGTTCAGTTGCTCGAATGCCGTGCGCGCCACCATGTCCCAAATTTCCGAAAGCCGTTCGTAGCGTCTTTCGCTGACAATCAGATCGCTGAGACCGAGCCAGATGGGGCCTTGTTTTTTTAGCAATGCCGCCAGCGCGCAGTCATCAATCAGATGATGGCGAATGGCTTTGATCCCGCCGGCGCGCCTGAGCGCCGTGCGCCGCACCAGCATACAGCCCCCGGCAGCGGCGGCGGTGGGTTTAGTCGGATCGTTGACCCAGGGAAAAGGATAGAGTTTCTGAAAAAAGAAAATGAAGGCCGGGATCAGCAGTTTTTCCCAAAGACTCTCGCTGCGAAGCCGCACCATCAGGGACACCAAATCACACCCGCCCTCCTCCGCCTTGGCCACCAGACGCCGCAGGCTTTCGCTGTCGTGAGTAATGTCAGCGTCGGTCAGCAGCACATAGGGGGCTTGGCAGTCCACAGTTTCAGACACTTCAAGTCCCTGGTGAACGGCCCACAGCTTTCCGGACCAACCCGCACCGAGCGGCTTTCCGGTGACCATGGTCAAATTATCCGGATTTTTCGTTTTGCTTCGGGCAGCATCGCCAGTGCCGTCGTCGCTGTTATCATCGACGACGATGACCCGGACCCGGCCGGGGTAATCCTGATCGGTCAGCGACGCCACCGTCCGGCCAATGGTCGGGGCTTCGTTACGCGCAGGGATGATGCAGACCACATCGGGCCAGTCCCTGGGCTCGGCCGGCGCATCTCTGAGGCGTTGATCAGCGCGCCAGAAGCCGCCGCGCAGGGCCAGAACCCCGATCCAGAACACCAGGGCTGCGAGCGCCAGGACAAGGCCTGCACTCATCTCGGCTCCATTCAAAATATCGTCCTCACAACGCCTTCACCACGCCCTTGACGCAGCACCAAAGATAACCCGGCTTGGTCAATTGAATGCGCTTTGGCCCCAGCGGATCACCGTCCCTGAGACGCCGGACCAACCGATCGGCGATTTCAATAATAACCGCCGATTCCATAGCCAACCGGCGGCTTTTCAGCCCTCCCGGCAGCCGCCGGGCCTCGACCATCAATGCCTTGGTCCCATCGAGACATTGATCCAGCACCTGGCGCAGTCCCGGCGTTGAGGCGTCTTTCGACAAATCTTCGACGACAACCCCGGCCTCTGCCATCCAGTCGCCGGGCAGATAGACCCGGTCCAGAGTTTGGACGTCATCTTGGCAATCCTGCAAATGATTGATCACCTGCAACGCTTTGCACAACGCATCCGACGGGCCGTAGCCGTCGTTTGAGCCACCGTGCAGGTCGACCAGATACCGTCCCACCGGAGCCGCCGACAGAATGCAATATCCCATCAGGTCGTCCCAGTCCCGATAGCGCAATTTTGTCGCGTCCCGCTTGAAGGCGGTAATCAGGTCTGCGCAGTGCGCCACCGGAATGCCCGTCTCGGCAAGACTGCGCCGCATGGTATGGGCGGTAAGGTAAGCTGGATCATCCATATCCCGGCCCGTGAGGGCAGCCTCGAAGCCATCCAGCCGGCGCACCTTTTCGTCGGGCGCAAGGTCCGGGCTGTCGGCAATATCGTCGATGGCGCGGGCGAAGGCGTAATAGGTCGCAATGTGTGGGCGCAATGCCACGGGCAACAACCATGAGCCGACAGGGAAATTCTCGTAAGCCGCGTCCTTGCCCGACGGCGTCTCAGCACTCACCGGGCGACCCTCGGGGTCGGGTTTTCGGGCCTTGGTTCCTGTGTCATTGTGCTCGGCATGGAGGGAGGGGAAAGGGGGTTATTTCTTAGCGGTTTTGTCGGATTTGTTTTTGTTTTCATCGACTCGCTTTTTCAACTCCCCCAAAAGGGTCTTGAACTCGCCACCGCTGGATTTGATGAACGAGGAAAATTCGGATTTCTGAGTCATGATCATGGAAATGCCTTCGACCATGACATCGATGATGGTGTAGTGATCGCCCTTAAGGCGAACCCGCCAGTCGACCTTTAGGGGGTTGGCGCCGTTGTCGGCTTTGACCATGGTTGTGTAGACAATGACGTCCTTTTCGCCCCGCACATCGGCGTTTTTAACAACCAGCCGTTCCCCCGAATACTTGGCAAAACGGTCCGCGTAGGTGGCAACCATCAAGTCTTCATATAGCTGCATGTATTGTGTCTTTTCGGCTTCGGTCGCCTTGCGAAGATGGCGCCCAACAACAAATTTAGCGATGCCTGGGATGGAAAAATTCTTGTTCATCAGGGTCCGGAATCGATCGGCGCGTTCCTCGCGGGTGAGGTCCCCCGTCAACATGTCGATCGCGTCCTGGGTTAATGACTCAATGAATTTCTTGGCGCCGGCGCTGAATTCCTCCGCCTGGGCTGGCCGCGAAAGCGACCCCGCCATTAGAAACACACCGACAAAGGCAACGGCCAATACCGAAGTCCACCAGGAATTCAAAAATGCCCGACGCTTAACCATCAAAACACCCTCCAAAAGCCACACCCATTTTACCAGTCGCGAGCGGTTTCGGGTTTTCTGCATACAGACTGCCAAAGGCGACGGGAGAATCCAAGAGGAATCGCCCTGCCGGGATCGCCCCATTCCCGCAGGAACGCCGAATAGCAGCCGTTGTCAAAATTTTCGGATCGATTATTGATTCAGATTTTGGATGGTTTGCGGATACCCGCCAGACACCGGGTGATGGCAATCCTTTCGCGCATATTGCCGATATATATGGCCAGGATGGATCCTCTTAGGACAATGCCGTTACTGGCGACAGCGCTGGCGCCGCGACTGTAGATGTTCTGTAGTTTTTCGAGACGCTTTGTCCAGTTTCCAATATAGGAGTCCCAATCACCCTGATAACGCCGATCGACGTATCCCGAAATACTGTCGTGGGTTTTGAATTTCCACCATTGAACTTCGGGAATACGGTCGCATTGACTGGCCGCATTTGCCTTTTCTCCGCCCCCGGCGGCGGTTGCAAAGTTGGCGATATTCTCGACCCGGTCTTGCATCCGGGCATCCCTCCCCGAAAGACACTGGGTAACCTCAATGCGGCGATCAAAATGTTTAAGAAAAGTAGTAATGGACCGGCCCTCAAGGCGGATTTTTTTGTTTTTCCAGGTCACAACTGCGCCGGTTCCGCGCTGTTGAATGGCGCGCAACCTGGTTTTGTACTCTTGCAGAGTTTCAATATAAGCCTGCCAGTCGCCACCAAATTTATCATTCACATGACGCCGGGCGAAATCATGGGTTAGGGTATCCCACAAAGCAATTTTCGGAAACGGGGCGCATGCGGCCGACGCAGGGTCCGACGATATCGCCGAAACCGCCAGCAAGACAAAAATGCCCGTGCCGAGGACGACCGTCCGCCACAATTCTAATTTCCGTTTTATTCTCGACATCGGGCAATAACTCCAGGTTCATTCGTTCGCGCCATAACTTCCCGCACGCACGAACGAACGGAAATTCATCTTTAATTAAGCAAACCGGATGCCAGCCCCCGCCAGGCCACGGATTATTTGCAAGGCATTGATTTTAATCAAATAAATTAGTAACCAATATTCCCTGGGCCGGTAAAAAATGTTTTTTCCAGCAATATTTCATACAATGGTAGGCAGAAGATTCCGCTTATGGCTCGGAAACTGTGGCGCCGCCGGGTATGATCGCGGCCGGCAACAATAAACACCTGGAAAACATCGCTCATGGTTCTGGACCCTTATTTCGAGCCCGCCGTCGGCGGCGACAAGGCCTTTACGGTCGAGGCCCCGAAGATCAAGTTCGGCACCGGCTCGCTGTCTGAAATCGGCGACGATGCCAAGGCCCTCGGCATGACGCGGGTCGCGCTCTACACCGACCCGGTCGTGGCGAAATTGGCGCCCTTGGCGACGGCCCGTAAATCCCTTGAGGCCGCCGGCATCGACGTCGTCGTTTATGACGAGACCGAGGTCGAGCCGACGGACCGCTCGTTCAAGGCCGGAACCGCGTTCGCCAGGGACGGCAATTTCGATGGTTTCGTATCCGTCGGCGGCGGCTCGGTGATGGACACGGCCAAAGCGTCGAACCTGTATTCGACCTACCCCGACGACTTTCTCGCCTACGTCAACGCGCCCGTCGGAGCTGCCAAACCAGTGCCGGGGCCGCTGAAGCCCCATATCGCGTGTCCGACGACCTTCGGCACGGCGTCGGAATGCACCGGCATCGCTATTTTCGATCTGTTGGAGATGGAGGCCAAGACCGGCATCGCCAATGCACGCCTTCGCCCTAATCTGGGTATTCTGGACCCGAGCGCGCTGGCCACCCTGCCCCGCTCGATCGTCGCCGCCAACGGCTTCGATGTGTTCAGCCACGCCGTCGAAAGCCTGACCGCGCGGCCTTTCAGCCAGCGCCCGGCGCCGGAAAATTCAAACCTCAGACCGTTAGGTCAGGGGGCCAATCCCTACAGCGATATGGCGTGTCTGGAATCCATTCGCCTGATCGGCGCCCACCTGATTGACGCCGTCAATGAGACTGATAATTCCGCCCACCATGAGGCATTGATGTTCGCAGGCATGCTGGCCGGGATCGGTTTCGGCAACGCCGGCTGCCACCTGCCGCACGGCATGTCCTATGCCGTCGCCGGGCTGGTACGAGGCTACAACCCGCCCGGCTGGCCGTCCAACCATCCGATGGTGCCGCATGGCATTTCGGTGATCGTCAACGCGCCCGCGGTGTTCCGGTTTACCGGCCCGGCCTGTCCCGAACGCCACCTGAAAGCCGCCGAGGCAATGGGCGCGGATATCTCCGGGGTGGCGTTGAGCGACGCCGGCGGTGCGCTGGCCGACCGGGTCATCGACATGATGCGCCAGACCGACATGCCGAATGGCTTACAAGGCGTCGGGTATACTGAAGACGATTTGGAAAACCTGACCGACAAGGCGTTCCCGCAAAAGCGGCTGCTCGACAATTCGCCACAGGTGCCCGACCGTGACCAGTTGAAAGAGCTGTTCCGCGCCTCACTCAGCTACTGGTAAAATTTCTTGAACGCCCTGACCCCTGACATCATCGACAAATTGAAAACCGCCGCCGGTAATGGCGGCTGGATTGAGGACGCCGAGGGCAAGGCCCCTTACCTGACGGACGAGCGCGACCTCTACCACGGCGACACCGCGCTGGTATTACGCCCCAACAGCACCAAAGCCGTCGCCGAGATCGTCCTTATCTGCAATGAGGCCGAAATCGGCCTGGTGCCCCAAGGCGGCAACACCGGGTATTGTGGTGGTTCCATCCCCGAAGCGGACGGCTCACAAATCGTGCTATCGCTGTCGCGTCTCAACCAAATCCGCGCCATCGACCCCGCCAACAACACCATGACGGTCGAAGCCGGTTGCGTGCTGGCCAACATTCAGGCGGCGGCCGAAGATGCCGACAGATTATTTCCTCTAAGCCTGGGTGCCGAGGGCAGTTGCCAGATCGGCGGCAATCTGGCGACCAACGCCGGCGGAGTGCAGGTGCTGCGGTACGGCAATGCCCGCGATTTGGTGTTGGGGCTCGAAGTCGTTTTGCCCAATGGGCGGGTGCTGGATGGCTTGCGAGGCCTGCGCAAGGACAACACCGGATATGACTTGAAACAACTGTTCCTGGGCGCCGAGGGAACGCTGGGCATCATCACGGCAGCGGTGCTCAAGCTATATCCCCGCCCGCGCCAAGTGGTAACCGTGTTTACCGCCCTGGCCGACGTCCGCGCCGCCGTCTCCCTGCTGGCGCGGCTCAGGGACAACGCCGAGGGTGTCACCGCGTTCGAGATTCTCAACCGCGCCTGCCTCGATCTGGTATGCGGGCACATCGACGGCGCACGCGACCCTTTCGCCGAGCCCCATGCGTGGTACGCGTTGATTGAAATCAGCGCCAACCGGGACGACGGCGGCGTCCGCGACGGGTTGGAAACGGTGCTCGGCGAGGCGATGGAGGCGAGTGAAGTGGAAGACGCAGTGATCGCCGCCAGCGGCCAACAAGCGCAAGACCTGTGGCGGCTACGCGAGACAATCCCCGAGGCGCAGAAGCGCGCCGGCGGCTGCATCAAACACGACATTTCGGTGCCGATCTCACGGGTCGCGGACTTTATCGACCGGGCCACACATCGATCCGAGGCCGACATCGACGGCGTGCGGGTGATTGCCTTCGGCCATATCGGCGACGGTAACATCCATTTCAACCTGACCCAGCCGACCGGGGGCGACGCCGATGCATTTCAGGCCCACACCGAGACCCTGTGCCCGGCGATCCACGACATCGCCGTCGCCCTGGGCGGCAGCTTCAGCGCCGAGCACGGCATCGGTGTCCTCAAAAAACCGGAGCTGGAACGCTATAAGTCCGCCGTTGAACTGGACCTGATGGCCCTGGTCAAGGGCGCCATCGACCCCAAAAACATCATGAACCCGGGGAAGGTCGTGACGGGAAAAACCAATACTCCCGAAGGGGCTGCGTAACGGATTCCCGGCTCTACCTGATTGCTATTTCAGGTTGGCCTTGATGAACGTCACGATGGTTGTAACCGCCTGATCCTCAATTCCGTAAAAACCGTGTTCCGACAGCGCGTCACAGGGTTTTGACTTGGGCGGCCAGCCTCCATCCAGGATTTTGACTTCTGTTTTGGAGGCCCCTGAAAAAGCGGCGGCCAATTTTTCGGCATCGGCCGCAGGGGTTTTGTCACAGCCATCGTTCTTGTGCGCCAGAACCAGGGTAGGAACCCGCACCTTGGACAATTCCATATCGATCACCCCGTTCGGATAATCGTCATGGATGCTCCATTTTTTCGGGCTGCGGGTTATCGAAGACGTCATCGCCAGCCCGTCTATGATTCCAGCACCCTGAATGGCGGCATTGGCGGACGAAAAAGTGCCCATGCTGGTGCCGACCGCCCACACGGGAACATTGGCTTTTGCTTTCAGCCACTAGGCAACGGCCCTGATGCCTGCCCCGTGTTCGTCGCTCATGCGGAAAATGGCGTTAATCTTCTTCTTGTTGGACGGTGTGTCCACGACCGCCACCTGGAAACCCTTTTCCACGTACTGCTCACGGGTGCGAACGACAAAATTATTATCGCCCCAGCCGATACTCGTACCGGACAGGTTCAGCCAGCCGTGGCCACCGGCGAATAAAATAAGGCTGCCGACCGGATTGTCCGGCGCGTCGAACAAGAAACCCTGGGTTTCACCACTTTCCAACTCGACCGAGACAAATTCGTCGGCCCACGCCCCGCTCGCCAGAGCCTGCACCGCGATGAATACCATCAGGCCCAATATCAGCAGAAGTTTTCTCAGTTTCATTGTCCGCAACTCCGTGAAATCAAAAAAATACCAGAAATTTTTCAACCCCCGGCCCGCCACATCAGGTCTTTCAGCAGTTTGTCGGGGATATCGACGCCGTCGGTTTCGGCTTTTTGCCGGTTGTTAAGCCGGCGCTGGCCGGGGATTCTAACGCCCGGCTGTTCGGAAATCGCCTCCATCAGCGTCCCGATGCGCGCCACGGCGTCATCGCCGCCCAGACGTTCGGGTTTGAAGATGAAAAAAAATTGCCCGGTGCGCGGCGGGCCGCCCTCAGAATCGAAGAACGACGATGCCTCGAAGCCGTACTGAGAGCCGGTCATGGCGGCGCTCATCAATTCCACCATCAATGCCAATGCCGCCCCCTTGGCATCGCCAATGGGCAGTAATGAGCCGCCCTGCATGGCGGCGGCAGGGTCCGTCGTCGGGTTGCCGCCCGCGTCGGTCGCCCAGTCGTCGGGGATCGCCTCACCCCGGTCGGCGGCGAGCTTGATCTTGCCGCGAGCGACCTTGCTCATGGACAGGTCGATGACCAGCGGCGGCGCGTTTGGTCTGGGGCAGGCAAAGGCGATGGGGTCGGTGCCGTACAAAGGCCGGTTGCCGCCCCACGGGCTGATCGCGGCGGGGGTGTTGACGAAGGCCATTGCCGCCAGGCCACGTTCGGCCAGGCGCTCGACCGGATGACCGAGGACGCCCGCGTGCGACGAATTGCCGATGGCAACGGCGACGATACCCGCAGCCTCGATCATTTCCAGCGCACGATTTAGCCCCAGATCGATAGCCGGAAAAGCAAAGCCGCACTTGGCGTCGACGCGGATTGCCGCCGTCCCGGTCTCAATACATTCAGGCGTCACAAAGCCATCGACCTTGGCGCATTTCGACTGGTCCGCGTAAATCGGCAGCCGCGCCACCCCATGCGACGGAATGCCGTCGGCGTCGGCCCTAACCAGGGCCGACGCCACGCAGGCGGCATTGTCAGGCGACGTTTTGGATGCCGTCAGCACTCGAACCGCCAGCCCCCGAAGGTCTTGAAGGCTGGTAATCGTCACGTTTATCTCCCCGCCTAAGCGCTGCGGTAGAGTTTCGTCAGCACGAACTCGTTATGGCCCAATGCTTCTGCCGCCGTCAGGCGCCCGTTGCAAGTGCGGATCGTCATGTCGATAAGACCGTCGCCGGCTTTGTTCAACGTCATCTCGCGGCGCAGGATGCCCGAGCAATCGAAGTCAACATGTTCACCCATGGTCCGCACCGTTCGCGGGTTTGCCGTCAGCTTGATAACCGGCTCGATCGGGTTGCCAATGATGTTGCCCTGTCCCGTCGGGAACAGGTGCACGACGAACCCGGCGGCTGCCTGCAACGTGACGCATTCCGCCGCCGCCGAAGAGGTGTCCATGAAATACAACCCCGGACCCTTTCTGGGGGCTTCGGCCGGACCCAGCACGTCTATGTAGCTGGTTTTTTTGCCGATCTTTTCCAGGTTGCCGAAGGCCTTTTCTTCAATAGTGGAGAGGCCGCCTTCGATATTGCCCTTGGTCGGCTGAGAATCGGACAGATCATCGGTCTTGAACTGCTCGATGACATCGTCGTTATACGCTTGCCATGTCTTCATAAATTTGGCGCCGACCGCTTTGGTTTTGCCGCGACGGACGCAATTCAACTCGGCGCCGGTAATTTCCGACGTCTCGCCGAAGCACGTGGTCGCGCCCCAGGCATCCGCCTTGTCGATAAAGTTACCCACCGTCGGGTTCGACGCCAGACCCGACGTTGTGTCGGATTCGCCGCATTTTACCGAAACCCACAAGTCACTGAACGAACACTTTTCGCGTTGCAGTTCCGACGCCGCTTGCACGTATTCTTTGGCAACGCGGCTGGCGTTCATGATGGTCTTATGGTCACCGTTTTGCTCAATGGCAAAACCGATTACCGGCTTGCCGGTCTTGGCGATGCCTTTCACAACCCGCCCCGTCCATTGCGGCTCGATGCCGATGACGATAACTGCGGCGACGTTGGGATTGGCCCCGGTGCCGATCAAGGTGCGGAAATGCAACTCCAGATCTTCGCCGAACTGCAACCGGCCATAAGGATGCGGGATCGCCATGGTGCCCTTGATGTTGTTGGCGACCGCTTCGCACGCGGCGTTGGACAGATCGTCAAGTGGCAGAATAATGACGTGGTTGCGCACACCGACGCGGCCGTTTTTGCGTCGCCATCCCATAAAGGTTGGTTTTTTCGAGATACTTTTTTTGGCCGGGCGGCGGGTAACCTTGGCGGTTGGCCGGAGCGCGGCCTTGACGCCGTCGCGGCGGTCGCTATCTGCGCGCCGCGCACTAACGACACCGCGCCTAGATGCTTGGGTCCGGCGGTTGGGCTTGGCCGATGCGCTTTTTGCCGAACTTTCATCTGCGCGCCGGTCGGTGCTTTTACGTCGATTGGACGTAGAAGACCGCCGGGTGGATTTAACGCGCTTCGCAGCAGGCTTTTTTATTTTTTCTTTGGCCTCGCTACCTTTTTTTTTACCGGGGCCTTTTTCGCAACTTTCTTGGCCGGGGCTTTCTTCTTGGCCGGGGTCTTCTTC
>JABMOG010000230.1 GCA_013204265.1 Rhodospirillales bacterium
GGATGGCGGTCGAGACCATGATCGCCCGCCAACTCACCTACTTCGCGGCGCGCGAAAAGGACAGCGACATCCGCTGTGACATCGAAGCCGGCATGGCCAAGCTGTTGGCCGCCCGGGTCGCCTGGTCAAACGCCGACAACGCGCTTCAGGTCCACGGCGGCAACGGCTACGCCGTGGAATACCCGATTTCCCGCGTCCTCGTCGACGCCCGCATCCTCAATATTTTCGAGGGCGCGGCCGAAATTCAGGCGCAGGTCGTGGCCAAGGGTTTGCTGTCGCGGCGAAATTGAAGACTCTGGATAGCTGCTGAAAAAAGGGATTTGCGGCAACAATCCTTCGACAGGCTCAGAATTGGGAGTCCGTCTCGAAGAGGGGAACCATGCGCCGAAGGCGCGAAAGAGGTTTTTTTCTTCCCTTCTTCTCTGAGAGCTCTGTGGTGAAAATCACTTTATCCGGCGCGGCATCAGTACCGTAAAATCGAAATCCAGCACCACCGACGGATCATACTTTCCCTCAATGTCCTTGCCGGGGAAGTCGCCGCAGGCACGGTCTTTGGTGGCGATCATGCGTAGCCTGAGCGCGCCCAGGTCATTGCGGCCCGCCAGTTCCGCCTTTTCCAGCACCTCGGTCCAGGCGTAAACCGTGTCCCCGGCAAAAATAGGCGCAACGTGACGACCGCCATTGATGGCCGCGATCTTAAAAGCATTGGCGAGGCCGTTGAAGGAGAACGCGCGGGCCAGACTAATAACGTGGCCACCGTAGACGATGCGCTGACCAAAACGCCCATCCTTCTCGGTGTGCTGGTTGAAGTGCACTTTGGCAGTGTTCTGGTAGAGTCGGGCGGCCATCATGTGGTCGGTATCCTCGACGGTCATGGCGTCGACATGGTCAATTTTCTCGCCCGCCGCATAATCCTCCCAAAGATGGGGACTGCCGGCGAGGTCCGTGTCGTAGCCTGAGAAATTGAGGCCATCAGGTACGCCCAAATCCGACACCGCCACGGCGTCCGGCAATTCGGGCACCACCGCGTCGGTGTTCGGCGTTCCAGTATTACGTTTGTTCACCATCACCCAGCGCACGTATTCGAGCACCACCTCGCCGCGCTGGTTCAGGCCTGACGAGCGCACGTAGACGGTGCCCGTTTTGCCGTTGGAATTTTCCTTCAGGCCGATGACTTCCGAGACCGCATGCAAGCTGTCGCCCGGATAGACCGGAACTCCGAAACGCCCCGCTGCGTACCCCAGATTGGCCACCGCGTTGAGCGACACATCGGGCACGGTTTTGCCGAACACCACATGAAAGACCAGCAGATCATCAACCGGGGCCTGAGGGCAACCAATGATCTCGGCGAAGGCGCGTGACGACTGGACGGCGAAGCGCGTGCCGTAGAGCGCCGCGTAGATCGACACATCGCCCTCGGTCACCGTGCGCGGCGTCGCATGGACGATGTTTTGGCCGAGGATGAAGTCTTCGAAGAAATTGCCGGGATTGGTTTTGTTTGTCATGGGGGCGAGGATTGGAGTTGTTCGCGCGCCGCCCGGCCCTGTACCGCATTGCCTGCCTCGTACCAGCCTTTCGTGCCGTTGACGATTTTTACGACCGACAACATCACCGGCACCTCGATCAACACCCCGACGACCGTGGCCAGCGCCGCGCCTGAGTCGAACCCGAACAAGCTGATGGCGGCGGCAACGGCAAGCTCGAAAAAATTGCTCGCCCCGATCAGCGCCGAAGGACCGGCCACGCAATGCGCCTCACCTGCCGCCCGATTCAGAAAATAGGCGACGCTTGCGTTGAAATAGACCTGGATAATGATTGGCACTGCCAGTATCCCGATGATCAACGGCTGGGCCAGAATTTGCTCGCCCTGAAACCCGAACAGAAGAATGAGTGTCGCCAACAACGCCGCCAACGACAGTGGCTGAAGCCGGTTAAGAAGGCTTGCAAGCGCAGCCTCGCCGCCAGCCTTGAGCGTTCCCTTGCGAATAAGCTGCCCGAGGAAGACCGGGACGACGATATACAAAACGACCGACAAAAGTAGCGTATTCCAGGGCACCGTGATCGCCGAGAGACCGAGCAGCAAGCCGACGATCGGCGCGAAAGCCACGACCATGATGACGTCGTTGAGCGCGACCTGACTTAAGGTGAAGTGCGCATCACCCTTCAACAGGTTGCTCCAGACAAACACCATCGCCGTACAGGGTGCGGCGGCGAGCAGGATCAACCCGGCGATATAGCTGTTGATCTGATCGGCCGGAAGATAAGCGCTGAACAACCCGCCAATGAAAAGCCAGGCAAGCAGCGCCATCGAAAACGTCTTAACAGCCCAGTTGACGAATAACGTGACGCCAATTCCCCGCCAGTGTTCCCGGACCTGGGACAGTGCCGCAAAGTCGATCTTCACCAGCATGGGAATGATCATCAGCCAGACCAGGACCGCGACCGGCAGATTGACCTTGGCGATTTCCGCCGATCCAATGACCTGGAAGACATCAGCAAAGAAATGACCAAGCGCGATGCCGGTAACGATGCACAGCGCCACCCAAAGGGTCAGATAACGTTCAAACAACGACATAGGATTACTCCGCAAAAACCGGAGCGCGCCCGGCCTTGATTATGTGCAGGAAGTCGAGAAGCGGCTGGATGGCCGCTCGGTCGAGCGAGTAACATACGCGCGGCCTCTCAACCTTGCCAATGATGAGGCCCGCCTGCTTGAGGATTCTGAGATGCTCCGAAGTCGTAGAAGCCGCAAGGCCGATCTCTTCTACGATGTCGCACCCGATACAGGTCTGGCGCCGGAGCAAGGTTTCGACGATCTGGACCCGCGCCGGATGCGCCATCGCCTTGGCAAGCTTGGCAATTTGCTCGTAGGGCGACACGGTAGTTTGGGGGCGCTCCGCAAGCACAGTTTTGACGGACATGGCATACCTTGTATTTAGTATTTCGACGAAATACGAATTAGCTTACCATCCGTAATGATGCAAGGCAATTCCACAAAACAACAAGACCCACCAAAAAAAACCAGCCATCAATAAAGAGAGCTCTGCGTTTGTGTGATTCTACCCACGTTGCTATTAATCTTGGTGTAAAGCGCCCTTTGAAACGTTTAGTTTTATCAGCATGCAAGAAACCCTTGGCGACTCTCTTCAAAGACGCCGTAAAGAATTTAAACTTACCCTACAGCAACTCGCTGACAAAAGCGGGGTAAGCCGTGGCCGGAAGTTCCTGGCCTGGTGCCCGCGCTCGCCGGATGGCGTATGGGGGTCGTGACCAACTGTTCGCAAGCGTGCGCCGAGCAGGCCGCCCACGCGACCGGCCTGCCCTTCGAGACGATCATCAGTGCCGAACGGGCTGGTGTTTATAAGACGGATGCCCAGGCCTACCAAGCGGGGCTCGATGCTTTGGGCCTGCGAGCAGACGAGGTTCTATTTGTGGCAGGATCGGCGCACGATGTTCCTGGTGCGGCACAAGTGGGGATGCAGGTCTATTGGTCAAACCGCCTCCGTTTGCAGGTCCCGAGAGATGCCAAACCGCCGTTTATGAACGAGCCGGATTTGACGCGGCTTCCGGGATTCCTCGCTAACGCCGGTTGAACACACAAATTGTTGAAAATTCGCAAGAAAAGACAACTGACCCGACTCCCTTGAAATAAACCCCGGCAACCAGCCCGCCAATTGACCAAGGTCAATTCACTGGTTTTCCGCATACCGTAATAATTATGTAGTATTACAGGGGAATGGCCTTGAACGGTCACGCCGCTATAGGGGGGCTTTGCGTCTATGTTTTTACTCACCATCGGATCACTCGGACTAGGCGGCCTTCTCGGGGCCTTTCTGGCATTCAACGCCGTCGATACCGGGATATACGCGCACGGGCTGTTGCTGGCCGTCTTTTGCCTGGGCGGTATTGTCTGGATCCTGCGCAGCGACGGCGACACCGGCGGGCCGGCGGACCCCGACAGCGCCATCCCCTATAACGACGCCATTGTGCGGGCCGGGGTCATCGCCTCGACCTTCTGGGGCGTGGTCGGCTTCCTGGTCGGGCTGACGATTGCCCTGCAACTGACCTTTCCGGTTCTCAATTTCGACCTGCCGTGGACCAGTTTTGGGCGCCTGCGTCCGCTGCACACCTCGGCGGTGATTTTCGCCTTCGGCGGCAATGTCCTGTTGATGAGCTCCTTCCATATCGTCCAGCGCACCTGCCAGACCCGCATCGCCGGCGGCTGGGCGCCGTGGTTCGTGTTCTGGGGCTA
>JABMOG010000231.1 GCA_013204265.1 Rhodospirillales bacterium
CTTGCAGGTCGGTGCCGCAATCGGGTTCGGTCAGGGCGACGCCGCCGCGTAGCTCACCACTGGCGAAGCGCGGCAGCCATTTTTGTTTTTGTTCCTCGGTACCGGCGCGCTCGACGGCGGCGGCCATGATCAGGTGGGCATTGAACAGACCCGACACCGACATCCACACCGCCGAGACCCGCTCGACGACCTTGGCATAGGTCGAAGCGCTTAGCCCCAGCCCGCCGTATTCGGGCGAAATGGTCGCGCCGTACATCCCCATTTCGGCCAGTTTGTCGGCGATCGCCTGCGGGTAAACATCGCCCGCCTCCAGGTCATGGGCGTGGGGTCTGACGTCGCGTTCCAAAAACTGGTCGATAGAATCCAGAATCAGCGCCTCGTCTTCGGCCGACGTGATGTTTTTGGGGTGCGGCATGGCCTCAGTAATCCGCCAGATCGTCGACGGCGTGCCCGCGTTTGGGGATCAGCACCGTGCGCTCATAGGTCATGAAGACAACGCCTTCGGCAGTCGTGCCGGTGGTCTTGACGGTAACGATGCCCTGGGTCGGGCGGGATTTGCTCTCGCGAACCTCCAGAACTTCGGACTCAGCATAGATGGTATCGCCGACAAACACCGGACCGGTCAGCCTGATCTTGTCCCAGCCGAGATTGGCAATGGCCTTCTGGCTGATGTCCGAAACGCTCATGCCTGCGACGATGGACAGCGTCAGCGCCGAATTGACCAGCGGCTTTTTCCATTCGCTCTTGGCCGCGTACGCCGCATCGAAATGCACCGGATGCTGGTTCATGGTGAGTAGAGTGAAATGAGTGTTATCACTCGCAGTAATTGTACGCCCGGGACGATGTTCGTACGTATCTCCGACCTTAAAATCCTCCAAATAACGCCCATAACTCTCCCGATACCGGTTGGGTCCAACTTCTTTTGCTTCTGCAACCATTCCAAGCTCCTAAAATTAATAAAATTCAACGTAAAGATGTATGAATTCGTTTAAAATCAACAATTAATCTTTTGCGACGCTCTATCCGTCGCGCCTCAGCCAGTTCCAGCCGCTTTGGTTCAGTATAGAGCCGTTCCAGAATGGCTACCGTGAAATCAAGAAGGTCTTCCGCTTCTTCTTTTCCTAGGTCCCCAACATGAGCCCCATCGTTAGCATCCTCTCGGATGCACTTTGCAAGTTCTTTTAATGAAATTGGCAACAACCCGTTCTCAAACAACCATACTAACCTGAGCCCAAGATCACGGCGTTGCTTTGAATTTGGTCGGGGCCTGTCATCCTCGACGACTTCGGCTTCAACGGCCTCGGCTTCGACAGCTTCGGCCGAGACAGCTTCGGCCGAGACAGCTTCAGCCTCGACAACTTGGGCTTCAACTGATCCAACCTTTTCAGGGAGAAGGGGACGCGTGGCAAGATCCACGCAAAGCCGAAACATTGTAGAAGCGGCGTTGGAGCATCCTATAGACAGGCAAGCCGCCCCTTCATTGAAGGCATTATTAATTTCTTCGGGTAAATGCTCTGGAGGAGAACGGTGCGCTTGATCTCGTAAACTGATGTAGCGTCTAACTTTAAAAAAGGGATTTAGTGCCCCTTCATGTGCTACTAGCCCATTTGGCTTGTAGAAAACGTCTTTCAATCCATATTCATCAAGCCCAACAAGAAAAACTGTGGGCGCTTGGCACTGCCTACAGACACAAAAAATCTCATACCAATGCTGCCAATCATATTCCTTAAAACGATATACCTGAGCGTTAACATCAAACGTGATACTGTTGGCTCCACACCTAGGGCAATCTTCTACGAGCATTGACATGGCGTAATTTTACCTAATTTTGCAAACTGTTTAATAGTTTAGTTCATGGTAATCAGCGTAAACCACGTATTGTCCGATTCCGAGATCGTCCGGCCGGGGCGATGCTCATAGACATCACCGACACGAAAATCTTCCAGATACCGCCCGTAGGATTCCCGGTAGCGGTTGGGCCCGACTTCTTTTGCTTCGGCTACCATATTTGTGTTTTCTCCTATTCGCCCGCCGCCTGAACCTCGGCCGGGTTGGGCCGGGTCAGCGCCAGGACTTCGTTGATATTGTCTTCCTTCACGATGGCCAGAAGCCGCGTCGCCAGCTCATCGACCCGGGCGGGCGGCAGGTAGGGGCTGACCAGCCCGTCGAATTTGGCGCGCAGTTCCGCTGGCTTAAGGAAATTGTCGGGCTCGCCTTTCGGTACGGCGACGAAGGACTCGAATTCGCCCCGCGCAGTCTTCAGTCGGACGGCGGCGCTGAGATTGCCGGGGAATTCGGCCTCGGCCCTGGCGTCGGGGGCGGCATGCACGCGCCGGCACAGGTCGAGGGTTTTTTTGTCGTTGATGTGCCTGGCGTAATCGTCCCACGCCAGGCCGCCTTCGCGCAGCGCCACGGCGGCGCAAAACGCCATCGAGAACTGGCCGTCGACAACGCTCTTGGGGTTTTGCTTGGCGTCCTCGGGGTCGCCGATGATCTTCCAGCCGGTTTCCGGCAGGCCGATGTGAACGGACTCGACCTCCTCAAATTGGATATCGTTAGCCGCGCGCATGGCGATCAGCGCGTCGAGCGCCGCGTGGCTGTAGCGGCACGACGGGTAGGGTTTGACCGCGATGCCCAGGGTTTCCCAATCCTTGCCCAGCCCTTCGATGGCCCTCATTGGTTCCGGGTGTGGCGCGTAGGCCTGAAAGAACCCGGCCTTGCCCTCGAAGGCATCAACCGCGCCGCGGAAGCCTTCTTTGGCAAACGAGGCCGCCATCAGGCCGCACATGGCGGCGTGGCCGACGTGGAACCGCTTGGTCCAGGCACCGTCGACGAGAAACTGCATGGACCCCGCCGACTGGCTCAGCGCGATGCCGAAGGCCAGCGCCATTTGCTCGGCGTCTAGGCAGAACAATCGTCCCGCCGCCGCCGCCGCCCCGAACACGCCGCAGGTCGCCGTCGGATGGAAGCCCCGGTCGTAATGGTCGGATGGCCCCAATGCCTTGCTGAGGCGGATCTGGATTTCATATCCGGCGATAATGGCGGGGATCAGTTCCTCGCCGTCGGCGCCGGTCATTTCCGCCGCCGCCAGGGCGGCGGGCACAATCGGCGCGCTGGGGTGCAGCGAGCTGGCGGCGTGAGTGTCGTCGAAATCCAGCGAATGGGCCAGCGTGCCGTTGATCAGCGCAGCCCCGGCGGGGGTAAAGCCCCGGCGATCACCGATGACGACGCACTTACCACCGCCAAGTCCCAGCGTCATTGCACCTTTGACCAGAGCCGGGGTCGATTCAGCATCGTGGCGCGCGCGCAGGGCAATGCCGACATTGTCCATGACCAGCATCTGGGCGCGCTCAATGGCTGCGGTCGGCACCGATTCACTGGAAATTCCGGCGGCGAATTCGGCGATCTGCCGGGTAATATCGCTCATGACCTTATCCTCCCGTTTGTGGCATTATCATAAGAGCCAGCCGCCGCCCCTTCAATCGGCGGCGTATTTCTTTTCCGCGTCTCGGTGTGGCTATCATCTCATCCTCTGCCCATAAAATAAAAGGACCAAGGAAAATAACCCAATGCCCTTTGTGATTCAGCCGGTGAGCGCCGAAAATCCGTGATTGCCGACGACGTTACATGCGGCGAAATTCCACGTTAGAGAACCCTCTGTCTTCTTTCGGGCTCGGCTGAAATTTATGATCTTCAAGCGATTTTTGAATTTTCCGATTCTGTGTGCTGTCAAGGTCACCGACCATTTCGACCTGAAGGGAACGGACCGTTTCCTGGGCCAGCAACTCCCTTGCCCCCGCAATGATTTCGCTTTCGTTACTGTCAACGTCCAGCTTTATATGCGTCGGCAGCGGCGGGTTGAACACTCGGATAAAATCATCTATCGACATTTCCAGCACCGGCTGCTCCAAGTTTCCCTTGGCTTCAACACCATCGGAGCGTTCCGAGGACTGCAAGCTGTGCATGTAGTGTCCGGCTTCTAAACTCGACATATTGAGGACGCTGCAGCGCGTACGATCACCAAGCGCGATGCAGTATGCGGATGCCCTCGATCCCAAATTGTTTAACTGAATGTTCTTGACGAGCGTGTCGTATGTGGATGCGGCGGGTTCGAAAGCGACGACACGGATTTCTGGCCGCAAAGCGGCATACAGGGAAAACAGGCCGACGTTCGCGCCAATGTCCCACAGCACGGCATCATGAGGCATTTGCTCGATCCAGCGAAGGGTATCGGGCTCGAAAGTTTCAAAATCGTGCGCGAATTTCAATGTTTGCCGATTGCAAATATAAAAGGTCAATTCCCCTTGGCGCGTTGAAATCGGCAAGGTTCCATTCATTTGACCATAAATGAGGGACCGGATAATCCAGCGCCTTTTCGGAAAAAAAATACGTAAACCGAGTTCGGTGGCGCGAACAAACGCACCTGCCCAAGTCTTACTCATTGCCTGAAATTTCCAATTTGCCCTGCGATCCATGACAATCGTATCAAAATGGCACACATCTGGATACCTGCATTTCTCCTGCGGCCATCCACACAGGACATGCCCACTCTACGCGATCATCACTTGTAAAACGGCGTCCCCTACCCCCACCCCTTCAATCGACGGCGTATTTCTTTTCCGCGTCGTAATAGGCGGGGAAGCCGACGATGTCTTGAAGGTGCGAAAATTTGGATAAGGTTTCCGGGTGACCGCCGCCCTGCATGGTGGCCAGCGCGTCTTCCATCGCCTGTATCCCCGCCAACATCAGCGAAACGGGATAGATGACGACCTTGTAGCCGATCTCCGCCAACTGGTCGGACGGCAAAAACGGGGAAGCTCCGCCTTCGACCATGTTGGCCATTTTGTGCCCCGGCACCTCGGAACAATAGCGGCGCATCTCAATCTCACTGGTCGGCGCTTCGAGAAACGTAATGTCGGCGCCGATTTCGGCAAATGTTTGCGCCCGCAGGACGGCTTCATCCATGCCGTCGGTGGCGTTGGCGTCGGTGCGCGCCATAATCAATATGTCTGCCCCCCCATTGCGGGCATCGACGGCGGCCTGAACGCGGGCAAAGGCCTCACCCCGGCTGGCGATCTGCTTGCCCGGAGTGTGGCCGCATTTTTTCGGTGCAACCTGGTCTTCGATCATCACGCAGGCGAACCCGGCCTGGGCATAGCCCCGAACCGTGCGCTGCACGTTGACCGCGTTACCGTACCCGGTGTCGCCGTCGCCGATGACCGGGAAATCAACCGCGGCGCAGATGTTGCGCCCCTGATCCTGCATTTCCGCATACGAAATCAACCCGGTGTCGGGCACACCGAGGCGGGCCGCCGAAACGGCGAAGCCGCCCATGAACGCCGCCTTGTAACCGGCCCGCTCAATCAGCCGCGCCGACAGCGCATCGAAACAGCCGGGCAGCACCAATACGCCCGACTCGGCCAGCAGGGTGCGCAGTTTTTCAGCTTGGCTCATGGTCATTTCCCCTCAAAAACAGGTTTTTGTTTGGCCAGAAAGGCGCGCAGCCCTTCGGTGTAATCGTCTGAATCGCAAATCGTGTTCACTTCGTCTAATTCCGCTTCGCTTAAATGTGCCGGACTGGAAAGACGCCTGAGGAACTTCTTGGTCGTGCGGTTGGACAAGGGAGCCCCTTCGGCAATACGTCCTGCCGCGGCTGCCACGGTGGCCTCCAGTTCGCCGTCGGGGACAACCCGGCCGACCAGTCCCCGGCGCGCCGCCTCCTCCGCATCGATGATTCTGGCCTCCAACAGTATTTCCATAAGCAACTCGGGCCCTGCCGCAGCCAGCACCAGTTTCATCTCCATGTGCCCGAGCACGTGGCCGAGGCGATTGATCGGTACGCCAAATCTGGCGGAAGACCCGGCAATGCGGATGTCACACGCGCAGGCGATCTCCAGTCCACCGCCGGTGCACGGCCCCCGGATGGCGGCCACGGTCGGGTGGAGGCACCCGGTGATGGCCTCAATGGCCGCGTCCGTGGCGGCCCCGTATTGACGCGCGCCGGCGGCATCGCCCCGCTTAACGGGCAGTTCGGAAATGTCTGCGCCGGCGCAAAACGCACGCTCCCCGGCACCCTGGATAACCACGCATCGGACGTCATCCTCTTCCGATAAGGCCGTCAACACCCGCGCCAATTCCTCCCAGGATGCGAGATTGAGGGCGTTCAGCTTATCCGGATTATCCAAAAGCACCGTGGCGACAAAACCGTCCCTCTTCTGGGTGATTGAATGGGTCAATGGCTTCACTCCCCGTTCAACACCCGGACGGGTGCGCCCGCCATCCAGGCCCGCACGTTGTCCAGCGCCTCGCCATAGGCCAGCACATACAATTCCTTGACCACATAACCGGTGTGCCCGGTGAGGATGGCGTTGTCGAGCGAACGCAGGGGATGGGTTTTGGGCAGTGGCTCGACGTCATACACATCAAGCCCGGCACCGGCGATCGTGTTGTTGGCAAGCGCCTCAATCAGCGCCACTTCGTCGACGATGGGGCCACGCGATGTGTTGATCAGATAGGCGGTGGGCTTCATCAGGGTGAATTCCGACAACCCGACCATTCCCCGGGTGCGGTCGCTGAGCACCTGGTGGATCGACACGACATCGGATTCGGCGAACAATGCGTCCTTGTGGACATAGCCAACGCCGACCTCGTCACAACGCTCAACGGTCAGATTCTCGCTCCAGGCGATGACGTCCATGTCGAGCGCCAGGCCGACCTTGGCCACCTTGGCCCCCAATTTGCCAAGCCCGAGAATGCCCAGGGTTTTGCCGTGCATCCCTTCGGACACGTCGCCCTGCCAGCCGCCGGCGTGCATGACGTGGTTTTCGAGGGGAATTTTCTTGAACAGCGCCATCATCAACGCTACCGCGTGTTCCGACGCCGGATAGCCCAGCATGGCGGTGCCCGAAACGACGACACCCTGAGCGCGAGCGGCCTCCATATCGAAGGAAAAATTCCGCATCCCCGTGGTCACCAGCAGCTTTAGGTCGGGCAGCGCGCCGATCAATGATTTGGGAAACGGCGTGCGCTCACGCATACCGATAACCACATCGAACCCTTTTAGCGCCTCGGCGACGGCAGCTTCGCCTTCGATGTAAGTGTCGAACACGGTGACTTCGGCCTCTGGGCCCAGGCTGTCCCAGTCGGCCGCGCTCAACGCCGCTTTTTGATAATCGTCGAGAATAGCGATACGGATGGTCATGCTCGTTCCCCCTCCCTGACCATGACACCGCCTCGGGGGCCGGTGTTCAAACGGTCAGCAAATTCCGGGGCAAGCCGACGCCCATCCCGTAGATTGACCCACAACCGAAGCAGATTTCGGTGGCGTTCCGGATCAAGGTGATCCTCGAACCCGCCCCGGCCATGCAGAATCATATGGTTATTTAAAATTTGAATGTCACCCTGTTGGAAGTTCAAATCGAAGCGGAGATCATCCCGCGTGGCAAGGTCGGCAACCGCCCGCACAGCATCCAACGCAATGCCTTCGAGTGGCTCACCCGCCTTGACCTGGCCGTCCTCGATGGTCTTGCGATTAAAGCGGCAGCTCAGCCGACCATCACAATAACTGAATACGGGAACCCGGTTGAAGGTCACCTCGTCCGGGTCATCGGTGACGCCCTCGCCGCGCAGGTCAAAATGAAAACCCCGGCACAAGGGCTCCAGGTATTCAGGATTATGGGCCAGAATTTCGTTATAGATGCTCATGGCACTGGCAATTTCGCTGCTTCCGCCCGTTTTCGCAGGATGGGCGCATAACAACCCGACCACATCCGTAGGGTCACAGTGCGGCGCAATTCGGGCATCGGTCGTGTAGCCGCGCACATTTTTCGATTGGTAATCGCTGCCGGTATTGCGCACATGGGCGATCAACTGGCCCTTCGCGTTTTGCGAAATCGGCGTTCCCAGATGTACGCCCAGCCCCCAATAGAGCGTTTTCAGGGTTTCTTCATCGTACTTGGTGGCGTCCAGCCCCCGGATCAGAGCGCAACCGCGACCGTTTTCCAATTGCTCGATGACGGACTGTATTTTCGCGTGTAACGTCGGTAACGGGAAATCATCGGCGCCGAACTCGAAAACCTTGAGGCCTTTTTCATGGACCACAGCCATAGCGGACTCGATTTCGTAGATTTCGGCATCGCTCAGGGGATAAATCCAGCTATCATCGGCGGCCAACTCGGCGCTCGTCCACGCAGACGGCCCGCTGACAGGCCCGGCAAGCCTATCGGTCATTCCTCATCCTCCCTGTTTAATAGCCTCGATTGTAAGGCAATTAATCGCTACATTGTATACAATTTACAGAGACCAGTACAAACGAGGTGATGCGATGACATGGTTGGAAGGCAATGGCCGCGATACGCGACCCGCCGGTGAGAGACTTCAGGAACTGATCGACCGGCCCGAGATTCTGGGCGTACCCGGCACCCACAACGGGTTGGCCGGGATGCTGGCCAAACAGGCCGGGTTCGAGGCGCTGTATATTTCGGGCGGCGCGGTGACGGCCAGTATGGGGCTTCCCGATGTCGGCATCCTGACGCTTGAGGAACTGTGTTTCATAACCCGCATGGTGTCGCGGTCGACCGACCTACCGCTGATTGTCGATGGCGACACCGGGTACGGCGAGATTCTCAACGCCATGCGCACGGTCCGCGAACTGGAACGCGCCGGTGCGGGCGCCGTGCATATCGAAGACCAGGTGCTGCCCAAAAAATGCGGGCACCTCAACGACAAGCGGCTAATTTCGCCCGTTGATGCCGCCGCCAAGGTCAGTGCAGCCAAAAAAGCCAGCAGCCACCTTCTCATAATTGCGCGCACCGACGCCGCCGCCGTCGAGGGCCTGGAGGGCGCGATCAAACGAGCCAACCTATACGTCGAGGCGGGCGCCGATATCGTGTTTCCGGATGCCTTGGCGTCGGAAGACGACTTTCGCGCCTTTGCCGCAGCCGTGCCGGGGCCGAAGATGTGCAACATGACCGAATTCGGGCGCACACCCTTTTTCACCGCTGATGAATTCCAGGACATGGGTTACGACATCGTCATCTGGCCGGCGACATCGATGCGGGTCGCCGCCCACGCCATGACCGAACTGTACGGGCACCTCAAGGAACACGGGGGCTGCGAGGGGCTTGTCGATAAAATGACCAGCCGTGCCGACCTGTATGACACCATCGGCTACTATGATTATGAAGCGCTTGATGAAAGCATCGCCAAGACGGTGGTGCCGGAAGTGGCCGGAGAATAAGCGCCTAACCCGCGTCCAGCATATCCCGCAGTTTCAGAACCGCCTCGTCCGGCGACGACAGCACCGTGCGGCCGGGTATATCGGGGATGGCTCCGCGAACGCCCGACATGGTGAACTGCGCCAGCAACAGGGCATCGACATCGGTCATTCCGGCGGCGGCTTCGACAACCAGGCGGTCGTGTTCCGCCCGGTCACCGTTATTCAGGCAATCAAGCGCGCCCGCTACGTGGCGCAATTCTATTTCCGGGTTTAGGCTAACGACCTCGGCGGCAATCTCCAGTTCCGAGGCCAGCGACGGTATGGTCGGCGCGAAGGTTGCCAGCCCGCCGATCCGGGGGCCGAGCGACAACGCGCGGGCGATCATCGCCTCATCGGGTTTCAACACCGGAATAGCAACGCCCTGGCGGGCTTGCTCAATCGCCGCTCCGAAGGCCGAACAGGTGAACAAAATGGCGTCGGCCCCGGCCTCAATGCCGTAGCCGATCAATGCCGCCATGCGTTTGGTAAAGGCACCAGTCAATTCCCCAGCCTCGGATAAGTCCCCCGCCAACGAAGTATCGGCCAGATCAACCGGCCGCGCCTCGGGCCACAGCCGGGCAAACGCCTGATGGATCGGCGCAATGGCCCCCGTGACCGCGTGGATTAGTTGAATTCTAGGGTTGGACACGATTGGGGACTTTACCTTGCCGATGGGGGTTGGAGAGAGTTTAAGCATACCCGAAAAGTGAGGTGCGGTGATAGATACACCTCATCCCCAAGGAACAACAGAGGAACCCTAGACACCTTTAAAGACGACACGGGCTGGGGTACGCTTGAGCCAGACTTAATGAGGAAATTAGAGGCATGATCGCGTCACCCAACGACACCGTTATCACAGACACCCGTGACGGTATTTGCCGCATTACCTTCAACCGGCCCGGGGCATTGAACGCCATCAACCGCGAGATGGCCACCGCCTTGCGCGACATCGCGGCCCAGGTGCGGGGCGACGATACTGTACGCGTGGTGGTTTTAAGCGGGGCCGGTGATCACTTCATGGCCGGCGGCGACGTCAAGGCGTTCAAGGCGTTTCTCGATGGCGAACCGGATGAGGCTTTGATCCGTTCCGAATTTGAAGGCATGCTGGGCATCGTGCATGAATTTATCGCCGATTTCCGGGAAATGCCGAAACCCGTGATCGGCAGCGTGCGGGGCGCGGTGGCGGGCGCCGGGATCAGCGTGATGCTGGCCTGTGACATGGTGCTGGCCGCGAACGATGCCTTTTTCACCCTCGCCTATTGCCATTTGGGCACGGCGCCGGACGGGGGTTCGACCTACGCCCTGCCGCGCACCGTCGGGCTGAAACGCGCCTTCGAGATTGCCCTGCTGGGCGACCGATTTGATGCCCAGGCCGCGCTTGACGCCGGGTTGATCAACCGCGTTGTTGCGCCCGGCGGGTTGCAAGAGGAAACAGACACTCTGGCGGCGCGGCTGGCCCAAGGCCCGACCATCGCCTACGCCCGCACCAAGGCATTGCTGAACAACTCGTTCCAATGCACCTTGGAAGAACAACTGGCCGCCGAGACGCAAGCCTTCATCGATTGCACGGTCAGCGAAGACTTCGCCGAAGGGGTTACTGCGTTTACCGAAAAACGCCCGGCCCGCTTCACCGGAAAATGATAAAAAGGACCACCCTATGAACGACAATAATAATCGACCCTTAGACGGCAAGGTCGCCTTGGTTACCGGGTCGGCGCGCAACATCGGCCGGGCAACCGCCATGGCCCTGGCTGCGGATGGCGCCAGTGTCGTCATCAACGCCCTAAATGACGCCGATGCGGCGGGAAAAGTGGTCTCGGAAATCATCGCCAACGGGGGCCAGGCGATTGCGTGCCTTGGCGACGTTACGGATCGCCGGGCAGTGGACAGCATGGTGAGCATGGCCGTGGACACCTTCGGCGGCATGGATATTCTGGTCTGCAACGCATCCCAGCGCGGACAAAAGCCGTTTACCGAAATGAGCCATGAGGAATGGCGGCGCATCATCGACATTTCCCTCGACGGGGCGTTCTTCCTGGCCCAGGCCAGCGTGTCGCACATGATCGAAAAGGGCTGGGGCCGAATCGTCACGCTGGGCGGAATTTCGTGGCATGTCGGCACGCCGGGCCGGGTTCATAATCTGGTCGCCAAATCGGGGCTGGTCGGTTTCACCCGAGGGCTGGCCGTGGAAATGGCGGAGCACGGCATCACCGTCAATTGCGTGTCGCCCGGTTTCATCGACACCGATCGCCCGGCGTCGGCGGGCAAGCGGCCACCGCTCAAGATTCACCCGCCGATAGACCGCATGGGAACGACTGATGAAATAGCCTCCATGGTCCGCTATCTGTGCCAGCCAGACGCCGGTTACATCACCGGCCAGACAATGCACGTCAATGGCGGCATGTATCTGGGCGGTTAGGTCAACTGTTCGGCGGGCCTTTGAGTTCCACTACATTTCCTTCGGGGTCTTCGATATAGAGGGATGGGCCGACGCCCTCGGCCCCGTATCGGGACTTTACATCCCCCACTTCGACCCCGTGCGCCAGAAGATGGGCACGAAGGGCGGGCTCGTCGAACGGATCAATTCGCAAACAAAAATGGTCCATGTTGCGGGCCTCGGTCCCCGGCGCCACGCCGCCCATCCGGCCCAACTCACCGGCGACATCGACCAGATCAATAAGCGATCTGCCGGCGCGAAGTTGCACTAACCCCAGGTCGTCCGCACGCCGCTCAACCGCGCACAACAAGGCATCCTGGTAAAACTGGCTCATCCCTTCGACATCAACCACACGAAGGACCACATGATCGATACCCTTTACGGAAAAGGCCATCTTTTACCCCTTGATCAGTTTCATCAGTTCCAGCGTCCGGCGGGCCTGCTCTACAACCGGGTAATCGACGAAAACGCCGTTGACCTGGATAGAGGCAGAACCCTGGGTTTCGGCTTCTTCGAAAGCAGCGACGATTTTTTCGGCCTGGGCGACATCTTCATCGGACGGCGTGAAGACATCGTTGACCGGGGCCACTTGCGCCGGATGGATGCACATTTTACCACGAAAACCCATGTCACGGACCCGTTCGGCCGAGGCCACAAGGCCATCGTTGTCACGGTAATGCACCCAGACGCTGTCCAGGGGCGCGTCAAGCCCGGCCACCCGCGACGCCAGCACGATTGCTGAGCGCGCCGGGGTCAGTTCCCATTCGTCCATACTGAGCCGCATGCCGAGGTCTTTGGCAAAATCGACGGCGCCGAAGCTGAGCCTGCGCACCCGGGATGCGCATCCGGCGATTTCCGAGACCGCCGCCAACCCCTTCGCCGTTTCCAGTATGGGGATAAGGTCGATGGTTCCGGGGGCCACGCCGTTAGCGGTTTCCAGTTTCCGCATGTCGGCATCTGCCGAAAGAAGCTGGTCCGCATTTTCCACCTTGGGCAGCACAATGCCGTCTAGCCACGGCCCGACTACGGCGGAAATATCCTCTGAATAAAAATCCGTATCCGTTGCGTTAACCCGCACGTAGCCTAAACATTCGCGAGGCGCCTTCAGGGCTTCGACGACCGGGGCACGGGTAGCCGCTTTTTCCGACAGGGCGACGGCGTCTTCGAGGTCGAGGATCGCCACGTCGGCGCCGACGGTGAATACTTTGGCCACTTTTCCTGGATGATTTCCCGGCGTGAACAGCAGAGACCGGATAGCAGCCGTTACCATTTGGGGCCGCCCCAGGTGGCGTCCGGGTCCAAGGGGATCGTCGGGCGCGGCAGGTTCTTGAAATCAAACCGGCTCAGCACCGGCGAAGTCAGCCCCGGCACATCGACTTCGATAACGTGGTCGTCGTCGAAAAATTCGTCGAACCCGGCGCGGAAATGGCCGCGCGACTTAACGACCACGGTGCGGGCGTCTGCGATATCGAGGCCGAACATCTCAAAAAATCGGGGTTCTGCGCATTGCTTGCGGTTGGAGACGACAACCACCTTGATGCCATTGAGCTGCAACAACGCCGTCGGCCCAAGACCCAGCGACCGCCCGGCCCACAAGCCCCGGCGACCGATGCATTCGCCGTCGGAAAGTGCGATTACCACAGCCGCTGCCTCGAAACGTTTGGAAAATTCGCTTGCCGTTTCCGCGTTGAAGACAGCTTGAAACTCGGCCCCTTCGCCGGCTTCAAACGCTGCACGGGCCAACGCCGGGTCATAAAAAATACCGAACAGCACGCCAGTCGCCCCGGCGTCATAGAGCGCCGACAGAATCCAGGTGGTGTTGCCGCGACCGCCACCGCCCGGATTGTCGGCGACGTCGGCAAAAATAAGCGCCGGCCGGGTTTTATCATTAGCGTTTTGAACCGCCATTTCGATGGCATCATCCAGGGAAGTCAGTTGGGTCTGAAACCGTTCGCGCATGTCCCAGGCGCGCGTTGCTATATCCTGGGCCAGCGCACGGGCGGCGGCCAGATCTGAGCGGGCGGTTACCAGCACGGTCATGCCGCATTTGGCGAGATCGCTGAACACGAACCCGGCGACTACCGAGACGTTGAGAATTTCATCTGTCTTGGTCTGCTGGCCGTAATTGATAAGGTCCGCATACGGCCCACGGGCGGTCAACAACGTTACCGTCGGCGCCGTGATCGGAAGGCGAACGGCCGCCGTCACCGGGCGCATACCGGCAAACATGTTGACCATCGCGCGGGCGGCTTCCTGGGCGCGCTCCGCCTGGTCCACGTGCGGGTTGGTGATGTAGGAGATCAGCACGTCGGTCGCCGTGACCATGGTGTGGGAAACATTAGCGTGCAGGTCGAGGGTAGCGATCACCGGCACGTCTGGGCCGACGGCATCGCGAACCATCTGCAACAATTCGCCGTCCGGGTCGGGCGACTGGGTTGCCGTCATGCCGCCGTGAGCACTGACATAGACGCCGTCCAGGGAACCCGCGCCTTTCAGACGCCGACGCATTTCACTGAGGGTGGCATCGAAGAACGCCTGGTCGCACGGCCCGTTCGGTTCCGACGCGGCGACTACAATCGGCACCGGCTCCCAAAGGGTGCCGAGGCGTTCCATCTCGCCGGAAAACCCGGAAATCTCCACCGGTTGTTTTGGCACCTCGCTTTTCAGGTCGGCCAGAATTTCGTCGCCCGCAAGATAACACAGCGTGCGAAAGGACTCTTCCGGACAAACGGGTGCGAAGGCGTTGCTTTCCAGGTGGAACCCCAAGAGCGCGATACGTTTCGGTTTTTCGTCAGGGGTCACAAAGCGCGCTTACTGTTGGCGGAGTTTCGGATCCAAAGCATCGCGCAGCGCATCTCCAAACAGGTTGAACCCGAACACCGCGAGGCTGATGGCGACGCCGGGCCAGATGGCCACCCACGGCGCGCTTTCGGCATATTCTTCGGCCCCGCCCTGCAGCATCAGGCCCCAGGCCGGTGTCGGTTCCTGGACGCCGAGGCCAAGATAGCTCAACGACGCCTCCAACAAGATGGCCTGGCCGACGAAGGCCGACAACATGATCAGGAACGGCGCCATAACGTTGGGCACCATGTGGCGCAGAATGATCCTTGAATGGGAAAAGCCAAGCGCGCGGGCCGCGTCGACATACGGAATTTCGCGGATCGCCAGGGCGCTGGACCGCACCACCCGCGCACAGCGCGGAATGAACGGGATGGTAATAGCGATAATCACGTTCTCGGTACCGGTGCCAAAAATGGAGACCACGGCAAGCGCCATGATGATCAGCGGAAAAGCCATAAACACATCCATGACCCGCTGAAAAAACAGGTCAACGAGACCACCGAAATAGGCGCTGGCGACGCCCAAAACCAAGCCCGTCACCGAGCCGATGATGGCGCATGAAAAACCGACGAACAACGCCGTGCGGGCGCCGTAGATAATCCGGGTCAGGATATCGCGCCCGAACTGATCCGTACCCATCCAGTAATCCGCATCCGGCGGCGTCAGCATGTGTTCAAAGGAATTCAACACCGGATCGTAGGGCGACAGCACATTGGCGAAAATCGACAGGACAATCATGACCACCACGATCAACAGGCCGAAGGCGCCCAGCGGATATTTTTTGAGCGACAACCAGAGCGTTGTGCCCCATGACCTTTCTTGAGAAAGGTCTTCGATTTCGCTTTCAACCATACTTTCGGAGATAACGACCATGGGACTTTCCTAAATCAACTGTAACGGATGCGCGGGTCCAGCCAGGCGTAGAACAGGTCAACCAGAAAATTGGTAAACACAAAAATCGCGACCACAATCATAACCAGCGCCTGGGTCAAGCTATAGTCGTTTTGCAACACAGCTTCGACGAACAGCTTGCCGAGACCGTTCAGGTTGAATACCTGTTCGGTCACCACCAACCCACCCATCAGGAAGGCGAATTCGATGCCGATGATGGTGACCACCGGCAACAGCGAGTTTTTCAGCGCGTGGCGATTGATGACGACTTTTTCCAGCAGACCTTTCGCCCGTGCCGTGCGGATATAGTCTTCACGCAGCACTTCCAGCAAAGCCGATCGAGTCATACGGGTGGCGACCGCCGAATAGCGGTACCCCGTTGCCACAGCCGGCCAGATCAACTGCGACAGGTTGGCGCCCAGGTCTTCAAACGGCGAGACATATTGGATGGGCGGCATCCAGGGTACGCCGGACCAGGCCTGGGTGATGATCAACAGCCCCAGGATTAGCATGATCCCTAGCCAGAAGGACGGTATGGCGATGCCGAAAATACTAAAAGTCCGAACCACGTAATCAATCCAGGTGTCCTGCTTGACGGCAGAAATGACGCCCAAGGGGATGGAGATGATTACGGCGACGAAGGTGGCCATGAAAGCGACCTGCAGGGACAACTGGAACCGCAGCCCGATCTCATAGGTGATCGGCTTGCCTGTCCACATGGAGTCGCCCAGATCAAAAACCAAAAATCCGTAAATGAAATTGGCAAACTGAACCAGAACATGATCGTTAAGGCCCAGATTATCCCGGCACAATTCGATCTCGGCCGGATCGGCATACAGGCCGGTTCCGGCCAGACGCAGTTCACAAACGTCGCCCGGGATCAGGCGCAAAAGGAAAAATACCAGAACCGCCGCCCCGATCAGGGTGGGGATCATCAGCAGCAGACGTTTGACAATATATTTATACATTGATCGATTCTCGGGCCATTTTATCGTTTAATTCCAGGATGCTCAGCAGTTCCGGTTTTCCGGATATTGCCGATAAGAGCAGTCCCGCCCGCCACCAAAACCGGTGGCGGGCGGAGCCCTTAATCGTAGTTGTCGAAGCGCGTTACTTGTCCAGCCAGATGTTGTCGAGCGACTGGTTCAGGTAATGCGATGGCGCAATTTTCCAACCCTTCACGTAGGAACGATGCGGGTTGATTTTGTACCACCACAGCGTAATACCAATATGCGCCTGCTCACTAATGGCACGGGTTTCGTATTCGCGCATGATGACGCGCTGTTCCTTCTCGGTACCGGCCTTGAGGAGCCTGTCGTAGATGTCCTCAAGCGGCTGGTCCGCATAGTTGCCGTAGTTGTTACCGGCAGAACCAAGGAACTTGGTGACGTCCGCGATCGGGTTAATCACCGACTGGCAGTTGAAGTCGACGGACACGTCGAAATCGCTTTTCTTACGAAGCGAATCATAGAACACCGGTGACGGTTGCACTTTTTGAATGGCGTTCACGCCAATTTTCTTAAACTGGTCAAGCGCCCATGTCCCCACCACCTTGTAGGGCTGATCAACGCCGCGGTTAAGGTAGTCGATTTTCAGATTGCTCACACCAGCGGCTTTCAGCAGTTTCTTTGCTTCGGCCCGGCTGGCATTGATGTCCTCGCTATACCCCGCGAGTTTTACCAGTTCGGCCTTGGTCGCCGCCAACGGATGGTTCGGGAAAACAACCCCGCCGACCGTTTTGACGATGGCGATTTTGCTCAGGTACTTGGACCCGCCCCAGCGATCCATCGCCAGGGTAAGCGCCCGACGCACACGCGCATCTTGGAAGGGTTTGCGTTCATGGTTGACCGTATTCAACAGGACGCAGTTCCAGTCGCTTTCCTGGACCGTGACCTTGTCGCCCAGGGCCGCGACCAGGTCGTCGCGGGCTTTCGGCGGGAAACCACGGAATTCGATGGCGGCCCGGTCGCCGCGAATGGCGTTCAGGCGAACGGCCATCTTCGGCGCGATAATGGACTTGTAGCCATCAAGATAGGGCTGACCCTTGTGATGATAGTCTTTGTACTTCTCACCCCTGACGAACGAACCCGGCTGAATTTCAGCAAGCTTAAAGGCGCCCGTCCCGTTGACGTTCTTGGTGTGCCAGGTGTAGCCGTTGGTGTCCAAATCCTTCTTCGAATAAATGACGTTGAACGGCGTCGCCACGGCGGGGATGAAGGAGCCCGACGGGAACTTCAACTTGAACACAACGGTGAAATCATCCGGCGCAGTAATGGTATCGACCATCTTGAAGAACGCCTTGCGCGCACTCGGGATGCCTTCGGGCGGGAAGATGATTTTCTTGTAGGTGGCAACGATATCGTGGGCCGTCAACGGGGTGCCGTCATGAAACTTCACACCCTTTTGGATTTTGAAGGTGTAGGTCTTGAAACCATCCGTTCCTGTGGGGACCTTGCCTTCGCACAGGTCACAAACGAAATCGGTCGGTGACGAAGGATTGTCGGGGTTAACCCGGATCAACAGGCTGTATAACGGACGAAGCGGGTGAATGACACCGAACGTGGTCTCTTTATGAAGATCGTAAGACGGAATTTTCGACCCGACCACGAAGTTCAGAATCCCACCCTTCTTTATCTCCATCTTCTCGGCTTTTGCAATGCCGGCTGTTCCCGCCGCGCCAAAGACCAAGCCGGCCCCGACGGCTAGCGAGAGCGCCAGTTTTGAATAGACGTTTCTCATCTGTTTGTCTCCTCTCCCAGTGAAATGAAGAAGCTTATGCGATGCTTCTCTACCTAAATTTATGCGTCCTTCGATTGTAACCGAACGATCACACCTCCGTACAGGCCACCCAATGGCCCGGTTTAATTTCCCTGAATTCGGGAACGTCTTTTGAACAACTGTCGACCGCCCGGGAGCACCGGGGGTGGAATACGCATCCGCTAGGCGGATTAATTGGACTTGGAACCTCTCCCTTTACGACTTCATGCGCTCTGTTGGCCTCAATGGTCGGATCGGGGATCGGAACCGCGGCAAGCAAGGCACGAGTGTAGGGGTGCAGGGGATTGTCGTAAAGCTCGTCGCAATCAGCCAGTTCGACCATGTGCCCCAGATACATCACCGCGACACGGTGACAGATGTGGCGAATGACGCTCAAATCATGGGAAATGAACAAATACGTCAAATCGAATTCGTCGCGCAGGTCTTCCAGAAGATTAATGACCTGGGCCTGGATAGACACATCGAGGGCTGAGACCGCTTCGTCGCAAATGATGACTTCGGGGTTGAGAGCCAACGCCCGGGCGACGCCGACACGCTGGCGTTGGCCGCCGCTCATCTCGTGCGGATAGCGATCCGCGAACTTCGGGTTGAGGCCACACAAGGACAGCAATTCCCGCACCCGTTTGTTACGTTCCCCGGCGTCGGGAATGATGCCGTGCACCTGGATCGGCTCGCCAATAATATCGCCGATTTTCATGCGCGGGTTGAGGGAACTGAAGGGGTCCTGGAAAATCACCTGAATTTCTTCGCGAACAGAGCTCATTTCCTTTTGGCTGAGCTTCGTCAGGTCGCGGCCTTCGTACAGGATTTCGCCGGCTGTGGCTGTTTCCAATTGCAAGATGCAGCGCCCTGTCGTCGTCTTGCCACAACCGGATTCCCCAACTAGGCCGAGCGTCTCGCCCTTATTGATGTGAAAACTGATGCCGTCAACGGCTTTGACCACGGCGACGGTGCGGGTGATGAACATGCCTTCGGTAATCGGGAAGTGCATCTTGAGGTTATTGACCTCGATCAGGACCTCGCCAAGTTTTGCCTTTGAGGCTTGGTCGCCGTTATCGGCGACGGCGGCATTTGCCGAGTTCATGAATGCACCTTTATTTTTTCTTGCAGCTTGCCTTTTTCGAAGCAGGCGGCGAAATGGCCTTCGCTGACGGCTTCCAGTTCCGGGAAGGATTTAGCGCACCCTTCCACGGCAAAACGGCACCGGGGCCTGAATGAGCAGCCATCGTCGAGCTGCGTCAGGTCGGGCGGCTGGCCTTCGACCGGGTCCAGTTTGGCCTGACGGGGCTGGTCCATGCGCGGGATAGAGTTCAACAGCGCTAGTGTATAGGGATGTTTCGGGTTGTGATAAACATTATGGGCGGTGCCGGATTCTATAATCTTGCCGGCGTACATGACGTTCACCCGGTCGGCATAGCGCGCGACAACACCAAGGTTGTGGGTGATGATAATCATCGCAACCCCCATATTCTTGGTCAGTTCCTTCATCAATTCCAAAATCTGCGCCTGAATGGTCACGTCGAGCGCCGTCGTCGGCTCATCGGCACTACTCAGTTTCGGCTCACAACTGAGTGCCATGGCGATCATCACCCGTTGTCGCATTCCGCCCGACAGGTGGTGAGGGTATTGATCCAGCCGCCGCTTGGTGTCGGAAATCCCAACCATTTCCAGCAATGACAGGGATTTTTTTCGGGCTTCTTCATTAGTAATTCCGAAATGCGTGATCAGGGTCTCGGACAGTTGTTCGTTGATCGACAGCACCGGGTTAAGCGACGTCATCGGTTCCTGGAACACAATGCCGATGTCGCGTCCCCTGATTTGGCGGATCTCCTCCTCGCTTAAGGAAGCCAGGTCAACGCCGTTGAATTTGATGTGGCCATCAACGATCTTGCCCGGCGGCCACGGAATAAGCCTGAGGATCGACAGCGCACTGACCGATTTGCCGCAGCCGGATTCCCCGACCAGCGCCACGGTCTCGCCTTCATCAACAGTATAGGTGATGCCGTCAACCGCTCGCACGACCCCGGCAGAAGTGAAAAACTGGGTTTTCAGGTTCTCTATTTCGAGAAGCGTTGTCACATTTCCCCCTTGGTATTTTTATTACTTGATGCCTTTAAGGCATTCGTTGATCGAAAACGTAGGGGCCTCACACAGTCATGTCAATTCCCATTACGGCCTAGCCTACTCAACAGTGCAAATGGGCCGTTCCCTTATTATAATGTGTTGATCAGCCCATAATCGGCGTTAATGATTGTTGCGAGCCAAGCGGAGCACCACACCGGAAACAACACATCGATTTTATTTAAATATTTTTTCAACCGAGGGAGGAGATTTAAAGTCATGACGGAAGATCAATTCGAAGCTGGCTTGCGTATCCGCAAGGAAGTGTTGGGCGAGGAATACGTCGATGCGGCGCTTGCCAAAGCCGACGACTTTAACCGCGATTTCCAGAAAATGGTCACCGGGTACTGCTGGGGCGGCAGTTGGGGGCGCGGGGTTCTATCCAAGCAACAACGTTCCATCCTCAACCTGGGCATGCTGGCCGCACTCAACCGGCCGCATGAATTCAAGCTGCATTTTCTGGGTGCCCTGACCAACGGGGTCAGCTTGGCCGAGATCCGCGAGATCCTGATCCAGATTTCTATTTACTGCGGCATTCCTGCCGGCATCGAGGCCTTTCGTATCGCCCGCGAAGTTTTCAAGGAAGAAGGAATCGACGTATCAAACATGGATTCCGGTGGTGCCGAATAATGACGGACATGCGTTTCGGCTTCGCCGGACTGGGCCAGATGGGCGGCCCGATGGCCGCCAATATCGCCGGTGGCGGATTTTCCTTAAGCGTTTTCGACACAGCCGGCACCGCCGAGCGCGCGCCTGAAGGCTCCAGGGCCGTGGATTCGCTCGACCAACTGGCGGCGAATGCGGACACCCTGTTCCTCAGCCTGCCTGACGGCTCGGTATCGCTGGCCGTGGCCCAAGAACTGGCGGCGATGAAGGAACGCACTACCACTGTGGTCATCGACCTATCCACCATCGGCCTCCAAGCGGCCCGCGAGGCCGGGCGTATCCTCAAAGATGCCGGAATCATCTATATCGACGCCCCGGTGTCAGGCGGACAGGCGGGTGCCCGGGCCGGCACCATTACCGTCATGTGGGGTGGGCCGGAGGATGTTCTGGAACGCCACCGGGACGTTATGCTGTCGTTCTGCAAAAACCTGTTCCATGTCGGCGACGAGGCGGGCCAGGGCCAGGCAGCGAAGCTGTTGAACAACTTCCTGTCGGGCACTGCCATGGCGGCGACATCGGAAGCCGTCGCCTTCGGCCTATCGCAGGGCTTGGATATGAAAAAACTTCTCGACGTGGTCAACGTGTCGACCGGGCAGAACACCGCGACCAGCGACAAATTCCCCAACCGTATCCTGACCGGCACATATGACGCCGGGTTCAAGACAGCCCTGCTGACCAAGGACGTGCAACTGTTTCTGGACAACGCCAAAGCCGCCGGCACGCCGGTGGAAATCGCCGAGACCGTGGTGGATGTATGGCGGCGGTGCAACGAGGCGTTGCCGGATTCCGATTTCACCCGCATTTACCAGTTCGTCACCGGCAAAGACGCCAAATAGGGGCGTAGAGCATTTCCGGTTCACTCGCGTTCACTGAAAATTCTCTACGCCTTTGTTTTAGGCGCAAATTCGTCGTCGCGGATGATTCCATCCGCTCGGGATTTGCTCTA
>JABMOG010000232.1 GCA_013204265.1 Rhodospirillales bacterium
CGGCAAGGAAGACCCTGTTCGTGTTGGCGAACGCCTGGGCCACCCGGGCCGCCTCCGTCCTGACGGGCTGTTGGTCTGGGTGCATGCCGCCAGCGTCGGCGAATCCCTGTCTATGCTGCCATTAATCGAACGGCTGGTCGGTGACCGGCCTGGGCTCAGGGTTCTTGTCACCACGGGAACGGTGACCTCGGCACGCCTGATGGCGGAACGCCTTCCTGAAGGAGCATTCCATCAATATGTACCGGTCGACCGCATCGCCTGGGTCCGGCGGTTTCTCGATCACTGGCGCCCGGATTTGGCGTTATGGGCGGAGTCTGAATTCTGGCCCAATATGATCATCGAAGCCGCCAACCGGAATATTCCCATGGTCCTCGTCAACGGCCGGATCTCGCCGCAGTCGTTTGCCGGCTGGCAGCGGTTTGGAGGTTTGATCGGCAAACTTCTCGGGTGTTTTGACTTGTGCCTGGGTCAATCTGACGCCGACGCCTTGCGCCTTCGTGAATTGGGTGCCAAGTCAGCCAAACACGTCGGTAACTTGAAATACGCAGGCTCCCCGCTTCCCGCTGATGCGGTTGCGTTGGCGGCAATGCGCGGCGCTATCGGTGGCCGGCCCGTCTGGTTGGCAGCCAGCACCCACGCCGGCGAGGAAGACGTAGCGGCGCACGTTCATAAACAGTTGAAGTCGGGTCACGTAGGACTCCTGACCTTAATCGTACCGCGTCACCCGGACCGGGGGCCAGAAATTGCTGCCCGGCTTCGTGGCCAAGGACTGAACGTGTCCCTGCGTAGCAAGGGCGAAGTCATCAACCCCGGAACCGACCTCTATGTGGCCGACACTATGGGGGAAATGGGCCTGTTCTTCCGTCTCGCCGAGATTGTCTTCATGGGTAAATCCCTGGTGCCTCTAGGCGGGCAAAATCCGCTGGAAGCCGCCCTGCTGGACTGCGCCATTGTTTTTGGGCCGCACATGATGAATTTCGAGAATATTTCCGAGCGCCTCAACAAAGCCGGTGCCGCCGTTCAGGTGGCGGATGATGAGGCCCTTGTCCGCGCCGTGCGGCGGCTGCTGGCCGACCCATCGGAACGCGCACACATGGCTGCCGCCGCGAAATCCCTGGCAACCGCAGAAGAAGGTGTGCTGGACGCAGTTCTGGTCGAATTGGGACCGTTCCTCCAACACATGGTGCAGAAGGATGCCCCCCGTGCGCGCGCCTGATTTTTGGCGCCGGGAGGGCGGATTTCCCGGTGGGGTTCTCGCGCCGCTGGGGTGGTGTTACGGACTGGTGGGACGAATCCGCTTTGCCCTGGCCCGGCCCGTCAGTGCCTCTGTGCCGGTGATTTGCGTTGGAAATTTGGTTGTCGGTGGTGCCGGTAAGACACCGGTGGCATTGAGCCTGGCCCGGCGCCTGATCGCCCAAGACCGCAATGTTCGTTTTCTGACCCGGGGCTACGGCGGACGCCTAATCAGTCCGGTGCGTGTCGATGCGAGAATCCATACGGCAAAAGAGGTTGGCGACGAAGCCCTGTTGTTGGCGCGGGTTGCGCCTACTTGGGTCGCCAAGGACCGTGCCCAGGGAGTAATGACTGCCGCAAGTGACGCCGATGGCGGTTCCCCCGATGTCATTATCATGGATGACGGATTTCAGAACCCTTCGGTGGCGAAAGACCTGTCGTTGCTGGTGGTTGATGGCGGATATGGTTTCGGCAACAGGCATGTGTTTCCGTCGGGCCCCTTGCGCGAAACCGTCGGCTCCGCCCTTGGGCGCGCCGATGCGGTGGTCCTGATCGGGGCCGATAACGCCGGAATCCGGAACAATCTTGGGGCGCTGAAAATTACGTCACCGCTGCTCCGGGCATGGGTCCGACCGGGTCCCGAGGTCGAGGGCCTTAAGGGAACACCTGTCGTTGCATTTGCCGGCATCGCCAATCCGGAAAAATTCTTCAAAACGCTTCGAGACACCGGTTGTGAGATTAAAGCGGCACATGCCTTTGACGATCATCATCCGTTTACCCCGGAGGATTTGGATCGCCTTCGGGCGGAAGCGGAAAAATGGGGTGCGAAACTGGTGACAACGGAAAAGGATGCGGTTCGCTGTTCGCCCGAAGATATGGAAACCATATTGGTTCTCACCATATCCCTGGAGTGGGCTGATGAAACATCTCTGGACGCGGCCTTGCGTCCGTTGTTTAGTGACTGACGACAGCCATGCTCCGAATTCCCAAACCCCTTAACCGATATCTTTTCCACCCCATAGAAGCGGTGGCGGCGGTCGTCGTCTACACTGTGTTTCGGATTCTCCCAATCGACATGGCCTCGGCCCTGGGTGGCTGGCTCAGCCGCTCCATCGGCCCGCACCTTGGAATTTCCGGGCGTGCGGAGAAAAACCTTAAAGCGGCCTTTCCGGAAAAATCCAATACCGAAATTGGTGTGATCATACGCGGCATGTGGGACAACCTGGGCCGGGTGGCGGCGGAATATCCACACTTAAGCAAAATTGTTGTCGGCGGCGAGGATGGCCGGGTTGAACTTATCGGCGGCGAATATGTCGACCTGTTACGCGAAGACAACCACGCCGGTATTTTCTTTTCCGCCCATCTTGGAAATTGGGAAATTGTCCCTTTGGGCGCGACCCAGCGCGGCGTGCCGCTGGACCGGGTGTACCGGGAAGCCAACAACCGGCTTGTGGAATGGCTGTACCAACACGGCCGCGCCGCTGTCGAAGGCGCCTTGATTCCGAAGGGTCCATCCGGCGCCCGAGCGTTGTTGAAAGCGCTCAAAAGTGGCCGCCACCTGGCCATGCTGGTAGACCAAAAAATGAATGACGGTATTCCAGTGCCCTTTTTCGGCCGCGATGTAATGACGGCCCCCGCCCTGGCGGAACTGGCGCTTCGTTATGACTGTCCGGTGGTGCCGGCGCGCATTACCCGTCTTGATGGCGCACGATTCCGATTGCAGGCTTTGGCGCCGCTCGACCTGATCAGGACCGGCGACCATCAAGCCGACGTTGCCGCCAACATGGCTCAAATCAACGCCCTGATCGAACAATGGGTGCGCGATACGCCGGAACAATGGCTATGGCTGCACAACCGCTGGCCGGACGATCCAGCGACTTAAAAAAACGTTCAGCCGAATTGGCTTTAGTTTTCGTCGTTAGATTTGGGCGCTTCCGGAGCCGGGGTTTCGGCAACGCTTTGGCTCAAACTTTCGTCGTTTTCAACGGAAAGCGTATTCTGGCGTTCGCAGTCTCCCCAACCATACCCCGGCTCGGCGGCTAGCGGGCCGGTCAGGGCGAAGGCAAAGAGGGCGGCGGCGAAAGCGACTAGTGAAAATTGACGCATCATGCTGTTCCCTGTTTGAGGACTTATATCACCGGATGATGATATAGAATCTCGGAAATTTTTTCAACTCAGCCGCCTTTCTTGGCAGGGGATGGAACCATCGGCCCGACCAGCAGGGACGGGTCCAGATGCACGCCAAACAAGCTAACGCCCCAGTGCAGGTGCGCCCCCGTGACACGGCCGGTTTTGCCGACGGCGCCGATGGGCATTCCCTTGATGATCCGTTGGCCATCCCGCACCAGAATTTTGTCCATATGCACATAAACCGATGACAGCCCATGACCGTGATCGATCATTACGGTTTTGCCGGTGTAGAACATGTCCGGATGCACCAGGGCCACTGTGCCGTCAGCGGCGGCGGTAACGGGCGCTCCAAAGGGGGCGGCCACGTCGACGCCGTTGTGCGGGTTTTTGCCTTTGCCGTTGAGAATTCGCTGGCTGCCGAAGACGCCGGACAGGGGGCCAGTGGCGGGCCATTGGAACCCCGAAGCAAAACCGGCATCCGGCGTGTCGAGCCGCCGAACTCCGGCGATTTTGGCATTGTCATTTTTAATCCGCGCAAGGTCTTCGGGTTTGGGGGTGACCTGGCGTGACGGCAGACCGTTTATGCGCTGGACCTTGTAGTCACGCTGTTTAATGCGAAGGGTTTTTCGGGTCTCAAGGCCGCCCGGATGGCGAACGATGAGTGCGGAGGTCGGTTTGGCGTCGCGCCCGAATCCGATAAGAAACGCGCCCCCCTCTGAGACGCGAACGGTGCGTCCGTCAACGGAGACATGGGCGCCGGGCTCGGTGTGACCAGTTACCAAGCCGCCCTGCATCATTGGCCCTTTGAGACGCAGGTCGCCTGCTAGGCTGACCCCGGGGGCAAGGCCGATAACAAAAATACCCGCCATCCAGAACAGAAGAGCCTTCACAACAGCGTTCCTTGCGGGTCTTCTCCGTCGTCCCGTTTTTTCGCTTTCCTCGGCTTGCCCGCCGGGGCGCCGCCGTTGATGGTGGCGCCGGCCTGGCCATCCTGGAAACGCATGGAAACAGGCATTCCGGGCGACAGTTTTTTCACCGAATCGATGGGGCTTTCTCCGTCCCCGGTGACCAACGCAAATCCTCGTTCCAAAACCCGTTGGTAGGAGAAACTTTCCAACAACGCGCTCGCCTGTTGGATTGCCCCCCGGCGCTCAGCGACGATAGATCGCCCCGCCGCCATCAAGGCGCGGACCTCGCTTTTTAACTGCCTTTTGGCGTGGTCGAGTTGCTGCTGGGGTTTCGGAATCTCAGCGGCCAGACGGGCCAGTTTGATGCGCCGACCGTCCAGTCCGACCCGCATGGTGTTACCCAGCCGTTCCGTCCAGTCGTCCAGCCGCTGGGTAAATTCACCGACCAGGCGGCTCAAGTCCGGCAGCCCGCGGGCGGTGGCGTCGAGATGACGGCGACCATTATCGAGCAACCGGGTGATGGCGCCGGTTAGCCGCGCGCCGTCGTCTTCCACCTGGGCCAGCAGATCGGCCCGCACGGGCACCGCCATTTCGGCGGCGGCCGTTGGCGTCGGCGCACGCCGGTCGGCGGCGTAGTCGATAAGTGTAGTGTCGGTTTCGTGGCCGACGGCGGAAATTAGCGGAATGTCGCTGGCCGCCGCGGCGCGCACGACAATTTCCTCGTTAAACGCCATAAGGTCTTCGAGGCTGCCGCCGCCACGCGCCACGATCAACAGGTCCGGGCGGGGCACAGGTGACTTGCCGCCCGTGCCGCCCAGCCGGTTGAAGCTTTCGATGGCGGCGGCGATTTCTGCGGCCGCGGTTTTGCCCTGGACAGTCACCGGCCACAACACAACCCGGCGCGGGAAGCGGTCACTGAGGCGGTGCAGAATATCACGGAACACGGCGCCTGTAGGAGATGTCACGACGCCGATGATATCGGGCAGGAACGGCAGGTCCCGCTTGTTCTCAATATCAAACAGCCCTTCCGCCGCCAGTTTGCGGCGGCGGTCCTCGAGCAACTTCAACAACGCCCCTTCGCCGGCCACCTCCATGGCGTCCACGACGATTTGATATCGCGATCGCGCCGGGTAGGTGGTTAGCCGCCCGGTGACGATGACGTCCAAGCCGTCTTCGGGCGACACCCCGATTCGCTCTGCCGCGCCGCGCCAGCAAACCCCGTCGATAATCGCCGTTTCGTCTTTCAAAGTGAAATACATGTGGCCGGACGCGGCCTGTTTAAACCCGGAAATTTCGCCGCGCACCCGGACCCGCCCATAGGTGTCTTCGACGGTTCGTTTCAACAACGCCGATAATTCAGCTACGCTAAGAATCGGCGGGCCTTGATCCCCGTCAAGGCCGGAAGCCTCGTCATCGACAATGCTGGACGTGTGATCAATCATGGTGACAGTATGTATGATCACGTTTGGAACGGAAATACAGCGCGTAACCAAATAAATGAGAAAAATAAACTGAGAGGCTATCCATGAAAGTTCTGGTGATCGGATCGGGCGGCCGCGAGCACGCCTTGTGCTGGGCCATCGCCAAGTCGCCAAAATGCGACGAGTTGTATTGCGCCCCCGGTAACGCCGGAATCGACCAGGTCGCGATAAGCGTGCCTATCGCCATCGATGACCTGGACGCGATCATGGATTTCGTTACCGAGAACGGCGTCGATTTTGTCGTTGTCGGCCCCGAAGGCCCGTTGGTCGCGGGTTTGGTAGACCTCCTGGAAGCCGCCGGCATCAAAGCCTTCGGCCCCAATGCCCGGGCCGCCGAATTCGAAGGCTCCAAAGGCCTGACCAAGGATTTGTGCGCAAAATACCTGATTCCCACCGCCGAGTACGCGCGGTTTAATGAGCCCGACGCGGCCAAGGAATACATCCGCGCCCACGGTGCGCCGATCGTTGTGAAGGCCGACGGGCTGGCGGCGGGCAAGGGCGTGATCCTGTGCCGCAACGTCAACGAAGCCTATGCCGCGATCGACCACATCATGACCGAATCCGCGTTTGGTGAGGCCGGGGCCGAGGTCGTAATCGAAGAAATGATGACCGGCGAGGAAGCCAGTTTTTTCGCCCTGGTCGATGGCAAAACCGCGCTGCCTCTGGTCGCCGCCCAGGACCACAAGGCCGCCTTTGACGGCGACGAAGGCCCCAACACCGGCGGCATGGGGGCCTACAGCCCGGCCCCTGTGGTCACCCCGGACCTGGCGGCGCGGGTCATGGACGAAATTATCAACCCCACCATCCGGGGCGCGGCGGCGGAAGGTCGGCCCTATAAAGGGGTGCTGTATGCGGGCCTGATGATGACCGAAAAAGGCCCGCAATTGATAGAATACAACGTTCGTTTCGGCGACCCAGAATGCCAGGCGTTGATGATGCGCCTCGAATCCGATGCGCTGGAGCTGCTGCTCGCCTGCGCCGAAGGGCGGCTCGATGAATACCAAATCAAGTGGCGGGATGATGCCGCGCTGACTGTCGTTATGGCCGCCGAGGGCTATCCTGGCGCCTATGAGAAAGGCTCCGAAATACGTGGCCTGGACAAGGCCGGAAAACTGAAAGACGTGATGATCTTCCACGCTGGCACCCATGAAGACGACGGCCGGATCATCGCCAACGGGGGCCGGGTTTTGGGCGTCACCGCGCTGGGCAAGACGATCAAGGCGGCACAAAAGCGCGCCTATGAGGCGGTCGACCTGATCGATTGGCCGGAAGGCTTCTGCCGCAGCGATATCGGCTGGCGGGCGGTCGAGCGTTAAGTCGCGGCCTCACCTTGGCATTTGCGAGGTCGGCGCTTATATAACACACAGGTAAAAATAACCCACTGGGGAGATGCTTCCATGGACAATCAAACGCGCACGGAACTCGAAGCCGCCGCCTTTCGTGGCCTTGTCGCGCACCTGCAAAAACGCACCGACGTGCAAAATATCGACATCATGAATTTGGCCGGTTTCTGCCGCAATTGTCTGTCGAAATGGTACCGGGCGGCTGCCGAAGAACGCGGCCTGGAGATGTCTTATGACGAAGCCCGCGAGATCGTCTACGGCATGCCTTACGATGACTGGAAAGACAGCCACCAGACCCCGTCGTCGGAACAGCAACGCACCTTGTTCGAAGACACCAAACCCCTGCACGCGGATATCAGCGGTCACAACAAGTAACCATGGCCAACCTTTCAAAAGACGGGCTGACGCGGGCCGAGCTGTGGCCCAGTTCCGGTTTCCGCCTTCTGGACCGCGACGACGCGGGACGGCTGGTGGTGACCGACGATTTTCTGCGCGCCTATCTGTCGCGGCCCGAACTGGCGCCTGTTGATGAGGCCTGCGGTGCCGAGCTGGCGTTGTATGCCAGTCTGGTCGAAGACCCGTTGCGCCCGGTTGACGCCTCGGAACTTGGGCTGCTGGCCGACCCGGACGCTCAGGAAAATTATGGCGTGTTGCTGGATTTTCGCGACCGATTGGTTAAGGCCGGCAGCGTCGAGGGCTGTTACTTAAGCCTGTTCGGGGCCGGCGACGTGACCCTGCCGTCGCTGTTCATCGACCACATGGCCCATGCCATCGTGCGAAATATTCTGGGCGACGTCACCGACCCTTTTCAGGCGCGCGCCGCAGAGCTTTTGTTCCGCGAACAGACCGCCACCAATGAGGACGGCGCCATCCTGTTGGGCGACACCGAGATCATCGGAATGCTGGCGGCGTCGGGCGGCATGGGCAATCTCGGCCGCCTGGTCAGCGAGGGCGGCATCAAGCCGAAACAGGTCGAGATGGACGTGCTGCAACCGGAAAAAGCCGACATATACTGGGACCGCAACGAACGTTTCGATACGGTCCTCGACCTGACCTTCGCGCGGCCCGGGCTGGATGCGCTGTGCCGGGTGCTGGAAGCCTGGGTCGCGCATTTTCTCGACGCCCGCGTCACCATCCAGCCGGTGCAACAGATCGCTGATGAGCGCTGGGTCTGGCACGTCGGCCTGGATAAGGATTCCTCGGTCCTGCTCAACGATTTATACGAAGGCACCGAAGTCGAGCCGGACCGTATGGCGCGGGTGCTCAGCCTGTTCCGGCTGGAATTCGAAGACCCCACCTTGATGCGTGCGGAAATCGCCGGGCGGCCGGTCTATCTGGCGTTGTCCATGTCGGCGGACAAGAAGGTCCAGCTAAAGCCGCAAAACCTGCTGGTCAACCTGCCGCTGGCGCGCGAAACTTAAGGCCACGGCGCGTTTCGGGAAAATTGCCGTATTATGGCAAATCCTCGGAAAAAGGCCGCAAACGTCGACATATGTCTACATTTGTCGACATTTTCCGCAATTCGTTAATTTTTCGCCGTTCTCAAACCATCCCCAAACCATTGCCGCACCATCAAACTTGCACGTAAGCGCCAAAATTAAGGGACGCGTGCGACCGGAAAGTCCTGTTCACAATGTCAAAGAGCAGTGCGCTAAGGTGACGAAGCATATAAGAATGAAAAAGAATATAGTCTTAAGTTAGGAGAGAGTCAAGGGTGCGTGGCTAACCTTTGAAAATTGTATCCCTGTGATATTCCAGGTACTGAGGGTGAGGTTGTAATGCAGGGTCATTGGGTATCTGAATTTTGTGATCACGTGGAAGCATCCCTTGCACTTGATCGGGAATCAAATTTTCAGCAGTTAGAATTTTATGGTCGTTAGAAAGAGAAATTAAACCGCGATCAAACATCCAGTGAAATGTGCGCGAAAGTGCCAACCCGTTACGAATGGAATCTGGGCCGTTATGGCCATCGCCAACCGGTCGGATATGGGCAGCTTCAATTTCACACCTACCGCCTCCGTTGATTAACTTTAGTCCTGTGATGGCGCAGGTGGAGTCGTAAGCTCGCCTAATATTGTGTTTGAACGCAACATCGCGAAATGGCCGTTTGGTTATTTGTTCAATTATTGGCCTTTGAAATATTTGTTGTTCTTCTTTCAACCCGGGCTGGTTCATTTCTATGTGGGCAGGTTCTTGCTCGGTGAGGATGGTTGCAAAACCAGCCTGAAGGAGGAGGCCGTATTCTTCTTCTGGAACAGCTCGTACAGCATTTTGGAAAACGCCAGTGGCCGTTTGCCCTTGTTGACTTCTGAGTGCGCTTTCATAGAAGTGATCATTCTCTCGAAAGGGAATTGATCGATCAAACTCCATGTAGCCTGTCACATCAGCATAATAGTGATCTTTAATTTGGTGATCTTCACGAATTGAAACAACTTGTGCGATGGCAAAATATGCTTTGCGACCATCTCGACGTGCAGATTGTTTCCCGGTTCTACTGGGTTCGTAATAAACAATCCAATCGCCAATCGTTTTTTTTACTCTGCTAAGATATTGTTTTGGAAAATGATAAAATTGTTCCGGCGAATCGTTGTAGCTAGGGTCAATTCTTGTTGTAAAAATTGCTTTAGTCATACCGGATTACAGTTAAGGGGTTGCGCCAACAAAAAAGGTTGCGGCTATTTGCGAGAATTATCAAGGGGTGTTGTTGAAAGATTAAACTGCATTTCAAAAAAGCAACTCGAACCCCTCACCGTTTGCCCTTAAAAAATGCTTCAACAATCACAACGCTTCCCTTTCACCAACGTCTGTCATCTATTCAAAAAAGGAGAAGAACCGTTCCAGTACTTCCCCCGGCGCTTCTTCGGCGAGATAATGACCGCTGTTCACGGAGCCGCCAGAGACCGCCGCGTCGCTATAGTCCTGCCAGATGTCCAGCGGCTTGTACCATTCCCCGATTTTGCCTTTTGTCCCCCAAAGAACCAGCAGCGGGCAACGGATTTTTTCGCCGGCCTCGCGGCTTGCGCGGTCATGCTCAAAGTCGATGGTGGCGGCGGCGCGGTAATCTTCGCACATGCCGCGGATCATCTCCGGGTTGCGCACCGCTTCCAGGTAGTCGGCCAGGGCTTGCGGGTGGAAAAAATCCTTGGCCTTGGGCTCGCGTGCGGTATGGCTGTGAAACCAAACTTCGGGCGCGGCATTGATGATGGATTCGGGGAACGGGTGGGCTTGCGCGAACCAGAACCAGTGATAATACCCCATGGCGAAAGCCATGTCGGTGCGCTCGAAATGCTCGATGGTCGGGATGATGTCGAGAACGGCGAGTTTTAAAACGCGGTCCGGGAAATCCAGCGCCATCCGGTGCGCCACCCGGCTGCCCCGGTCATGGCTTCCGACGACAAATTTGTGGTGCCCGAAATGCTCCATCAGTTGAACCATATCCCGGGCCATTTCCCTCTTCGCGTAAGGCGCGTGATTGGTCGTGGCGCCCGGTTTGAACGAGCCGCCATAGCCCCTGAGGTCGGGGCATATCACCGTGAACCGCTCAGTCAGCGCCGGTGCCACCGCGTGCCACATGGCGTGGGTTTGGGGATTTCCGTGCAACAACAACAAGGGCGGCCCGTCGCCGCCAAACCGCACCCGGATGTCTCCGCCATCGACGGTAACGGCGATCAGGGTAAAGTTTTCGAAGAAGGTCATGTTGCTCCTGTAATCCTGGCGTGGAGATTAACGTTTGCCCTTAAAAAAGTCCTGCAACAGCTTGGCCGCTTCGGTTTCCTGCATGCCGCCGATGACTTCCGGTTTGTGGTGGCAGGTGGCGTGCTCAAAGACCTTGGCGCCGTGTTCGACACCGCCGGATTTGGGATCGTAGGCGGCGAAATACAGGCGGCGGATGCGGGCGAAGGAAATGGCCGCCGCGCACATGGCGCAGGGCTCTAAGGTCACGTACAGGTCGCAATTGTCCAGCCGCGTTTGTCCGGTGGCGCGGGTCGCCATGCGGATCGCCAGCATTTCCGCATGCGCCGTGGGATCGGTGTCTTGTTCGGTGCGGTTCCCGGCGACGGCGATAACCTGGCCGGTTGCGGCTTCGACAATAACCGCGCCGACCGGCACCTCGCCCCGCCCGCCGGCGAGGCGGGCCTCGCTAATGGCCATATCCATGGCTGTGGGTTCAGGAGACGTCATGACCGAAGCGTGCCCCCGGCCAGCGCCGCCGTCAAGGTTATGCGGGGACGAGGGCGCTTGCCGGGGGCGGAGGCGGGACATATAAGTGCGTTTATGAGCGAGGAAACCGAACAGCCGCCCCAAATGGAGCCTCAAGTGGAGCCCCCAGAGGAGCAAAAGGGCGAGCGCATCGCCAAGGTGATGGCGCGGGCCGGGCTGTGTTCGCGGCGCGACGCCGAGCGCTGGATAACCGAAGGCCGGGTACGGGTCGATGGCAAGGTTCTGACTACGCCCGCACAAACGGTAACGGACGCCAACACGGTAATCGTTGACGGCAAGCCACTGCCCGGCAAAGCGCAGACACGGTTGTGGCGTTATCACAAACCCCCCGGATTGGTTACCAGCCATGGCGACCCGCAAGGCCGGGCGACGGTGTTCGACCGGATTCCGAAAGGCTTGGGCCGGGTGATCTCGGTCGGCCGGTTGGACCTGAATTCCGAGGGCCTGTTGTTGTTGACCAACGACGGCGAGTTGGCGCGGCGGCTGGAATTGCCGGAAACGGGTTGGACGCGGCGCTACCGGGTGCGGGTGCATGGCCACGTTATTGAGGCGAAACTGGAAGAATTAGCTGACGGCGTAACCGTTTCGGGGGAAGCCTACGGTTCCATTAAGGCGGTGCTGGACAAGCAACAGGGCGCAAATGCCTGGTTAACGGTATCGTTGCAGGAAGGCCGCAATCGGGAAATCCGCAAGGTGATGGAGCATCTCGGTTTGGAGGTCAACCGGTTGATCCGGGTTGCCTACGGGCCGTTCCAACTCGGTCAATTGGCGCGCGGCGGAACCGAGGAAGTGACCGGCAAGGTGCTGCGCGAACAACTTAGCGGCGCGGGTGGCAGTGGGTCCGGCCAAAAAGGCAAGACGGCGGGCCAGGCGGCGAGTTCGCATAAGGGTTGGGCGCGCAACAAGGCTTCCAAGAGCAACACCAAAGGTTCAGGAAAAAAGGCGCAAGGTAGAAAAATAGGCGCAAGGGCGAGGAAAAAAACTTGAGGAGCCTTTGGTGCGTATCGTAGGCGGGCGTCACAAGGGCCGCACGTTGACAGCGCCGGACGGAAAAGGCCTGCGTCCGACCGCAGACCGGGTTCGGGAAGCGGTATTCAATATTCTGGCGCACGGTATCGACGGGTTCATTTTGGACGGGGTCACGGTGGTCGACGTGTTTTGCGGGACCGGCGCGCTGGGGCTGGAAGCCATGTCACGCGGTGCCGGGCACGGCGTATTCATCGACAACAACGCAGGCGCGTTGGCTTGTGTGCGCAAAAACGCAGGCCCATTGGGCCTCGGCCGCGAAGTGACGATGTTGAAGCTGGACGCCACCCGCCTGGCGCCGCCGCCACGCGCGGCACAAACACCGGCGGCATTGGTGTTCCTCGACCCACCCTATGATCAGGACCTGGCGGTGCCGGCGCTATTGGGGCTGAAGGACAAGGGCTGGTTGGCTGAGGAAGCGCTTGCCGTAGTCGAGGTCGCGGCGAAGGAAGCGTTCGAGCCGCCACGGGGGTTCGAATTACTGGTTGAGCGCACCTATGGCGCGGCGCGGGTGTTGTTCCTGCGTTGGGGAATAACCATACCCACGTGAGCTCGTCAGCCTCTTTCGGTCTTTCTTAGGTCGGAGTCATGGCGATGTCGAAAATCAGATAGATTACAATTATCCCGACAACCGAGATCGCCAACCAGGCAATGGAATTTCCCATGCTACGACTTTGATCGGCGATGAGTTTTTTTTGAGAGATATGGGAGTTAACCAAGGGACCCTCGTATAGATTAAAAGTTAAAGCCAAGTTTCAACCGGGGTTTAGCTGGTCATGATGCCTATGGTTATAAGAATGGCAAAAGCGCATAAAAGCCATGCAATTGCAGGTATTTTTTTAAGAGTGGCCATCGTAGTTTCCTTTTTCAGTTTTCTGTTTTGGCAAGCGATCTACGGCTTTGCCGCTATATAGATTGATTTCCAGCCGACCCGCAGTGCGGCGGCGGTAATTCAGATGAAGTGTTTGGGTGGGAGAGACGCCAAGGACTTAAAAGGCGTTGAAATCCCCACTCAGGCGCTGGGAGGGCCTGTTGCGCGAAGCTCTAGAATGGCGTGTTGGGCGACATAACCGAATTCCAAGGAAGCCCATTGGGATTGGTGGTTTAGGGGCCTGCTGGCGTTGACATCAGAGACACCAAAATCGAGGGGAATATCGCCATTAAGTCCATCGAGGAATATCACAACCTCATTGGGGGAGGACGAAGTGTCTTCTGAAGGAATATCGCCACCGAAGAATAACAGCGGGCCGCAGATGAGGACGACCAGGGCCAAGTGAACAAGTATAGAAAGGCGGCTGAAATTCATAAAAACGAGCCTTGGATTGTCAAGGAAGCGACGGTCTTTTTTGATACTGCTAAACACTCCGAAAATCAAGTTTTCCGGTTTAGGCCACCGGCGGTTTTCAAATCGGCTATGCCGGTCATTCGGAAACGCAGGTCTATGTGCGGCGTAATTTCCGGCCGGGGCGCGATGTTCCAGTTCCATTTTAGGCCGCTCATGGGAAGGGCTGCGCCGAACAGGGGATCGATTACCTCCAGCACCTCACCGCCTTGCAGGATTTGGCGTTCGGTTTCGCTGAGCAGGCAGACACGGCCTGTCTGATGCTTAAGAAATTCCAGATGGTGGTCGATGATGGCGCGGGCAAAGGTGCGGGTCTCGTCTTTGGAATACACCTCGCCCATACCCTGCACCCAGCCCAAGGGGGCCAGCGGCAATTGGGTTAGAAGGTTGGCCGATACAATCAGGTCGGAGTCCTGGCAAAAACTGTCATCAAAAACGGGCACGGGCAGGGGGCCGGTACGGCCGTCACAGACATGATCCCATGTCGCATCGGCGAGGCCGCTGCAATCGGCGTCGACCAGCCGCACATTGGCAAGCAAACGGGCGCGTTTGATAACGGCAGGCAGGTGAAGGATGTCGACCAGAACGACCTCACCGAACATATCGCACAGGGGCCCCAAGGGGATATCGAGCAACAACCCGGAACCCAGAACCACCGCTCGGCGGTGGGGGATGCCGGTGGTGGCTTCCAGGATTATTCTTTTGCAATGTTCCAGGTGCGGCGCCCAGGCGTCACGGCAGCGTTGGTGGCGCGATTGGATTGCGATCAGCTCCTTGAGATACCCCATGCGTTTGAGTCGGGGCGAACAGGGCGTCGTCAGATGCCGGAGCCATTCGATCAGCATGGGGTTCCGCCTGCGTTAACGCCGTCCGAACAGCTTTTCGATATCGGCGAGTTTAAGTTCCACATAGGTCGGCCGCCCGTGGCTGCATTGGCCGGAATGCGGCGTCGCTTCCATTTC
>JABMOG010000233.1 GCA_013204265.1 Rhodospirillales bacterium
CATGTCGGTGTATTCGTGGGTTTCGCCAGCGACGGACGCCTTGAGGTTGTCGCCGGTCGGACCGATGGGCAGGCCGGTGGCAGGATCGCCGGTTTCTTCGAGGTATTCCAGGTGGCCGTGGGCGTGCCCGGTTTCACCTTCGGCGGTCGAACGGAAAACCGAGGCGACGTCATTGTAGCCTTCAATGTCCGCCTTCTGAGCGAAATACAAATAACGGCGGTTGGCCTGGCTTTCGCCGGCGAAGGCGTCTTTGAGGTTTTGCTCGGTCTTGGAATCTTTAAGTGCAGCCATGATGGTCTCCATTCCCTTATATGACAAATTCAGTGGTCGGTCTCTGATCTCGGGCAATATGCTATGATAGGACGCAGGAGTCAATACTTTTCAGAAATTCTAAAAAGAGCTATAACATATTGATTCATAAATAATTAAATATCAGTCGACCCGGACAATAACATCAACCCGTTTGATTGTGGTGCCGACGGGTGGCGCGGGCATAGAGGTGACGGCGATTTGATCGCCCGGAATATCGTCGAGCCGACCACTGCCTTCATAGAAAAAATGATGATGGTCGGAAATATTGGTATCGAAGTAGGAGCGCTGGGAATCGACGACGATTTCCCGCAGCAGTCCGGCGGTGGTGAACTGGTGCAGGGTGTTGTAGACCGTCGCCAAAGACACCCGGACATTAGCCGCCTGGGCTTCGGCACGGAGGATTTCGGCGGTGACGTGGCGGTCCGGGCCTTCAAACAGCAGTTTTGCCAGCGCCAGGCGTTGCCGCGTCGGGCGCAGACCGGCCCCGCGCAGACGGTCGAGAATCTTGGTAAATGGCCGCCCGGTTCCTGTATTCATGATATCCATTTTTCGTATATGGCCCCTTGAGGGAACCTTCCAAGCAAAATCAGCATTATTCTAAAGTAACCGCCCGCATATTCCCACACTTTTTTTACGGGAAAGTGAAAAAAAATGTGGGCTCAGGCGTTGTTCGGCGCGGCGGGAATGCCGACAACATTATAGCCGCAATCGACATGATGGATTTCGCCGGTGACGCTGTTGGCGAGATCCGACAGCAGATACAGCGCCGAGCCGCCGACGTCGTCCAACTGGACACTGCGTTGCAGGGGGGCGTTGTCCTCGCTCCACCGATAGATATGGCGGGCACCGGCAATGGCGCTACCGGCTAACGTGCGCATGGGGCCGGCGGAAATGGCGTTGACCCGAATGTTCTGTGGCCCCAGATCGACGGCGAGATATTTGACGCTGGCCTCCAGCGCCGCCTTGGCCACGCCCATGACGTTGTAGTTGGGCACCACCCGCTCGGCGCCGGAAAATGTCAGGGTCAGCAAACTGCCGCCATTAGTCATCAACGGCGCCGCACGCTGAACAAGCGCGGTAAACGAATAACAGGATATATCGAGCGTGCGGGCAAAGTTTTCCCGGCTGGTGCCCAGGTACCGGCCTTTCAACTCGTCCTTGTCGGAATAGGCGATGGCGTGAACGAGAAAATCGAGCTTGCCCCAATCCGCCTCGATGGCGGCAAAGACCGCGTCCATGCTGTCTTCATTTTCGACGTCGCACGGCAACACCAGGGTTGAACCGACCCCCTCGGCCAGTGGCCGGACCCGTTTTTCCAGGGTTTCGCCCTGATAGGTAAAGGCCAGCTCGGCCCCGTGCCGGTGCAGAATATCGGCGATACCCCAGGCGATGGAACGCTCATTGGCGACGCCCATGATCAGGCCCTTTTTGCCTTGCATCAGGGCGGCGGGTTGCGGCGCGGTGCTCATTCCTGGAGGCGCTTGAACGCCAGCGCCGCGTTGGTGCCGCCGAAACCGAAACTGTTCGACAACACACAATTAAGATTGGCGTCGTCGAGCCGCTGGGTAACGATATTGGCGTCGCCGGCTTCCGGGTCCAGTTCATCGACGTTGGCCGAGGCGGCGATAAAATTGTTGTTCAGCATGATCAGCGAATAAATCGCCTCATGCGCCCCGGTCGCGCCTTGGGAATGACCGGTCAGGGATTTGGTCGATGAAATTTTCGGCTGGTCTGCGCCAAACACTTCCAAAATCGCTTTAAGCTCCGTCATGTCGCCCGCCGGAGTCGAGGTGCCGTGGGCGTTGATATAATCGACCTTGGCGTTTCCGAGCCCTTGCGTCGCGAGGCGCATACAGCGCACCGCGCCCTCGCCCGAAGGCGCAACCATATCGACACCGTCCGATGTCGCGCCGTAGCCGACCACTTCACCGTAAATTTTTGCGCCGCGAGCCTTGGCGCGCTCCAGCTCTTCGAGCACCACAACCCCGGCCCCGGCGGCGATTACGAAACCGTCGCGGTTGACATCAAACGGCCGCGAGGCGCGCTCCGGCGTGTCGTTGTATTTCGAAGACAGCGCGCCCATGGCGTCGAACAGAACCGACAGGGTCCAGTGCAATTCCTCGCCGCCGCCGGCAATCACAACGTCTTGCTTGCCCCATTGGATCAGTTCCGCCGCGTTGCCGATGCAATGGGCGCTGGTTGAGCAGGCCGAGGAAATCGAATAGCTGAGGCCGCGCATATGAAACGCCGTCGACATATTGGCCGAATTGGTCGAGCACATGGCTTTCGGCACCGCATAGGGGCCGACGCGCTTGGCGCCTTTTTCCCGCGCCGTGTCCGCCGCGGCGACCAGCGCCGAAGTGGACGGCCCGCCCGACCCCATGACCAGCCCGGTCCGCTCGTTGCTGACCTCGGCCTCGCTGAGCCCGGCATCCTTGATCGCCTCGCTCATGGCGATGTAATTGTAGGCCGAACCATCGCCCATGAAGCGCCGCAACTTTCGGTCAATCAGGTCGTCCATCTCGATTTGCGGCGCGCCGCAGACGTGCGAGCGGAACCCCCGCTCGGCATAGTCCTCGTTAAAGATGATGCCCGAGCGCCCCTGGCGCAGGCTGTCGGTGACCTCGGCGACGTTGTTGCCAATCGGCGATACGATTCCCAGCCCCGTTACGACTACGCGTCTCATCAGCTTGAAGCCCCTTCATCGTCGCCGGTAAACAGAACCACCTGCAGCCCTTCGGCGCGGTAGGCATCGACGCCATCGACTTTCATCACGCCGTCGGCAATCCCCAACGTCAGGCCCCGCTCCATTACCCGTTTGATATCAATATGATAGGATACCAACTTGGCATCCGGGGTTACCTGTTCGGTGAATTTCACTTTTCCCACACCGAGCGCCCGGCCGGAACCGGGCGAGCCGCGCCAGCCGAGGTAAAACCCGACCAGTTGCCACAACGCATCGAGCCCCAGACACCCCGGCATCACCGGGTCGCCCTGGAAATGGCAGGCGAAAAACCACAGGTCCGGTTTGATGTCGAATTCGGCGACTATCTGGCCCTTGCCATAGGCGCCGCCGTCCTCGGTAATTTCCGTAATCCGGTTGAACATCAGCATCGGCGGCAACGGCAACTGGGCGTTGCCGGGGCCAAACATTTCGCCGCGCCCGCAGCTCAGAATTTCCTCATAAGAGTAACTGTTTTTCTGGATCGCCAAGGGCTTACAAGTCCTTTTTCATTTTGCATCTCGCCGGGTGTGGCCTCACGGCCAGCCTCATAAAACCGGCCCTCCAACACTATTGTGTATAACCCACCAGAAACTGAAACCCCAGAAAAGTTTAGGTTTTTTACCGGTATTTTAGAGGGCCAAATGGACCACGCGACGCCCAAACGCCCTTTATACCGCGCAAGAGCTTGAAATTATTCACGGTTTCCATGTTCGGCCCCGGAGAAAAAGCCGCAAACATCTACATCCGTCTACAAATGTCTACATTTCCCGAATCGGGGTTTTGTTTCAGACCGTTAACCAGCGGCAGCCGGGGGCGGGCGCAAAGCCGTTTCACGATGGCAAGAGGGCGGTTTCCGAACTGTTTGAATACGAGTCTTATATAGGATATTTTTCTTGCAATGTCAAGACAATAGGATTGAATGGTGGCGTGGAAAACGGCTTTTGCGGCGCCCCCATTACCCCGCGATGGCTTTCGCGCCGTGGCGTTCCATCATTGTCAGCAGTTTTGCGGCGGGGCCGCTTGGGTGTTTTGGCTTTTTGGCTTCCCAGGATTGCACGGTTTTCAGGCTGACATTGAGGTGCATTGCCATTTGGCTTTGTGTCAGTTCTTCACGCTTGCGGACAAATTTAACGCGTTCCGGGGTGTATTCGGGAATGGTTTCCAGGCAGGCGTTATCAAAGTACTGCATTTCACCATCAGGCATCAGCCCGATTTTATGCAGATCATTTGCGGATTCATGGAGGGCCGCATAGGCGTCTGATTTATAGGTTTTCTTCATCGCAATTCACCTCGTATAAAACATTTTCATCTTTTGCCAGTGTCAATTGTGCGTCTTGAAAAGTGAGGTAGCGTTTCGCCAGTTTCTTGAAATCGCGCTCTTCGTCTTTCTCGATATTATCTCTGCCGCTTTTCTCAAACCCGTACATGAAAAACGTTTTGCCGCCTTTCACATACGCCAAAATGGCGCGGTGACCACCCGATTTGCCTGCACCTTTCCTGGGTATGCGCTTCTTGAACAGGTTGCCGCCATAATTTGCGTCCACCAGGCCCCCTTCAATTTCCGCCACCGCCTTGCACAGTTCGCCGTCGGTAATGTTTTGTTTCCTTGCGTACCTGTTGAAGGGTTTGTTTTTAAAGATACGCACGATTTCTCCTGACAGCCTACTTAGTAGTATACCTACTCAGTAGGTATCGTCAATATTGGCCATTAGAATCTTTTCCCCACAAAAAAAGCGACCCCCTCGTGATAAAGGAGCCGCCTTGTCTTTCGTTCAGCGCCGGAGGCGCTTTGAGGAGTTCGGATCATTGTAAGCCACCAGGCTTACTTGATGCTTGAGAAGGCCGTCGGCTTGAGGATTGTGTTTTCCAGTGTTGCGACTATGGCACCGTCTTTTTCCGTTTCGGCCCGTTTGGCGATCCACTCAGGATCACTTTGAAAGGCGGTCCACTTCTCATCGCGCTCGGTCAGGGATGTCCATTCCAATAAATAATAAAGGTCTTGGTTTGAGGGGCCGATTTCCGTCGTCCAGAACCCGGCTTGGCGAATGCCATGGCGCTCCCAGAGCGCCAGGGTGATTGTCTCAAAACGCTTTAACAACGCTGGCAGGCGTCCGGGGACACAGTGATAAACTCTCAGTTCATGGATCATGATGGCTGCCTCATTTAAAAAAATAATTCAGGGATGGCCTAGGCTGGAGCCACCGTATAGTCCGCCTCGCTGACTGGTTCCAGCCAGTCCGTTGCGGCGCCGGAGTCATCGGTTTCCGACAGCGCCAGATGGCACATCATCTGGTCCGGTGCGG
>JABMOG010000234.1 GCA_013204265.1 Rhodospirillales bacterium
CAACCCGGTCAGGTCCGGAAGGAAGCAGCCGTAACGAGTTTTGGTCTGGGTCGGTTCCAGCCTCCCACCTAATTTCTTTCTGCCATTGGCACCTTGATATACCCAACAATGAACGAAACCGTTTCCTCCACAACCGGCGTCGCCTATCAGGTTTTCGCGCGAAAATACCGCCCGTCCACCTTTGCTGATCTGATCGGCCAGGAGGCCATGGTGCGAACCCTGACCAATGCCATCCAGTCCGACCGGCTGGCCCAGGCGTATATCCTGACGGGGGTGCGGGGCATTGGTAAAACCTCGACGGCGCGAATCATAGCGCGTGCGCTTAATTGCATCGGCGTGGACGGCAATGGCGGGCCAACGGCTGAGCCCTGCGGCGTGTGTGAACACTGCACCGCCATCGCCGAAGACCGCCACGTCGACGTTCTGGAAATGGATGCCGCCAGCCGCACCGGTGTCGATGATATCCGCGAGGTCATCGAAGGGGTGCGGTACCGTCCGACCTCGGCGCGGTTCAAGATTTATATCATCGACGAAGTGCATATGTTGTCCCGCCACGCCTTCAATGCATTGTTGAAAACGCTGGAAGAGCCGCCCGAACACGTGAAATTCGTATTCGCCACCACGGAAATCCGCAAGGTTCCGGTGACCGTGTTGAGCCGCTGCCAGCGGTTTGATCTGCGGCGCGTCGATATGGAGACCTTGAAGGCACATTTTGCGTCTATTGCCGAAACCGAGGGTGCCAAGGTTTCCGATTCCGCACTGCACCTGATCGCGCGCGCCGCCGACGGCAGCGTGCGCGACGGCCTCAGCCTGCTCGACCAGGCGATATCCCACTCAAACCCCGACAGCTTTGAGGAAATCGGCGAGGACGCGGTGCGCGCCATGCTCGGGCTGGCCGACCGGTCGCGTAGTTTTATGCTTTTGGAATCGGTCATGGGCGGCGACGTGGCTCCGGCGCTGGACCTTCTCGATCAACTTTATAAAGAAGGCGCCGATCCGCTGGCCGTTCTCGAAGACCTGTTGGAAATTACCCATTGGCTGACCCGTATCAAGGTTGTTCCGAGCGCCGCCGATGCGCCGGAAGTGCCGGAAATAGAACGCGTCCGGGGCCGGGAGATTGAAGGCCGCCTGTCGATGACGGCGTTGGCCCGCGCCTGGCAAATGCTGCTTAAAGGCTTGGGCGAAGTGCGCCAGGCGCCGTCGCCGATCCAGGCGGCGGAAATGATTTTGGTGCGGCTCGCCCATGCCGCCGATCTGCCGACCCCGGAAGAGGCCATCCGCCAGATTAATTCCAGCTCTGTGGGTTCCGCCCCGCAAGGTGCGGCGGTCGTGGCGGCCTCTTCACTCCCATCCTCTGGGCCAGGTCCGTCTTCGCCGCCGCCTGAACCCGTTGCCGTACCGACCCCACCCCCGCCGCGGGTGTCCAACAACAGTGTTTCTGCGGCACCCAGCGCCAGTGCAAAATCGAAACAGGACGCCGCCAAACACCCCCTGGTGCAGGCGGTGATGGCGACGTTTCCCGGCGCTACCATCGAAGAGGTCCGCGAAGCGGGCGTAGCTCCGCTAAAAGAGCCCGAATACGATTTAGCCGACGAGTCTTCCGATTCCGGCCCTGATCAGGACTAGTTCAAGAGGGTAGGTTATAAAGAAAGCGGCGACCCGCGGGCCGCCGTTTCTCCTCAAAGAACCTCCGATTTCCCCCGGATTTCACCGGAAGGTTCTCGAAGACTGTGCCTTAGTGATTTGTTGCCAACGCGGCGGATTGCGTTGCTGGCGCGTGTTGACGTCCTGTGACCCAGCGATAGATGACGTTGCGCCGGGGCGCGACCGGGGTTGCTTGAAGCCTGACCGGTGCCAGGGTTGGGATTTCCATTGCGGTCGTAATACTCCTTACGCTGCTTGCTGTATTTTTAGCCATCGCCCCGGGGGGAGCGGCCCGGGCCACGCGTTGGGCCGGGCGTTGCGGCCTGGACAGACCGACAACGACGCGCCTGCCATCTGCCGTGGTGACGACGACATCGGACCTGTAGGGCCTATTAAAGTCGGAGGGTCGGCGTTTATTGATCGCAGACGAAATGACCTGGCCAAGGCGTTTTTGCCGCAACACCCCATCGGCTTTCATGTGTGAAAAGACGGCGCCCCATCCGCGGCCGTTCATTTTGGCTTTGGCGATAGAGTCGAGGCTCCACACGGGGCTACCGTCCTCGGCCTGCTGGGCGTTAAAAAGGGCGTCCGCGATATTCTGGTTGCCGGCAGATAGCTGGCTGTAAAAACCGGGCTGGACAATAGGTGCCTGCACAGTGATTTCCGTATTTCCGCCGCTATCGGCGGGAAGGACGATTTGAGCTGAGGCTTTGCTAGTGATCATCGCGGCGACAAGGCCAAAAATGATGGTTCTGTGCATTTTCTAATACTCCTTGTTTAAGGTTGCGGTTTCTTGCGGGTCGAATTCCTGCCCATTTATGTCGTTTTGCTCCATGTCCAGCGTTTGCGCCGTCTGGATGATAATTTCAGTGGCGGTCGAAGCGTCCTTGAAGAATAGTCCCCTGTGGTTGGCGACGACCCGCATCCGGGTGAGCTGTCGGGTCAGGGCCTCCAATTCGATCTCGATGGTTCTATCGCGGGCGATGGCGGTGATGGTCCAGCCTTCGGGTTTGCGAATTTGGTCGGCGATTTCCATGTCCAGGCGGTCGAGCGTGTTAAACGCGGCTGCGCGCATGTTGTCCATGGAAGTGGAGAACGTTTTGTAGGAAATGCCACTCAGCGTGTGGTCGAGCCCTGCGTCTGCGGCCATGGAGCCAGCGGTCGCGATAACCCCCGAACATCCCTGTAGAATCACAAGCCCGAGGGCCATGGCCGTAAATCGAGTTGCTATAATTTTATTTCTATACATGGTGTCCTCCTGTAAAATAATTCTCCTTTATTATTGGTGATTTGGTCAAATCAATAATATGCAAGTATTATTCATAAAAATACATTGATAATGCATTTTTTATTTAAGTAAAAATTTACATAAATTAACGGCGCGCTGACCCATGCCGGGGCGTGCGTCCACCTGTCGTTTGGGGGGGTACCCTAGAAGGTGAAGCTGTTGCCGGAGGCTTGGCCCCAGGCGTCCATGAATTCCGTCAGGTAGGGTCGATCGGCACCCTCCGCCTGGATCAAAGAGACGATGTCGGCGATGGCGGCGTTGTAGCCTCCGCGCTCCATCGTGCCACGGTGCAGCATCCAGCGCAGGTAAACCAGATAGGTATTCACGACATCGGTTTCGCAGTAATGGCGAACCTCATCGATCCGTCCGTCGTCGACCATTTGCGCAACATCGGCGCCGGAAACACCGAATTTTCCGGGAAAGCCCATGGCTGAGCAGACTTCGTCCAGGCTGACGCGGGCCGATGCCCCGTGGTCGGACAGCACGTCGAGCAAGTCGCAGTGCCAGTCGGTGGAATAGCGCTGGGTATAGCTGTTCCATTTGTCACCGGCGCCGTATAGCCAGGGGGCCGAGATGCCGTGTACCATGGCCCGGTATTTCAGCACCGGCAGATCGAATCCGCGCCCGTTGAAGCTGACCAGTCGGGGTTTCAGCCGTTCGAAATAGCTGAAAAACCCTTGCAGCAGTTGTTTCTCGTCAAACCCGGCTTCGCCGCCGGAACGCAGTTCACGCAACAGATAGGCCTCTTGGTCCCCAGTACGTTCGATCTCGGCTTCGAGGAAACTGATCGCCACGACCTTGTGAAAAGGCTGGCGCGGGAAGGCATTTTTACCGCCGGTCTTTTCCAGATGATAGCGTTCCAGCTCTTCGCGCCGTTCGGCCACACCGGGATCGTCGAACCCGGTCAGGTTGGGCACGGCGTCGGTGTCGGGCACGGTTTCGATATCGAAGACGAAGAGGTTTTGATGCTGCATGGCTGCATGTACTATAACACTGTTCATCGTTTCCGGCCCACTTTCGTGAAAGAAACACCCCTGATGAAAAACCTCGGAGATATGCTGAAGAAGGCCCAGGACTTCCAGTCCAAAATGACAGGTATGCAGGAAGAACTGGCGGACATGGAAATAACCGGATCGTCCGGCGGCGGCATGGTGCGCGTCACCCTGAATGGCAAAGGCGAAGCCCGTGCGATTAAAATCGACCCGGCGCTGGTGACCCCCGACGATGCGCAGGTTCTGGAAGACCTGATTCTCGCCGCCTTTAACGACGCCAAGGGCAAGATCGAGACTATGATGCAGGAAAAAATGTCCGATTTGACCGGCGGGATGGGGCTGCCGCCGGGCTTCAAGCTGCCGTTCTAAGGGAATTTCCACGGATCATGATTTCGCCGGACATCGAGAATCTGATTGCCCTGCTGGCCAAGTTGCCGGGGCTTGGCCCGCGTTCGGCGCGGCGCGCCGTTTTGCATCTGATCAAGCGCCGCGAAGCCTTGGGCGCGCCTTTGACCAAGGCCATGACCAACGTTCTCGAGACCGTCAAAACCTGTTCACAATGCGGCAACCTTGATACCGTCGACCCGTGCCCGTTGTGTACGGACCCCAAACGCGATGCCGGTTTGATCTGTGTCGTCGAGGATGTCGCCGACCTTTGGGCGTTGGAGCGGGCCAAGGTGTTCCAAGGCCGCTATCACGTATTGGGCGGGGTTCTGTCGGCGTTGGACGGCGTCGGGCCGGAGGATTTAAACATTCCCGCGCTGATAGAACGCACCACCCGCGGCGGAATTCGCGAAGTGATCCTGGCCAACAGCGCCACAGTCGATGGCCAGACCACGGCGCATTATTTGACCGACCTGCTGGCAGGAAGCGGAGTTGAAATATCCGAACTGGCGCACGGCGTGCCGGTCGGCGGCGAGCTGGATTACCTGGACGATGGAACCCTGGGCGCGGCCCTGAAAGACCGCCGCCCGGTTTAGCGGGCTAGACCTCTTTCAACAGGGGCCGGGGGGTGTCCAGGTCTTCCAGCGAATTGTCGTCTTCTAACTGCACATCTTTGATTTTTTGACCGCGATCGGTGATTTTCCCGTTCGACGTTGAAATGGCGCCAATGTCATCGCTGGCTTGCCGGAAGTGGGTTTTTAGTTTGCCGACACGGTCGTCCAACAGGCGAACATCATTCAGCAACAATTCGACCTGCTTTTGAATCAGCCCGGCTTGTTCCTTCATCCGGCCATCCTTAAGAATCGAGCCAACGGTATTGACCAAAGCCATCAGGGTAGACGGCGAGGCAAGCCCGACACGGCGGCGTTGAGCGTCTTCGACGATGTTGGGAAAATTTGAATGGAGTTCGGCAAAGATAGCCTCCGACGGCAGGAACATGATTGCCCAATCGGTTTCGTTGGCAATGATATATCGGTCGGCAATATGCTTGATATGGGTGTTCACATCCCTGGAAAAATCCCGATTGGCATTTTTATTATCCGTATCGTTTTTCGCCTGCTGGATGGCGCGGTAGGCCTCCAGGGGGAATTTAGAATCTATCGGTATGATTCCCGGCGGGGACGGCAGCCGTATCAGGCAATCAACGCGGTTGCCGTTGGAAAGGGTCGCCTGGAAGTCATAGGCAGAGGGCGGCAAGGCGTCCTTGATCAGGGACTCCATCTGAAATTCCCCGAAATTCCCCCGCAACTGTTTGTTGGACAGAATATCCTGCAGCCCGACCATCTCTTTTCCCAAATCGGTGATATTTTTCTGCGCCGTATCGATGACGGCCAAGCGCTCGTGCAGACCTTTGAGCTGTTCGCCGGTTTTCTCGGTATGTTGCACCAGGCCTTCGCCGACTCGTTTAGACAACGCCTCGAGGCGCTCATTCAGGCTCGATTCGGAATGTTGCACGTGGCCCTTAAGCTCGGCCTGGATATTAATAATCTGGTCCAGTTTTTCGGTCGAAACGGAACCCCCGCGCCGACCTGCCAAAAACGCGGCTAAGGCCAACACAATCATGACTATAATGGCAATCGTCCAATCCATGGCCGAAGATTACCTCTTAGGCGCGGTGTCCGCCAGCCGCAAACCGCCCTTGACGGAGCCGCCCAATGGATGGGAAAAGACCAAATCATGGCTATACTTGAAATCATCGTAGCGCCGGACCCGCGATTGAAGGTCACAGCCAAACCGGTAGACGGCGTTGACGATGATGTCCGCAAATTGATGGACGATATGCTGGAAACCATGCATTCGGCCCAGGGCATCGGTCTGGCGTCGACCCAGGTCGGCGACCCCCGGCGCGTGCTCGTGGTCGACGTCTCAGGCGTGGACGAAAACCCGGACCCCATTCGCATGGCCAACCCGGAATTGATTTGGGCGTCGGACGAAAACAGCATTCACGAAGAAGGCTGCCTGTCGCTGCCCGAACAATACGCCGAGGTCGTGCGGCCGGATTCCATTCGCGTGCGATATCTCGACGAGACTGGTGAAATCCGTGAACGCGAGGCCGACGGGATGCTGGCGACCTGCATCCAGCACGAAATGGATCATCTCGACGGGGTCTTGTTCGTGGACCATATTTCCTCCTTGAAGCGCGGTATGATCCTTCGCAGGCTGATCAAGGTGAAGAAGCAGGCCGAGGCGGAGGCGGAGGCGGTTTAAACCGGTTTTTGTGCCCTGGGAATGAACAACGGCTTTGGAGGGGGATTTGAGTCCTTTGCGTCTTGTTTTTATGGGAAGCCCGGACTTTTCGGTGCCGGTTCTGGCTGCCTTGCTCGAAGCCGGCCATGAAATCGTCTGCGTCTATAGCCAGCCGCCCCGGCCTGCCGGGCGTGGGCAAAAACAAAAACTTTCACCGGTGCAGGCCTTCGCCGAGACCCAGGGACTTGCCGTCAGGACACCGGAAACCCTGAAATCGGCGAAGGACCAGGCTGAATTTCAGGCGTGGCAGGCCGATGCCGCTGTCGTCGTCGCCTATGGGTTGATTTTGCCCGCCGCCGTGATTGACGCGCCCCGGTTGGGGTGTTGGAACGTACATGCGTCGCTGTTGCCGCGTTGGCGGGGGGCGGCGCCGATCCAGCGGGCGATCATGGCCGGGGATACGAAAACCGGCGTCAGTATCATGAAAATTGATACCGGGCTGGACACCGGCCCCGTTGCGCTGCGCCGGGAAATTCCACTGGGCGATCAGACTACGGCGCCAGACCTGCACGACGCCCTGTCCGAAATGGGTGCGGCGATGATGGTTGAGGCCCTGGCGGGCCTGGCTGCGGGGACGCTACATCTGAGCCCACAGCCGGGCGACGGCGTCACCTATGCCGCCAAGTTGAGCCGTGCAGAAGGGCGGCTGGATTGGAATTGTCCGGCGGTGGACCTGGAACGCCAGGTGCGCGCGCTCAACCCGTGGCCGGGGGTGTGGTTCGAATTCTCCGGCGAACGCATCAAGGTGCTGGCGGCTGCGGTGGCGGACGAGGCGGGTACGCCGGGCACCACGATAGACGATATGCTTGGCGTCGCCTGCGGGGCAGGGGTGCTGCGTCTGTTGCGGGTGTGCCGGGCCGGCAAATCCGCGCAGGACGCAGGGACCTTCGTCAGGGGGTTCCCAATACCGGCAGGGACAAAACTGGATTGACGATTGAAGAGGATAAAAACGCTTAATTCAGTGAAGACAGCATGGGCGCGGAGTCTTCGATTTTCTGGATCTTGTCCATGCCTTGGCGCATTTCCGACATGATGAATTCGGCGCGTTTGCCGGGGCCACCGGCGGAAGGGTTGGGGAACAGCCGCGCCCAGGCTTCCATCTTCACGCTGAGCGAGCACAAAACCCCGCCGATAGTGGTGTGATAGCTGGAGATAAGTTGTTCGACCTTGTGGAAGCGTTCGGCGGAAATTTCATCCCACATGTGTTTGGTGCCGCGTTCGAAATTTTCGAACCGTCCGGTAATCGCCGCCATCAGTTCGTTGATGGTGGATTCCATGTCTTCCATTGTCTTGCCTAAATTCTGGTCGGTCTTGAACTGATAATTGCCGCGAAGCGAGTCCATGGCCTCCAAAAATTCGGTGATGGTCGGCTCAATGGCGTCCAAACAGCGGCGGTAATAGGACAACGACAGGAAGATATCACCGTAATCTTCCATAAACTTGGGGATTTCCTCGGGCTTGATGCTCAATTTGTCGGCCATGACGCGGATTTTTTCCAACGCCTTGCCGACGTCCGGTGACCGGAACAACTTGATCACGTCGTCAAAACTTTCGATCGCCACATCTTCGCCGCCATAAATCTGCGCAATCAGGGGGCGGGTGAAATCCGTCATGTAAGACGTCAATTCCTTGCTCATGGCGGGCGAAAGCTTGAGGGATTCGTGATCATTGATGGGAATGTCCATTTCCCGAAGCGAGATACGCAGGCTGTAAACATCATAACTGGGCAGATTGCCGACCTTGCGAATGATGCTCATATCGGAGGGTGGACTGGCCATGTCCCAACTGAATTCCTGGGGCAGATCCTCAATGTCGATTTGGCCGCTGCCGGCATCCTTGTCGGAGAACAGTTCGATGACACTTTCCAGGCGCACACTCTTGATCAACCGGGCGCGGTTTAAGGCCGGTGTTTCCAACGGCAAAATCGACATGGGGAGGATATGCAGGGAATCTCTGTCCGTATCCGATATCGCCGTGGTGTTCAAGTTTTCGATCCTGCTCATCCATTAATAAAGGTTGGAAAATTTTTCGGTTGCAAAGCACCGAGTGGAGCTCGCCCCAACATGAGAAATACCATATTGGCGCTCATTTGTATCAGGGATATGCCCGATCTATGTCTGTTTGTACCAATATATGTCATTATTTTACGAGGCCTTCGTTAATATTTTTCTCAATTTTGACATGTTGGGGACATAATCTCTCGCCTAGCGGACGGTCGCGGTCTAAAAAACAGCCATGGTTCGATATAAAATTATCATCGAATATGACGGCACCGATTTTGTCGGCTGGCAGCGCCAGGACAACGGGTTCAGTGTGCAACAGGCGATTGAAAAGGCGATCACTGAGTTTTCCGGCGAAACCGTGATCCTGTTCGGGGCTGGGCGCACCGATTCCGGCGTTCATGCCTTGGGCCAGGTCGCCCACTTCGACCTGGAACGCGACACCAATGCCAATACGGTCGCCAACGCCCTGAACTTCTACCTCAGGTCTATGCGAATATCTATTCTTAGCGCCGAAGCCGTGAATAATGGCTTCGATGCCCGTATTTCGGCGAAAGAGCGTGCGTATATTTACAAGATCACCAATCGCCGCGGCCCTCTGAGCGTGGGCCGTGGCAATAGTTGGTGGGTGCCGGTGCCGCTGGACGACGTCGCCATGAATGAGGCGGCCAAGGTGTTAATCGGGAATCACGACTTCACCACCTTTCGCGCCACCAGGTGTCAGGCCAATTCACCCATCAAGACGCTCGATGAATTGACCGTCACCCGGTGTGGTGAGGTGGTCGAGGTCAGGGCCCGGGCCAGATCGTTCCTGCATCATCAGATGCGAAATATCGTCGGCACCTTGAAACTTGTCGGCGAAGGGCGGTGGACGGAGGCTGATGTTCGCACAGCCCTGGAGGCAAAGAAACGCGCCGCCGGCGGCCCGACGGCACCGCCGGATGGCCTGTATCTGGTCGAAGTCATTTATTAACGGAGGCGACTGCTCGTTGTCTCATAAGTGCCGGGGATTTATAGTCAGGTCGATCATGAAAAAAATGTCCCTCAGCTTGAATTCTAAATCCTCGGAGCAAAAAGACTCTGGTCCGGGGCCTGAGGATGTTGAGGGAATGGAAAAACCGAATTCCGGTTCAGAGGACCAGGGCGTCATCCGCACGCCGGGCGGCATCCCCATTATGGGCGCGGCCGCCGTCGCTTTCGGCCTGCTGGGAATTTTCTCCATTGGCTATATTTTTGTACCGTTGGCCTTTATCTGTTCGCTGATGGCCCTCTTTTTTGGCCAGATGTCGTGGGCCTTCATCGGCTTGCTGCTGACAGTGGCTGGGCTTTTAACGTCGCCGGTGCTGCTGGCGGCAATAGGCATCGGCTGGCTTTGGCCCTGACCTACAGCACCTTGACGGAAACGGTGTGAATCAGGATGCTGATTAAAAAATCGATGCCGACGATTGCCGCCGCCATCGGACCCGACACGCCCAACGCGGTTCGGGTGACAAACCAGACATAGGCAATGATCGCGGCCAGGGCGAAAAGCCCCAGCAGGCTGGCTGCGGCCGATGGCAAAACCCCCGTTATGGCGAAAAGTTCGATGGGCAGAAAGAGCGCGTTTTGCCACACCGACGACCAGTTGTAGGCGACGATGAAGGGGACGTAGTTTTCAGTGCGGTCAATTTCCCGGACCAGACTGGACATGAACAGGGGGAAGGCAACCCAGGCGATGATGTAGGCAATGGTTTCCAGTGCGACAAAGCGGAAAAAAGAAGTGTCGGCGAATTCCGCATACCGAAAATGCAGGATCAGAAAATAAAACGGCGCAATTAGAACGGCGGCGAAAAACGAGCGCCAGAATCCGGTTGTGGAGGTGTCAAAATAATTATGTCCGGAAACGTCGAAGCGGGCCAGACGATAGGCGCCGTACAGGGCGGCAAGGATATCGCGTGCCGAGGGCATGGCGAAGAGTCAATCCGCGCCGTCGAAGAAGCCATCTAGCACGGCTAAATAAATATCCGCCAACAGTCGGATATCTTCGAGGCGGGCGTTCTCATTGGCCTTGTGAGCGGTTGCGTTGGTCAATCCGAATTCACAGACCGGGCAATGATCCTTGATGAAGCGCGCATCCGATGTGCCGCCGGTGGTGCTGAATTCCGGCCCCCGTCCGGTGACCGATTGCACGGCCTTGGCGACGACGTCGCTCAAATGGCCATGCGGCGTCAGGAAGGCCTCGCCGGATACCCGTACGGCCATCTCATACTCGCCGCCGATTTCATTGAACCGTTGGCGCAACAGGGCTTCCAAACTGTCGCCGGTATGCAGATCATTAAACCGGATATTGAGCCGCGCCGTGGCGATTGCCGGGATGACGTTGGTCACTGGGTTGCCGACGTCGAAGGTGGTGACGACCGGGGTGGAGGGTGGAAAATGCGCCGTGCCGTCGTCGAGCGGCGTATCCAGAATAGAGGACAACATCGCCATCAGGCGGTGAATGGGATTGTCGGCGAGATGTGGATACGCGGCGTGCCCGCTGGTGCCTTTGACGGTGATGGTCGCCGACAAGGATCCGCGACGGCCGATTTTGACCATTTCGCCCAGCGTCTCGGGGTTGGTCGGCTCTCCCACCAGGCAGGCATCCAGAACCTCGCCCTCGTTTTTCAGCCAGTCGAGCACTTTAACCGTACCGTTGACGGCATCGCCTTCTTCATCGCCGGTGATTAGCAGACTGACGGAACCGGGAAAATTTCCGCCGCGGGCCTCAAGAAACCGGGCGGTCGCAGCAACAAAAGCGGCGATGGCGGGTTTCATGTCGGACGCGCCGCGGCCAAACAGTCGATTGTCATGAATCTCGGCGCCGAAGGGGTCTGTGGCCCATTCGCTCGAGTCGCCCACCGGCACCACGTCGGTGTGACCGGCAAAACAGAAATTAGGTCCCGCCTCGCCGATGCGCGCATACAGGTTTTGCACCTCTGGCGATTCATCAGAGGCAAAGGGCAGCCGGTGACAGGTGAAGCCAAGGCCTTCCAGCGCGATGGTCAGAACATCCATCGCACCGGCATCCGTCGGCGTCACGCTGGGGCACCGGATCAGGGCCTGGCTGAGATCAATTGGATCCATTAGAGACTGTTCCGCCCGGCTCAATCGCGGAGCAAGTCGTTGATAGATGTCTTGGAACGGGTCTTTTCGTCCACCCGCTTGACGATGACGGCACAGTACAGTCCTGGGCCGGGGGTGCCGTCGGGCAGATCTTTGCCTGGGACAGAGCCCGGCACGACAACCGAATAGGCAGGCACTCGCCCGAAATGCACCTCACCAGTGGCGCGGTCGATGATCTTGGTCGAATTGCCGATGTAAACGCCCATTGAGAGGACCGAACCTTGCTCGACAATGACGCCCTCGGCGACTTCGGAGCGCGCGCCGATGAAACAGTTGTCTTCGATGATCACCGGTCCGGCCTGCAACGGTTCCAACACGCCGCCGATTCCGGCACCGCCGGAAATGTGGCAATCCTTGCCGATTTGTGCGCAACTGCCGACCGTCGCCCAGGTATCGACCATGGTGCCGCTGTCGACGTAGGCACCCAGGTTGACGAAGCTGGGCATTAGTACGACGCCGGGCGCGATATAGGCGGAATGGCGCACGATGCAGTTGGGCACGGCACGGAAGCCGGCGGTGCGGAAGCGGGCGTCGTCCCAACCCTGGAACTTGGACGCGACCTTGTCGAACCACTGGGCACCGTCGGGTCCGCCGCTGATGGGCGCCATGTCGTTCAGCCGAAACGACAGTAATACCGCCTTTTTCAGCCACTGGTTAACCTGCCAGCCGTCGGCGATTTTTTCGGCGACGCGGGCCGCGCCTGAATCCAGCAGGGCCAGGGTTTCGGTAACGGCGTCGGCGACCGCACCGGAGGTGGCGGTGGTGATCGTGTCGCGGGTGTCCCAGGCGTCGTCGATGGTGGTTTGCAGATCAGCGGTGGTCATGGGTGCTCCGGTAATTTCTTAGGCTACGGCGTCAGAAAATGCGGCACACCGGCCAAGGTGTCAATACGGACGCCTATTCCGACGTCAAGGCCCCCAGCCAATGGGCCAAATCGTCAACCACATGATGAATATGGCTGTCCGCGCGGTCTTCGTGGTTAAGTTCGCTGTCCGATCGCACCCAGACCGTGGTCATGCCCAAGGCGGCGGCTGGTTTCAGGTTGCGGATCAAATCTTCGACCATCACCGTATTTACCGGTGTCAACTGGTAGCGGTCGACCAGAACGTCGTAGGGGTCAGACCTCGGCTTGGGGATGTAATCAGCACTGATGATATCGAAAATGGCCTCGAAATGGTGGCGGATGGAGACCCGGTCGAGAACCCGCTCGGCGTGATCGGTGGTGCCGTTGGTATAAATGATTTTCCGGCCCGGTAGCCTGGATAGCGCCTGGCTCAAGTCCGGATCAGGCTCGATCGCGCTCAAGTCGATATCATGCACGTAATCGAGAAAGTCCGCCGGGTCCATGTCATGCAGGGCCATCATGCCAGACATTGTTGTGCCGTGGTCGCGGTAATAAATTTTTCGAATTTTGCCTGCGTGCACGGGGTCGACGTCGAGAAAATCGGCGATGTAGGCTGTCATTTTCCGGTCGATCTGAGGGAACAGGTCCGACGAAGCCGGATACAGGGTGTTGTCCAGGTCAAAAACCCAGCATTCGGCACGGTTCAGCCGGTCTTTGAGCGTCTGGTTTTGTTTCATGCGTTTAATATGTAAAACCTTCTATTAAGAATATTGGTTTATGCAGACCTATGGGGTGGCGGGACAGTTTTTTATCCCATAAAATCACACGATTATATATATTGCCCTAGCGGATTGTCCGCCCTGGGGTTTGAATTTCTGGGATACTTTATTTTATGCCTACAGACCAGCCTTTAGGGTCGCTTGAAAATCTGGACAAAAACAATGTGTCCGGCGAGCCCTCTCCGCAAGAGGTCTTGCTGGCCGGGTATCCCGGTGCAGCCCTGCTGGTCAATGGGGAAGGTAAAGTGTCTTGCTCCAATGCCAAGGGCGCCGGTCTGGAAGCCTTGATCCAGCATGAGGCCGCGCCCGAAATCAGGGAAATGATCGATCATGCCCGCGCCCAGGGCTGCGTCGCCGCCGGTTCGGTGTCGTTAAACAGCGCCAAGGGCGAAATCGTTCTGGAAATTTCCGTCATTCCCGGCCTAAGTAATGACGGCGAGGTTCTGGTCATGGCCCGTGATATGACGATGGAACGCAATCTTCGCACGGCGCTCGTCGAATCCCGTCAACGGTATAAGGACCTGGTCGAGGTTTCCAGTGACTTTTCCTGGGAAACCGGGACCGGGGGCGAATTTATTTTCGTCTCGCCGAAGGGTGCGCTGGGCTATCAGGTAGAAGAACTGATCGGCAAAAAGGCCGAGGAATTTGTCCTTTTGCCGGAGGAATTCTCGCCGCTGCCGTTTGCCAGCTCCAAGGCTTTGGATGATATCGAGATTTGGATGCGTAACAAGGACGGCTCAACCGCGTGTGTAGTCCTGTCGTGCGTTCCCCTGATAGCCGAGGAAGACGGCGAGGAACAATGGAAAGGTTCGCGTGGCGTGTGCCGCAACGTGACCGAAGAACGCGAGAACGAGTCCGCCCTGGCCCGGGCCCGGCGCCGGGAACAGCATCTCAACTATATCGTCAGCACCATTCGCGACGAGTTGGAGCCCCATAACATGTTGAGCGCGGCGGCGGCGGCTACCGCCCGCGCGCTGGGCGTGACCGGGTGCCGGATTTACCGCAGAGGCCAGGAAGAACCCTTCCGCATCGCGGCTGAGCACGGCAACGTTGAAGGACTGGGAGGCCTGGACAACAAACTGGCGGCGCTAGATTCCGGGGACAAACTGGCGGAAATGCAGATCGGCAAATGGCGGGTCCTGGCGACGGCGACGAATTATCGCCAGCGGATCAACGGCGCCATTTCCATCTGGAAGCCGGTCGATGACGAAGAATGGGACGACGACCACCTGTTGTTGATCAGCGATGTCGCTAACCAGTTGGGGATCGCCAACGAACAGATCAGCAATCATGAACGTATTCTGGCCCTGTCGCGAACCGACAGCATGACCGGCCTGTTGAACCGGCGGGCATTTTACGAAGAAGACCTGCCCAGGCGAATTTCCCGCCTTCAGCGCAGCCGGGAGACGGCGGCGTTGTTTTTCGTCGATATGGACAATTTCAAGCGGGTCAATGACGTACATGGACATCAGGCCGGTGATGACGCCATTTTGTCGCTGCGCGATTTGTTGATGGAAATGTCCCGGCCCGGCGATGTGATCGCCCGGTTGGGTGGCGATGAATTTGCCATGTGGCTGGACGGAATTTCGCCCAAAGTCACGGAAACACGTGCCGCCCGGCTGATCGAGGCATCGCACAGTTTGCGAGAGTTCTCAGGCGATGACGACCATCCGCTCGGTATTTCGGTCGGTGTGGCAATTTACGACCCCGATGAAAATGAAGCGCTGGAAGACATAGTGGTGCGCGCCGACAAGGCCATGTATGAAGCAAAGAACGCTGGCAAGGGTGGTTACTTTATGGCCGCCCCACCCGTAATAGCCGATCCGGGTGAAGGCGTCAGAACGATAGAGAAGCCGAAACTGTGAACAAAGAAGAGCTCCACAACGAAGCAATTTCTTATGAAATCGCTAAGAGACTGGCTCGGGACGATGATCCCGAGGTGCGCCGGATTTTGGCCCAGCGCAAGGATATGAAACCGGAAATTTTGTATTTTCTCGCCGAAGACACGGACGCCACCGTGCGCCAGGCGGTGGCCAACAATTTGTCGGCGCCGCCTCAGACGGACGTGTTGTTGGCGAAAGACGATGACGTCGGCGTGCGCGGCGACCTGGCCGACAAAATCGCCCGCCTGATGCCTGAGTTAAGCGCCGATGAACAGGACAAGGCCCGGCGCACTACCCATGAAGCACTGGAGGTATTGGCCCGGGACCAGATCGCCAAGGTTCGGGGTATTTTGTCCGACGCGCTGAAGGACATCGCCGACGCGCCCGCTGACGTTATCAAGATCTTGGCCATGGACACCGAGATAGAGGTTTCCGGGCCAGTGCTCGAATTTTCGCCGGTACTGAGCGACGATGACTTGGTTCAGATCATTGAAAAAGGGCCGGCTAAGGGAGGTGTGAATGCCATTTCCAGACGCGTCGGCGTGGCCGAGGTCGTTTCCGAAGCCATCGTCGGCACCAATGACATCAACGCCATTGCCGAACTGTTGAGCAACGACTCGGCGCAAATCCGCGAAGCCACCCTGGACGACCTGATCGAACGCGCGCCAGAAATTGATTTGTGGCACGCCCCCCTGGTGGGGCGGCCGAAGCTGCCCAGTGGCGCGGAAATTCGACTGGCCAATTTCCTCGCTGACAACCTGCTGGGGGTTCTCCATGAACGCGCCGATCTTGACGCCGAGACCTTGGATGCGGTCAAGGTCGCGGTGCGCGAACGTATCGGCAGCGACGACGCGGCCAAGGCGGTGGGCACCGATGGCGGCGGACAGGATTTTCTCAACATGGAAGCGCCCATCGACATGGTGGGCAGGCTGTATCAGGCCAGAAAACTGGACGGCAAGGTTATCGGCAAGGCCCTCAATGCGGGGGATTTCAGTTTCGTTCTGGCCGCCCTGATTGTTCGGGCGGAATTGGACGAGATCCTGGTCAAGCGCGTTTTTCTGGAAAAAAGCGCCAGGGGAATTTGCGCGGTTTCGTGGAAGGCGGACTTGCCGGCCAAAATGTCGACACAAATACAACAGCGCATGGGCAGGATCGCCCCTTCAGACGTTCTTATGGAGGACGGCGACAACTATCGTTTAAGCGCAGATGACCTGCAATTCCAGATCGACTTTTTTACCGACCTGGCTGCCAAGGGAACTGGGTAAGAGGCCGGTGAAAAGCCTTTTCAAGCGTCTGTTTCAGGGAGATACAAAGGCCGAATCCCTGTCCTATCACCAGGCCAAGGAAATGGCCCAGGACAAAGTTGAAGAAGTGCGCCTGGAATTGGCGTCGCGCGCGGATATCGAACCCGAAATCCTGTATTTCCTGACCGAAGACCCGTCTCGGGAAGTGCGCCGCCGGATAGCCTCCAACAAGGCAACGCCGGTTCAGGCCGACTTGGTGCTGGCCAAAGACGTTGATCAAGACGTGCGTGGCGATCTGGCGGAAAAAATCGCCCTGTTGGCGCCGGGCCTAAGCGCCGACGAACAAGATACGATGCGCCGCATGGCTTATGAAGCCCTCGACGTTCTGGCGCGCGACCAAGTGACCCGTGTCCGACAGATATTGTCCGAAGCCCTGAAAGATGTCGCTGATGCGCCGCCCGACGTCATCCGCCGACTGGCGTCCGATGTGGAACTGGTGGTGGCCGGGCCGGTACTGCAATATTCACCGGTTCTGACCATAGACGACTTGCTCGAAATCATCCAAAACAATTCAACGACGGGAATCCTTTCCGCTGTTGCCCAGCGCAACGAAGTTCCGGCGACGCTGGCCGACGTCATTGCCGCGACCTATGACGAGGAAGCGGTGGCGCTTTTACTTAACAATCCGAGCGCCCAGATCCGCGAAGAAATGCTGGACCGTATCATTGACCGGGCGGCGGATATAGACCCCTGGCACGAGCCATTGGTGCATCGGCCCAGCTTGCCTGGTCGGGCCGCGGCCAAGCTGGCGCGGTTCGTCGCCCACATTTTACTCAAAGCGCTCCAGGAACGCCATGATTTGGAACCGGAGGTCATGCAGGAGGTCCGAGACCTCGTCAACAAGCGGCTCGAGGATGAATCCCCGGAAGTGGCGGGCATGGAAAAAACCTCCGCCGGCGAAGCCTTGGAAAAGATCGGCCAATTACACGCCGAGGGAGCCTTAAGCGAAGCGGTGATCGCCGACATGGTCAAAAGCGGGGATCGGGAAATGACCATTGCCGCCTTGGCGGCCATGGCCGGCCTGAAAGTGGGGTCCGTCCGCTCGGCGATTTTAAACCGTAGCGCCAAAGGCATGGTGGCAATTTCCTGGAAATCCGGACTGAGCGCAAAACTTAGCGAAATCCTGCAAAAAGACCTTGCCTTGATTACGCCATCGGAAATGTTGCGGGCCGACGGCGGGAGATACCCGCTCGACGAAAGCGCCATGGAATGGCAACTGGACTTTATTAAGGATCTCGGTTGAACGATCAGGAAACGGGAGCCGGTAAGACTTTCCCGATCAGTCGGGTTTAATCAAGGTTCCGACGCCGCCTTCGGTGAACAGTTCGATCAAAAGCGCATGTTCGACCCGGCCGTCAATAATGACGGCGCCCTCGACGTCACCTTCGACGGCGGACAGGCAGGTTTCGATCTTGGGAATCATGCCGCCGGAAATGGTGCCGTCTGTGATCAGGCCTCTGGCTTCGGTGACCGTCATCTCGGCGATCAGTTCGCCGCTTTTGTCCAAAACGCCGGCAACATCGGTCAACATCAACAATCGTTTGGCGCCAACCGCATTGGCGATGGCGCCGGCCACGGTGTCGGCGTTGATATTCAGGGTCTCTCCGTCCGGCCCGACGCCGATGGGGGCAATGACCGGGGTAATATCCGATTCATCAAACAACGCCAAAATATGAGGGTTGATAACTTTCGGCTCACCAACCAGGCCCAGGTCGAGAACTTTTTCGATATTGGAATCCGGATCGCGCGTTGTTTTCGTCGCCTTGTCACACTTGATCAGGTTTCCGTCCTTGCCCGACAGCCCGATGGCGAAGCCGCCGACGGCGTTGATGGACGATACGATCTGTTTGTTGATCGACCCGGACAACACCATTTCGACGACGTTGACGGTTTCCTGATCGGTTACCCGGAGCCCGTCGATGAATTCACTTTTGATCTTGAGGCGTTCCAGCATTTCGCCGATCTGCGGGCCGCCGCCGTGCACGATGATCGGATTAATGCCGATCTGGCGCAGCAACACGATATCGCGGGCGAACAGGTCGGCCAAACCGGCATCGCCCATGGCATGGCCACCGTATTTGATGACAAAGGTTTCGCCAGCATAGCGCTGCATATACGGCATCGCCTGGGATAACACCGTGGCCTGGCCCAACCAGTCATGGTCGGTGGGTTTTGGGGTATCGGTTTTTTTGCTCATAACGGGTGGAACCTAGCCTAGATTTTCCGCTGCTGCCAGCATCGCCAGCGCGGCACGCAATTGCGCAATGCCGTCGCCTTTGCGCGAAGAGGTGGTGATGATCTCAGGGTGCGCCGCCGTGTGTTTGGTCAATTCACCGAGCATGGCATTGATGCGAGCCTGTAGCGGGGCTTGCTTGACCTTGTCGCACTTCGTCAGCACGATTTGATAGGGCACGGCCGACTGATCCAGCAGGTCCATCGCCTTGCGGTCGCCTTCCTTCGGTCCGTGGCGGGCGTCGATCAGCAGGCAGACGCGCCTGAGTATGGCCCGGCCGCGCAGATAATCTTCGATCAGTGCCGTCCACTCGGCGATTTCCGTTTTCGGCGCACGGGCGAAACCGTAGCCGGGCAGGTCGGTCAGCATCAGCCGGTTGTGTAAGTTGAAGAAGTTTAAAAGCCGTGTGCGCCCCGGTGTGTTGGATGTGCGCGCCAGCGTATTGCGCCCGGTCAGGGCGTTGATCAGGCTCGATTTGCCGACGTTGGAACGTCCCGCGAAGGCGATTTCCGGAAGGTCCGATTCCGGCACCTGGTCCATGTTGGTTGCGCTGATAACGAAATCGCAGGCTTGGGCAAACAACAGGCGCCCGTTCTCCAGTGCGGCCTCATCAAGGCTGGTGTCATTGCCGGGTGTTATGGTCTCGGGTGAGCTTGAAGGCATGCGAGCCTCCTCATTGCCTGGAATTTATTTCAGCGCGTCTTTTCCGGAAATTCCCATGCGTTTCATGATCAACCATTGCTGGCTCATGGACAGGGTATTGTTGACAGCCCAGTAAATCACCAGACCGGCCGGGAACCGCGCCAGCATGACGGTAAACATGAGCGGCAGGAACAGGAAGATTTTGGCCTGCATGGGGTCGGTCGGTTGCGGATTGAGTTTCTGTTGCAGGAACATGGTTATACCCATGATCAGCGGCCAGACACCAATCATCAGGACCTCCGGCGGCGTCCACGGAATCAATCCGAACAGATTGAACACGGTGGTCGGGTCGGCCACTGAGAGGTCTTTGATCCAGCCGAAAAACGGCGCCTGGCGCATTTCAATGTTGACGAACAAAACCTTGTACAGCGCAAAAAATACCGGAATCTGAATCAATATGGGCAGGCACCCGGACGCCGGGTTGACCTTTTCACGCTTGTACAACTCCATCATTTCCTGGTTCAGCCGCTGTTTGTCGTCGGCGAAACGCTCGCGCAGGGTCGTCATCTGCGGCGCCAATTTTTTCATCCGGCTCATCGATGTATAGGACTTGTTGGCGAGCGGGAAGAACGCCAGCTTAATAAATATCGTCAGAAGAATGATCGAAATGCCGAAGTTCTGAACCACGTTGTTGATATAGAGAAGGGCATAGAAAATCGGCTTGGTCAGGAAATAGAACCAGCCGAAATCAATGGTCAGGTCGAACCGGTCAATGCCTAAATTTTCGTTATAAGCGTCCATAACCGACACTTCCTTGGCCCCCGCGAACAGCCGGTTTTCGCTGGCCGTTGATGCGCCTGGGGCTACAGTGACGGCGGCGGACAGGTAATCGACCTGATACAGGTCGTCGCCGGATTCCTTGTGGTAGAAAAAGCGTGCGTTTACCTGGGCCTTCTGGTCCGGCACCAGGGATGTCAGCCAGTACTTGTCGGTAATGCCGAGCCAGCCGCCCTTGGACGATTCTTTGATCTCTCCATCTTCCTTGATATCTTCGTATTTGATTTCCTTTAGCGTGCTGTTGGTGACGCCGATCAGGCCCTCATGGATGATGTAAAAGCCGCTGACTTCGGGGGTCGTGCGCCGGGAGATTAATCCGTAAGGATGCAACGTCGCCGCCTTTGCGCCGGTGTTTACGACTTGCTGGTAAATGGTGAACATGAAATTTTTGTCGACCGAAAAGGTACGGAGGAATTTCAGGCCCTGACCGTTGTCCCATGTCAGGGTTACCGGGGCGTCCAGGCCCAGCGTTTTGGCGTTGGCCTGCCAAAGAGTATCCGGGCCGGGCGTAGCCTGGCCGCCGACGGCGACCCAGCCGAATTCGGCGAAATAGGCATTCTTGTCACCCTTAGGCGTCAGCATAACGATTTCTTTACTGTCGGCCTCCAGGGTTTCGCGGTAATCGGCCAGTGTCAGGTCGTCGAGGCGTCCGCCCAGCAAAGAGATGGAGCCGTGCAGGCGGGGTGTGCTGATTCTGACGCGGGGGCTCAATTCGAGAATTTTCTGGCGTGAAACGCCGAGGCTGACGGTCGGCAGGCCGGGGACGGTGGGCACGATGGACCCCGGGGTTGGCGTCGCCTGCGGCGTTTGTGCGCCGGATGTACCTGGCGCGGTCTTGGGGGCCGTCACCGGCGATTGTCCAGGCGTTTGTTGCGACTGGGCCTGATTGTCCGGGGGCGGTGCTGTGCGGGTTTTCGAGAAGAACATCTCGAAGCCGACCAGAATGGCGATGGACAGCACCACCGCCAGGATCATGTTGCGATTGTCGATCATATGTTCAGCCCGCGCTTGTTGCCGTTGTTTTAGGGTGTGTATCACTGGTGTCTGCATCCATGCCAGGCACCAGATCGATGCCCGCCTCGCCCCAAGGATGACAGCGCAAGATTCGCTTTAAGGCCAGCCAACCGCCCGTGATGGGCCCATGCAGGCCAATGGCGGCAAAAGCGTAATGCGAACAGGTCGGATGAAACCGGCAGCCGCCCGCCGGCAGCACCGGGATAATCAGCAGCTGATAGGCGCGAATGGCGCCTTGCATAGATTTGCCGAGAATCGTTCTTAGCCCCATGTCCACACCAAGCTGCCCTGTTTCCAGCATTTATTCGTTATAGGCATCAAGTTTTTGCAATGCCGTTTCCAGGTCTTCGATTAGGGCCGGAAACGCCCTTTTTAATGTCGCCCGGCGGCCGATCAGGACGAAATCATGTCCAGGGCGCGCATGTCCAGGCATAACTTTCTGGGCCGCTGCTCTTAGCCGCCTGCGGGCCCGGTTTCGGTCAACCGCACCGCCGACCTTGCGGCTGACGGTATAGCCGATGCGAAACTCGGAATCTCCATTCGTCTCGCTGCCCTCAGTGCACAGGGCCTGGACGATCAGCCCGGGCGCGGCCCACTTATTTTTGGCGGCGGCAACGCGCAGAAACTCGCTGCGTTGCTTTAATCGCAACACGGCAGCGGGCTCGATATGGAAAGTCGCGGACGGGTTGGAGAACCGCAATCGGCCACAACATCACGCAGAAAGACGTTTCCGCCCCTTGGCGCGGCGGTTGGCAAGAATTCTGCGGCCACCCACGGTTGCCATGCGATGGCGGAATCCATGCCTGTGTTTGCGGACAATTTTACTAGGTTGAAAAGTGCGTTTCACGGTCGCCTCCGAGTAATAACGAGCCCGGTGTATACGGTGTTGCCAAAGCGAAGTCAACGCCGGTGACGGCTCGGTCGGGGTCGCAAATACGGGACTTTCAAAGGCCCCGGGCCACACCCGCAAGGGGTCTTGCCGGTGGTCTGCAAAAGACGGTCACGGTATGTTTACTGCTTGAGGGACGATTGTCGCCATGTTCGGGTTGCTCAACGCGGGTAGTATCACTTTAATGGCCTATAATCGACTGTTCCCGGCCTTGTCTGGGAATAGTTGATCGAAATTGACCTGGAACGCCGCCCCGATGACTGAAGCCGTAAACGAAGCTCCCGCCGAACAGGCGAACAAAGCCCTCTGGAAACGGCTTGCGCCTTTGGTTTTGGTGGGTCTGGCGCTGGCCGGCGTGTTTATCTTCGACCTCGATGATTTTCTCAGCTTCGAAATGCTGAAAAACCACCGCACGGATGCGCTCGACTGGTACCAACAAAACCGAATACTGTCGACCGCCAGTTTCGTTGCGCTTTATGCGCTGGCCGTGGCCTTGTCGGTGCCGGGGGCGGTGTGGCTTTCACTGGCGGCGGGGTTTCTAATGGGAACCTGGGCGGGGACGATTATGGTCGTTTTCGCGGCAACGCTGGGGGCGTTGGGGATTTTCCTCATCGCACGGTATGCGCTGGCCGATTTCTTTCACGACAAAACGGGAAGTGCTGGCCGCAAAATGGAGGCCGGTTTCCAGGAAAACGCGCTGTCGTACCTGTTGGTGTTGCGGCTCGTGCCGTTGTTTCCGTTTTGGCTGGTCAATCTGGTGCCGGCGCTGTTGGGGGTTCCGGCCCGGACTTTCGTGATCGGCACCTTTTTTGGAATTATTCCCGGCACCGCTGTTTTTTGCAGCATCGGCAATGGATTGGGGGCCGTTATTGATCGCGGCGATATGCCGGATTTGAACACCGTCTTTCAGCCGGAAATTCTTGGTCCCCTGCTGGCCTTGGCAGTGTTGTCGCTGGTTCCCGTCATCTACAAGAAAATGACAAAAAACAAAGGCACGCCGCATGGCGAATAAGACGAATACCCTGAGTGTCGATATTTGCGTCATTGGCGCGGGCGCGGGCGGACTGTCGGTGGCCGCCGGCGCGTCGCAAATGGGGGCTTCGGTGGCCCTGATTGAAAGCGGCAAAATGGGCGGCGATTGTCTCAATTTCGGCTGCGTGCCGTCAAAAGCCATGTTGGCGGCGGGGCATGCGGCCGAAGCCGTCCGCCGCGCCGGGCGTTTCGGCGTCGGCGCAGTTGGCCCAACCATCGATGCCAAGGGCGTATACGGCCATATTCATAGCGTCATCGCAGCCATCGAGCCGAACGATTCCGTTGAGCGATTCGAAGGCATGGGCGTAACCGTGGTCCGGGGCGTTGGGCGGTTCATCGGGCGACGTGAAGTTGAAGTTGGGGGAGAAGCTGCTACCACGCGCATTACCGCCCGGCGTTTTGTCATCGCCACCGGGTCGCGCCCGTTCGTGCCGCCGATCCCTGGACTGGACGGAGTCGACTACCACACCAACGAGACGATTTTTCAGGGGCCTGAACTGCCGGACCACCTGATCGTTATCGGCGGCGGCCCCATTGGAATCGAAATGGCCCAGGCGCACCGCCATCTGGGAGCGCGGGTGACGGTGCTGGAAATGTTTTCGATCATGCCCAAGGACGACCCTGAACTGGTTGCGGTGGTTCGAAGGCAACTTGACGAGGACGGCATCGATATTATCGAGGGTGCGGCTATTACCGGCGTAGAAAAAAGCAGCGCCGGGGTCACGGTCTCCCTGGGCGGCGGCGACGGCGGACAGACGCGGACCATTGAAGGTTCTCACCTTCTTGTCGCCACGGGGCGGCGCGCCAATGTCGATGGGATGAGGCTGGAGGCCGCGAACATCAGTGCATCGCCCAAGGGAATTGAGGTCGATGCGCGGCTGCGCACCACAAACAAACACGTATTTGCCATCGGCGATGTCGCCGGCGGCCTGCAATTCACCCACGTCGCCGGGTATCACGCGGGCGTGGTCATCAAGAATGCCCTGTTCCGGTGGCCGGCCAAGGCCGATCATCGGTTTGTGCCTTGGGTCACCTTTACGTCGCCGGAACTGGCCCAGGTCGGCCTTACCGAAGCCGACGCCATAAAGGAACACGGCGATATTCGTGTCCTGCGCTGGCCCTATCATGAAAACGACCGCGCCCAGGCCGAAGCGGCCACCGATGGCATGGTCAAGGTAGTGGTGACGCCTAAGGGTAAAATTCTCGGGTGCGGTATCGCTGGCGCCCGCGCCGGAGAGCTGATTCAAACCTGGGTGTTGGCGATGAGCCAAAACATAAAAATCGGCGCCGTGGCGCAGATGATCGCACCCTATCCAACCTTAGGCGAGGTTTCTAAACGAACTGCTGGCAGTTTCTATACGCCGTCACTGTTTTCCGAACGGACCCGGAAAATAGTCGGTTTCCTGCGCCGCTTCGGGTAAAACGGGTATAGGGTACACACCATGTCCGACACGCAATTGCACCACCCCCCTTTCCTGCGCGGCCTGTCGTTCAGGCTGCTGGTGTTGACGATGTTCTTCGTCATGCTGGCGGAATTTTTGATCTGGACGCCTTCCATCGCACGCTTCCGCAAGGTCTACCTCGAAGAAAGCCTGGCCCGGGCACATCTGTCGATGCTGGCGGTCGAAGGGATGCCGGAGGGAAACGTCAACAAGTCCTTGGAAGAGGCATTACTACAGCACACCGACGCGTACGGCATCATCCTGAACCGTCCTGACAGGCGCATGTTGATGTTGTCTAAAGACATGCCGCCCAAGGTCGATCTCATGGTTGATATGCATATTGATTCGTTTGTCGGCTTCATCCGCGATGCTTTCGAGACCCTGGTCCAGAACAAGAACCGGGTGCTGCGCGTTATCGGCCCGTCGCCCAAGGACACCCAGGTCACGGTCGAAGTCCTGATCGACGAGAAGACTATGCGCGCCGCCATGCTGGATTATTCGCGGCGGATTTTTAACCTGTCCATTGTCATCTCGTTGTTTACCGCGACCCTGGTATATTTCAGCCTGCATTGGCTGATGGTGCGGCCCATGCGCACCATTACCGACAGCATGGCGCGGTTCCGCGAGGCCCCCGAAGACGAAACGCACATCATCGATCTCAGCATGCGCACCGACGAGATCGGCGTCGCTCAACGCGAACTTGCGGTGATGCAGGACGAGCTGCGCGGCGCCCTGCAGCAGAAAACGCGCCTGGCGGCGCTGGGCACGGCGGTGGCCAAAATCAACCACGACCTGCGCAATACACTGGCGACGGCGGTGCTGGCGTCGGATCGGCTGGCTCTAGTGGAAGACCCCGAAGTCAAGGTGACGATGCCGCGTCTGATGAACGCCATCGATCGGGCGGTAAACCTGTGTAGCCAGACCCTGAATTTCGTCAGCGACGCCAAGCTGCAACCGCAAACCGAACGTTTCTTACTGTCGGCGCTGGTCCAAGAGGCCGGAACCACGGTCGCGTCCTATGGCAAGGGTGGGGAAACCACCCAGTGGGAAAACACCGTCGACGCCGGGATAGAATTGACTGCCGACCGCGAGATGCTGTTCAGGGTGTTGACCAACCTGGGCCAAAACGCGCTGGAGGCGGGCGCCGGGTGGGTGCGCATTAGCGCCGAGACCGACGCCCAATGGATATCCATTGATGTTTGCGATGACGGCCCCGGTCTTGCGCTCAAAGCCAGAGAAAACCTTTTTCAGCCCTTCGCCGGAACGTCCCGCGATGGCGGCACCGGGCTGGGGCTGGTGATCGTTCGCGATATTGCCCGCGCGCACGGCGGCGACGTGGTGTTGGCCGAGGATGAGACCGGTCTCGGCGGGGCGGTGTTCCGCATCCGATTGCCATACGCAGAAGGATAAACCCATGAGACACGCCTGGAACCCCGGCCAGTACCTGAAATTCGGTGGCCACCGGCTGCGCCCGGCCATCGACCTTCTGGCCCGCGTCGATGTTGAAAACCCTGAAACCATTTTCGACTTAGGGTGCGGCCCTGGAAATTCGACCCGCCTGTTGGTCGACCGCTGGCCCAGCGCACGCATTACCGGAATCGACGGCTCGGGCGACATGCTGGCGCAAGCGGCGAAAGACATGCCTGAACAGGACTGGACAAAGGCCGACCTCAACACCTGGGCGCCGCCCCGCCCCGCCGATGTTCTGTTTTCCAACGCGGCGCTGCACTGGCTCGACGATCATGCGGCGCTGTTTCCGCGCCTGTTCGAACATCTCAACCCCGGCGGCGTGCTGGCGGTGCAGATGCCCGGCAATCATGCGCAGCCATCGCATATGTCGATCCGTGCGGCGGCAGGACCGTGGCGGGACAAAATAGAGCCGGTGATGCGTCCCGACCCGGTTGAAAAATTATCGCTGTATTACGATGCGCTGTCGCCGCTCGCCAGTCAGCTGGATATTTGGGAGACCACCTACACCCAGGCACTGGAAGGCGAAAATGCGGTCGCCGAATGGATCAAGGGCTCGGCCCTGAAACCGTTGCTCGATGTGCTCGAAGAGGGCGAGGCGCAAGCCTTTTTCGCCGCCTATTCGGCGCTGGTGCAGAAAGCCTATCCGAAACGCCCCGACGGCAAGACCCTGTTCCCGTTCCGCCGGGTGTTTATTGTCGCCGGGAAGTAAAAAAGGACAAATCTTTCATTGAGGCGACGTTAAAATTAGACCTAATTCAACAGTCACAGATATCGAAGATCACAGAGAACGAGTTTCATGATGATTACACTCCCGGGCGACGAACGGGGTCGGTCTTGGGTGCAGGGCTAATGGTCCGAGCATTCGGTTCAGGAAAAGAAAATCTTTGCGACCTTAATAACAACCGATGAAGACGATAAGCCTTTGTTACTCGGAAATTCTTTTGTTATCCGAGACAACGGTGACAGCGCAATTTGCCTGGGTGCTGCGCATAGTTTTGAAAAGGTTAAGCATTTACAAAGCATGCGCACAGCCCACGGTCATTTCAATTTGGCACCAGGTTTCCAAGCTAGAGGGCCTCGATGCTGTGGCCTGCAATGGGTTTGGGCCTAGATGTCGAATTCTCGCCCCATGCTAAAGGGCATGAGTTCCTCGCGGACCTTCTTTGCAAGAAATTGCTTGATGATCGTTCGAATGGGGTAAAAGTCCGCGTTCGGCACCCAAATGATAAAACCGAGATTCTGTACGTTGATGAGCGAACCAATCCACCAACTAAGGTACTTCTGTCGACGGCGGGCCATCCCAACGTTAAGAATGACCCGTTCCAATAAGAGCGGTGCTTGTTGTAATAATCCTATTTCCGTTCTTAAAAGTAGCAGTAACCGGTTTAATGAAATCGCTCCCTAATCCCCCAGCGCGACGCCTTCGCGGCGTTTGTCAGAGCCGCCTTCGAAGCCGTCTTTGGTGACGATAATGCCGTTCAGCCCGCTGCTGGCGGTTAGCGGGCGTACTGTATGCCCCAATTTTTCGAGCGCCGGTATCAGCGCCTCGAAGCGCGAGCCTTTCTCGATTTCCAGTGGCCCGTTGCGGTTGACCACATTGGGCAGGTCTATGGCTTTTTGGATATTCATTTTCCAATCCAACGCCGCGATCAACGTCTTGGCGACATAACCGATAATGCGTGATCCGCCCGGCGAACCGATGGCCATGACGACACGGCCATCGCCGTCGAACACCAGCATCGGCGACATCGACGAGCGGGGCCGCTTGTTCGGTTCGGCCCGGTTGGCGACGGGGCCACCGCCGGCGTTGGGCCGGAAATTAAAATCGGTCAGTTCGTTGTTGAGCAGGAAGCCGCGCACCATCAGCCGCGAGCCGAATGTCCGCTCAATGGTCGCGGTCATGGAAACGGCGTTGCCCTCAGAATCGATAATGGAGAGGTGCGTCGTCGACAGACCCTTTATGCCGCCCAAATCGTCCGGGATGGCGGGGTGATTGGAAGCGGCGGGACCGGGCATTCCGGGTGGACGCTTGCCGAGGGCTTTTTTCGGGTTGATTTCGCGCGAACGGAGCGAAAGGTACTCCGGGTCGAGCAATCCCGATGACGGTACGGGGACAAAATCCGGGTCGGCGATATAGACGTTGCGGTCGGCAAAGGCGAGGCGGCTGGCTTCGCCCAACAGATGCAGCGCCCGGACGGCGCCATCATCGGATTCGACGTCGATTTTGGCCAAGTCGTATGCCCGCAAGAGTCCCAAAATCTGCAAGGTCGTCAGCCCGCCCGACGACGGCGGACCCATGCCGCAAATCAGCCACACCCGGTAGGGCAGACACACCGGCGGGCGTTTTTTTGCGGTGTAGGATTCGATATCGGAAACCGTCAGCACAGTGGGCCGGATGGGAGAACGGGTTACGGCGGCGGCGATAGCGCTGGCGATGTCACCGGTATAAAAAGCGTCCGCGCCCTCATTGGCGACGCGGTTGAGCGTGTCGGCGAGGTCTCGGTTTATCAGGTTTGTGCCGGCTTTTTTCGAGCTGCCATCGTTCTCAAAGAAATAAGACGCGGCAACGGGGCCTTCGGACAGGTGCTCAGCCGACGCAATCTGGCGGGCCAACCGTTTGGATATGGGAAATCCTGTGTTGGCCAGTGTGATGGCGGGCTGGAAAAGATCACGCCATGGCAGCCGCCCGTGTTCCTTGTGCGCTAGTTCCAGCATTCGCAGCAATCCCGGAACGCCGACGCCGAGCCCGCCGACAGAGGCGTCGCCCCATTTCAGCGGGCTGCCGGAACCGTCGAGAAACATGTAGGGGTTGGCCGATTTGGGCGCCACCTCCCGCCCGTCATAGGTATCGATGGCGCCGGTTTTAGTGGCGTAATGGACCAGAAACGCGCCGCCGCCGATGCCCGACGATTGGGGTTCAACCAAATTCAGCACCATTTCCGCGGCGATGGCGGCGTCGATGGCGGCTCCGCCCTTTCGCAGCATTTCGCGTCCGGCCTCGGCGGCCAGTGGATGTCCGACGGCCACCATATGTTTGTTCGCGCGCACTGGGCCCGCCGACCCAGGCGTCACCGGGCTTGAAAACAGGAACTCGGTGCCGTCGTGCTGGCACGCACTCAGTAATAATGTCGCCCCGGTGAGCAGGGCGATAACGGCGTTGCGAGGCAGGGTCATGATTTAAAGTATTCCGGAACGGTTTTTTTAAGGCAATCCCGGATGCGCTCGCGGATCGGTATTGCTGGGTCCGGTTTTTCGAACGTCTGGCCGGTGACCTGCTCAAATAGCCTGACGTATTTTTCGGAAAATTCGATCAGGGTCTCAGTCGGGATATCGGGAATGGGGTCGTTGTAGGGATCACATTGCCCCCTGATCCAAAGCCTGAGAAATTCCTTGTCCAGGCTTTCCGGTTCCTGGCCGGCGTTGAGCCGAGCGTCGTAAGACTTCCGGATCCAGAATCGCGACGAATCCGGGGTGTGGATTTCGTCGGCCAGGGTAATCCGCCCGTCCGGGTCCAATCCGAATTCATATTTAGTATCGACCAGGATCAGGCCGTTGTCGGCGGAAATTTCCCGCCCGCGCGCGAATACTTTGATGCTGAGTTCCGCCAACTCGTCCCACTGATCTTGGCTGAGCAGGCCTTGTTCGACAATTTCCACCGCCGTAATCGGCGCATCGTGTTCGCCCTGGGCGGCTTTGGTGGTGGGCGTCAGGATGGTGCCGGGCAATTTCTGGTTTTTGACCAGGCCGTCCGGGAATTGGTGTCCGCACAGCATCCGCTCGCCGCGCTCATACATCGGCCAGATGCTGGTTTCCGTGGAGCCGGTCATATAATCGCGGACCACCATTTCCACCGGCAGCATGTCGAGCCGCCGGGCGATGACTACGTTGGGGTCGGGCGCTTCGATGATGTGGCTGGGGCAGATATCCCGCATTTTGTCGAACCAGAACATGGCCGTCTGGTTCAGCACCTGACCCTTATAAGGGACCGCAGTCAGAACATGATCGAAGGCCGATTGCCGGTCGGTGGCGATCATGATCCGCCGTCCGTCTGGCAAATCGTAAGACTCCCGGACCTTGCCGCTTTGATGTCCGGGCAGTTCAGGGAAAAAGGCGTCTTGCAGACAATTGTCGATGAAGCGCTGGGTTTCAGTATCGGTCACGTGTTATCTCGTATCAGTTTGCGTGGTTTGGGCAGGGAGTATAGAACACGTGTTCCGGTCTTTCAGCCCCCTTCCCGTGGCTTCTGTCATTTTTTGTCGTTTTTATTAACCGGCGCAATCTGTATAGACTGCCGGTGATTTTTCGGAGGATGCTAGTGAACGATCCCAAAGGCGAAATCCGGCGGATTTCCGTTTCCGACATCCAGGCCCGCAAGGGCGGCGTACCCCTTGCCTGCCTGACGGCCTATTCCAAGCCGATGGCCCAGTGGCTGGACCCGCACATGGACCTGTTGCTGGTCGGCGACAGTCTGGCGATGGTCATTTACGGCATGGAAACGACCCGGGGCGTGACCCTGGATGCCATGATCAATCATGGGGCGGCGGTGATGCGGGGGTCTGAGCGGGCCTGTGTGGTTGTCGATCTGCCCCACGGCACCTATGAGGACTCTCCCCAGCAAGCCTATGCCTCGGCGCGCCGGGTGCTCGATGAGACCGGCGTTCAGGCGGTCAAGCTGGAAGGCGGGGTCGAGATGGCGGAAACCATCCGCCACCTGACGGACCAGGGCATTGCCGTTCTCGGCCATATCGGTCTGTTGCCGCAAAAAGCCGAAAACCGGGGCGGGTTCAAAATTCAAGGCCGTGACGACGAGGGCTGGAAAAGGGTTATGGCCGACGGCCAGGCCGTCACCGAGGCCGGCGCGTTCGCCATTGTTATTGAGGGAACGGTCGAGGCCCTGGCCCGCGAGATCACCGAAACCGTGGCCGTGCCGACTATCGGCATTGGCGCCTCGCCGGGTTGCGACGGACAAATTCTGGTGACCGACGACGCGCTCGGGCTGTTTTCCGACTTCACGCCGACCTTCGTCAAACGCTATGCCGAATTGGGCGAAGACATTAATCGCGCGGCCGAGGCCTATGCCGCCGACGTTCGCGCCCGCAGCTTTCCGGGGTTGGAGCATTGCTTCGGCGTGCCCAAGGACAAAAAGTGACCCGCATTGCTCCGCCGCCCCATGATTAAAATCGTCCATACCATCGAAGACCTTCGCGCCGAAATCCGGGCGTGGCGCCAAGCCGGTGAAACGGTGGGCTTGGTGCCGACGATGGGGGCGCTGCACGAAGGGCATCTGTCGCTGGTGCGCCTCGTTCGCGCCAAATGCATGCGCACCTGTGCCACGTTGTTTGTCAATCCAAAGCAGTTCGCCCCGAACGAAGACCTGGACAAGTATCCCCGCGACGAAGCCGGAGACGCAGCCCGGCTGGCCGACGAAGGCGTCGACCTTTTATTCCAGCCCGGCATTGATGAGGTCTATCCCCCCGGCTTCACGACCACGGTCCACATCGAGGGACTGGGCGATATTTTGGAGGGCGAACACCGCCCTGGTTTTTTCACCGGCGTCGCCACGGTGGTAACCAAGTTGTTGTTGCAATCGCTACCCGATATCGCGGTGTTCGGCGAAAAGGATTACCAACAGGTTTTGGTCATCAAACGCCTGGTCCGTGATCTCGATATTCCGGTGCGGATTGAAGCCGCGCCGATTGTCCGCGAGGCCGGTGGCCTGGCCCTGTCGTCACGCAACGCTTACCTGAGTGAGGGCGAACGGGGGATCGCGGCGGCTCTGTTCGGTACAATCTCCCAGGTAGCGGAAAATGTCGGGCGCGGGGCTGCGCCCATGGAACAAGCCGACTGGGGCACTGACCAGCTGTTGCGGGCCGGGTTTGCATCGGTCGATTATCTAACCGTCCGCGATGCCGAGACGCTGGATGTGGTTACCGAAGCATCGCGCCCGGCCCGGGTTTTGGCCGCCGCAACGCTGGGCCGGACGCGCCTTATCGACAACATATCTGTTTAAGGGGGCCGTTTAGGCGGACCTTGCATGGAAGGATATCTGGCCCTTTTCGTCAGCGCCCTGCTGGCCGCGACCATCCTGCCGTTTTCGTCCGAAGCTGTTCTGGTCGGGCTGTTAGCAGCGGGGCGCTATGACGTGGTCGGATTATGGGTGGTGGCCAGTTTGGGCAATGTGCTGGGCGCGTGTATCAATTGGTGGCTGGGGCGGTTTTGTTTGCACTGGCAGGAACACCGTTGGTTTCCCGTATCCAAAAACCAACTGGACCGCGCCAGCAAGTGGTATTCGCGCACTGGCGTGTGGTCATTATTGCTGGCCTGGGTGCCGGTGATCGGCGATCCGCTGACTTTCGCCGCCGGAATCCTGAAGGTCGATTTCCGCCTGTTCGTGTTGCTGGTCACCATTGGCAAGGCCGGGCGCTATGCCGCCGTGGTGATGGCGACCGAGAATGTTTTGTAGGCCAGAAGTTAGGCTGGCCTTCGGCTGGAATAACGGCTCGGGATGTGCGAAAATAAACGTAATACGGCTCCCACTAGAAGGAGATACAATCATGGTTATGGACGATCTGAACGCTGAAATTTCCTTTCTGATGCAGCAGTTGGAAAGCGATCCCGGCGATTTTCACGAAATCTTTTTCCGCCTGCATCAGGCTCTGTCGACGCTGCGCGCCGAAGGCCTGCCGGTGCCGGAAAATCTGGCCCGGATGGAAAAAGACCTGGACGCCCGCTTCGCTGACGATCTCAAGGGCTAGGCGTTTCGCACAACGTTGCCGGGCGGGCAAAATAAAACCGGCGTACCTTGATGGGGCGCCGGTTTGAATTTTTGAGAATTTAAAAAACGCAATCAACGCAGGTAGACGTGAACCTCGTTGGATTTGGCGTTGGCCATGGTTTTGGCCGAAACGGCAACGCGAGCCGGCGGCAGGCCCATTTCAATCAGCGCCCGCAGGACTTCTTCGGCATGGCGGCGTGACTTGTTGGAATTCAAGGCCACCCGGGCGGCGCCGCCGGACGACGGGGCCACGGCGACGAGATCGAAAACGGCGGCCGGGCGACTTTCCAGCACACGACTGATGGCGTGGTACAAGGCTTGCTGGTACGGAACTTTGTTGCGGTCGAAGCGGATAACCACCAACGGGCGCTTGCCGGAAACATCGGACGGTCGGGCGGCGACGTTGATGTTTCGGCCCGCGGTCGCAGACGCCAGGGCCTTGTTGGCCAGGCTGCCGCCGAAGATCTCGCCGGTGCGAATAGCGGCGGACACCAGGTTCAGGTTGGCACGCTCGGTGGCGACATAATTGGTCTGGCGGCGAACATCGTTGGCGACTTCTTTTAGAAGGCGCGAAATCAGAACGTCGGTGCGGTTGACCTCGTCTTCCAGGATCGCCAGTTGACGATGGTCTTCATCGACGGCGCCGGAAACGGCAAAGGAGGCGCGCGCCGATTCGGACAGATATGACGACATGGTCGAATTGTTACTGACCCGGCCAGCCAGCGTGTTCATATCGGTAATGTCGGCGGCTATACGGTCAAGGTCGGCCTGGGCGCTGTTGAACTGCTGCACCAGGATCGGGTTGCCCGGCGTGGTGCCGACTTGTAGGCGCGCGTTCACAGCGGCGATGGTGCCGTGATAACGTTGCGAATTGGCGACGATCTTTCCGCGCAGGGCCTGCAACTGGCTGTTATGCGTGGAGATGGATGCCTGCAGGCGTTTTAGCTCGCCCCGCATTTCGATGGCTTTTTTGCCGACGAAGGTGCCTGTGGCCTGACCGGGCGTGACGCCGGAGGGCTGAAAATTAGAGGTTCCCAGTGGTGGTGGGTTGGCAGCAACGATAACGGACTGCGCACTGCCGGGCGTTTGGCGGGCAACGGGTGCGCTGCTGCGCGCTTGCGATGAAGCGGCTGGTTTAGATGCTTGAGCAGGCGCGGTGCTGGCGGCCGGGCTCTCGCCGGTCAACGATGGCCAAAGAGAGTCTTCGGTGAATGAGCATGCGGAAACGGTCAGAATCGCTCCGGCAAGAAAAATTCGGACTCCAAAATACGCCATCACACGCCTTTGTCTTTGATTCTGAATGGAATCATCCCCTGAACAACAATAACTACTTTGGGGCATAAAGAAAGTCCCCTTCCCCCTAATCTATTAGCGGCGATCTTACTCAATGAGGAATCCGACCACAAGTGACTATTTTCATACGTTAATTTCACTTCAAAAGGAAGCCTTTCAGGTTCTTGCCATCGCCGCATCTGTGGAGTAGTGTCGCCAGCCTTCGGGGAGGCAAATTCGCCAATATCCAGCCTCGATTCGCAAAAATGATAAAGCACCCGTAGCTCAATTGGATAGAGCACCTGACTACGAATCAGGAGGTTAGGGGTTCGAGTCCCTTCGGGTGTACCATTGCTTCCCCGCCGATCCATTGATCCGGCGGGGTTTTTATTTCGATTTCGGCGTGGCGTCTTCGACCAGGTCTTTCATGCGCCGGGTGAAGGTGGACGCGGTGTAATCAGCAATCCGGTACACCCAGCCTTTGGTCCGTGCCGTGATGGTTGCGGCGTCTGCGTGGTTGCCGGATGCCTCAACCGTTAGCCAGAACGCGCCGCTCCGCTCAACCAGCCGCACCCGTACCATCAATCCGTCGAAGGTGGAGAACTCAGCGGTAATGGTTTTTGCTGCCTCAAACGGACCTGCGGCGGCGGCCGTCCGCACATCGTCCAACACCAGATTGACCAGCGCCTTGCCGATGGTGGTCGGCTCCATGGCGGATAATAGTTTTTTACCAGCCGGTACGGCGTCCAGGGCAAACAGGGATTCCTCCGGCGTCGTCTTGATAATGGTGACGACTTCGCCGTCCGGGTGGCGAAGGACGACCCGTTTGACACGCTTGGCATCGATATTGACGATTTTGCGTTCCAGCCAGTCGATGCTTTTTTTAGAAATATCGGCGTCGCCCGTCGCCAACCATGTCTGGGTGTCGCCGGGTTTGCGCACATACAGGTCGCCGTTGATCGTTCCCGCAAAACCGGGGCGGCGTTTGCCGACGATGAGGGCGCCGATTTCCGTGCCCGCCCGGTCGAACAGACGGACCAGTTTCGATTGCGCGGATGGGGTTTTAGGGTCTTGCAGTTCCAGTTTGGCGAATTTTTCCGTCCGCCGCGTTTTCGGCTCACTGAGGGTAAGTTGGGCCAGGCTTAAGATGGAGCGTTTGATCTTTACCGTGCGCGCCGCATAGCCGCTGCGTTCCTTAACCGCCCAACCCGCGGCGCCGGAGGTTAGCGCGATTGTGCCCGCGTTGTGCTCAATGGTAATGGCGCCGATGTCATTGGCTTTTTGTAACAGCCCCTCAATGGCGGGATCACCGGCGCCCGCCACCGGGCGCAGAACGCGGTCGTTGGCAACCATCACAACCGCCGCGACCAGGGTGGTAATGGTTAAAAAACCAAGGATGATGAACGATTTTGGGGACACGTGCGGGGTTCCTGTTTTCTTAGACTTGCGCAGTGGTTGGCTTGCGCCGAAACCGGCCAATCAGGGTGGCGACAATAGCGCCGGCGGCCAAGAGCAGCGGAATGAGCCCGATGTTGATGAATTTGAGGAAGGCTTCGAGCCGGTCCAGTTCCTCTCTCAAGGCTCGTTGCACGTCGCGCAGATCACCCCGGATGGCAATCATTTGCCCCTTGATGGCGTCGATGGTGGCGTTGTCCTCGGCGCTGATGATGATCGCGCCCTCGACACCGCCACGGCGTTCCAGGGTGTGCAGTTTATTGCGGGCGGCTTCCAGTTTTTCCTTCAAGGTTTGTTCCTTGGCGCGGAATTTCCGTTCCGCCTTCTGGCGGATGTTCTGAACCATGGTAAAAGGCCGGGCAGAGGCGGTGCGCCCGCGCAGTCCGATCAGGGCGTCGCTGCCGCCCAGATTATCTAGCGCGTTGACGACAAAATCGGCGTTGTTGGCGTATGGCACGAACATCTGCTGACCCAGGAGCTCGCGCACCTCGGCCCAGAACCGCTGGTGCAGCATATCGGCATCGGCGACAACGATAAGATTGGCGGGCCTGGCCGAGCGCGCCAGATGTTTTTCGGGAACGCCCTTGGCCGCTTTGCCTTTGTCGGGGCCGGTGGTTTCTTTCGGCGCGCCCCCGGCAAAGACGGTTGTCAGCGTGCCCTGAACCCGTGCGGCCAACATCAGCGCCTTGTCTTGCGCCTTGAAATCGCGGAACAGCGCAACCGCGTCGGGCCGCCGGATAACCTTTTCGGCGTCGATCGCCATGGCGCGCGGGCCAATCGAAATCAGCGACTGAATGCGCACCCCCTCAAGGCCGGTTTTTTCCAGGATGCCGGCGCCAGCCATGTTGATGGCGCTGAGATCGCCGGTGACGGCGTCGGTGGGATCAAAATTCTTTTTACCGAGACCAAGCCAGACCACATAGTCGATGACGGATGTTTTTCCACCAGCCCGCACGTTTACGCGGCGTGCAGTGTCAAGGTCGCCGGCGACTTTGTTATCCGCCATTTTTAATCCCCAGCCTGTGAGGATTTTGTTGAAATCGGAAGTAGGTAGGCTGACCATCCGCCCGTCGGCGGGCACGTCGACTTCGGCGTTGGCGTCTACGAACACCAGCGCCCGTCCGCCGCCAAGCACAAACTGGTCGATGGCGTACAGTGTAAAATCATCGAACCCCTTGGGATGCACCAGCATCAGGATATCGATGTCGCCGGGAATCTGGCGCAGTTCGGTCGGCAGGGGGTGGACCTCAAAAAACTCAGCAATCTGGTCGAAGATTGCCCAGCGCGGGGTCTGGGTGAAGGGCGGGCGCGAGGCCCCGCCGGTGATCGGCAACGACGACATTATGCCGACGACTTTACGTTTCGGGTCGGCCAGGGTGTAGACAATTTTGGTCAGGTCATATTCGAGAAAGGTCTCGCGTTCCGGCGAGAAAAACGGGATGGCGGCTTTATCATCGGTGCTGTTGGACCCAGCCAGCCCGAAATAGCCGAGGTCGCCGGCGTTGTTGAGAGGCAGGCCCTGCAGACCGGCTGCGACGGCGGCGTCCTCGGTGGTGGAAAATTGCTCCGGGTTGATTACTTCCAGGCGAACCTTGCCGCCGGAAATATCCTGATAGCGGGCCAACAGTTCGCGGATGCGCTCGAAATAGGTCGCGTGCTGCGGGCTGCGCTCGCCGAGAAGTTTGCTGTAATATAATTTAAGGGAAATCGGCTCTTCGATATTTGCGAGAACATTCCTTGTCCCTTGCGACAGGGTAAACAGCCGGTCTTCGGTGAGGTCGAGGCGGACGGTCTGAAAAGCCGCGTTGGAAAAAATGTTTACGGCGAAGAACAACACCACGCCGAGCACCAGGGCGGCGATGGCCAGTTTCGATCGCTCAATGGTTTCGATCCACCGCATAGCTCAGGCTGCCTTTTTCAGGTCGAGAACGATGATGGTGGCAAACAGCCAGAACGCGATCAGCGAGAAAAAGAAAATCACGTCCCTAAGGTCGATGACGCCCTTGGTGACGGCGGCAAAATGGGTCAGGAAGCTCATCGAGGCAATGGTCTTCACCACGACCTCGGGCGTCCAGTCGCGGAAGAAATTCAACACCAGATCGAGGCCGCTCATGGTGAACAGAAAACACACGGTGGCGGTGACGATGAAGGCAACGACCTGGTTTTTGGTCATGGCGGAGATGCACGACCCGATGGCGAGAAACGCACCGGCCATGAAAAAACTACCAAAATAACTGGCGACGATGACCCCGTTGTCGGGGTCGCCCAGCACATTGACGCTGATCCAGATGGGAAACGTTCCCAACAGCGCAATACCCAAAAACGCCCACGCCGCGAAATATTTACCGAGCACGGCTCCCGGCATCGACACCGGCAGGGTCATCAGGATTTCAATGGTCCCGGTCTTGCGTTCCTCGGCCCACAGGCGCATGGAGACGGCGGGAACCAACATCAGGTAGAGCCACGGGTGATACATGAAGAATGTCACCAGGCTGGCCTGTTCGCGGGTAAAAAATCGTCCGATGTAAAAAGCGAAGGCTCCGGTCAACGCCAGAAAGATGACGATGAATATATAGGCCAGCGGGGTCGCGAAATAGCTTCTGAGTTCGCGCTTGGCGATGATGGCGATATTACGCATCGGCAAAATCCTCCGGCGCCGTAATTTTACGGAAGACGTCGTCCAGGGCACCGCGTTCAACGAACAGCTCGCGCACCGGAGTGTTCGTTGCGCGCAGCATTTCTCCGACGGCGTCGGCGATGGTGGCGCCGCCCGCCGCCTGCGCCCGCAGGCGCCGCACCCCGTTTGTCTCGCCCACAAACGAGACATCCTCGACCGCCGTGACGCCGCTCACGCTTTCCAGATTGCGCCGCAAATTATCGGCGGCGGCGGCATCGACGGTAATCAGCACGGCGTTGTGGTTTTGCGCCTGGGCCAGCAGGTCGGCCGGTGTGCCATCGGCCAGAAGGCGGCCGTGGGCGATGATGATGGCGCGCGAACAAACGGCCTCGACCTCTTCCAGGATATGGGTGGAAATGATGATCGCCCTGTCTTGCGACATTTCGCGGATCAGGGACCGGACCTGATGTTTCTGGTTCGGGTCCAGGCCATCGGTCGGTTCGTCCATGATCAGAATTTCCGGGTCGTGCAACATGGCCTGGGCCAACCCAACACGCCGCTTGAAGCCCTTGGACAATGTGTCGATGGGCTGGCGGGTGACGCCCCGGATATCGACCTTGTCGACGACGGAATCGACCCGGCGGCGTTTTTCCGCGCCATCGAAACCACGGATTTCGGCGATAAAACCCAGGTAGGATTCCGGCGTCATGTCGCCGTAGGTGGGCGCACCCTCGGGCAGGTAGCCGATG
>JABMOG010000235.1 GCA_013204265.1 Rhodospirillales bacterium
CCGCCGCCGCCGCCGCAGCAATAGGTGCTTTCGCGGATGGTGTCGGCGGCCATGTCGACGTAGTTGTTGCAGACCGCCTTGATGATGTCGCGGGGGAACTCGAATTGTCCACCGGGTTTGTCGCCCATCCGCGAAGCGCGCGCGACGTTGCATGAATCATGGTAGGTCAGCGTCATGTGATCGTTGGCGGACTTGTCGAATTTCAGTTTGCCTTCCTCGATCAGGTCGTGGGTGTATTCGCAGATGTGCATCGGCACCGGATAGTTGGGATCGAGGAAATCAAAGGGACCGGCCAGCGTGTTCCAGAAATTATAGGCAACCCGCCAGGCGTGGCCGCATTCACCGACGACAATACGTTTGACGCCTAAATCCTGAGCCGCCTTGCGGATACGCTCGGCGATATCGTGCATCTGTTCGTAGGAACCGATGAACATCGCGAAATTGGCGGCCTCCGACGCGTAGGAGCTTATCGTCCAGCTGGCGCCGGCCTGATGAAACACCTTGGCATACCCGATCAGGCCGTCAACGTGGGGCTCGGCGACGAAATCGGCGCTCGGCGTGACCAACAGAATATCGGCGCCTTCGACGTCCAGCGGCAGCCTCACTTTAATCCCGGTTTCATCCTCAATGTCTTCTTCGAGGTCTTCCAGGGTCGCTTTCAGGGCCTTGGCGGGAAGGCCCAGATTGTTGCTCTTCTCATGCACCTTGCCGATGATTTCGTTGCAGTACTTCTGGCCCTGGCCGACGCTGTCCATGATTTCCCGCGCGGCCATGGAGATTTCCGCCGTGTCGATGCCATAGGGGCAATAGACGGCACAGCGGCGGCATTGCGAACATTGGTGGAAATAGGAATACCAGTCGTCGAGGACTTTCTTGGTCATGTCCTTGGCGCCGACCAGCCATGGGAACCATTTACCGGCGAAGGTGAAATAGCGGCGGTGGACCTGGCGCATCAGGTCCTGGCGCGCCACCGGCCTGGTCTTGGGGTCGCCGGTGCCGAGGAAATAGTGGCACTTGTCGGTGCACGCGCCGCATTTGACGCAGGAATCCATATAGACTTGCAGGCTGCGGTACTTGCCGAGAAGGTCGCCGAATTTATCGATCGCCCTGTCTTCCCAGCCGTCCGTCAATTCGCCGGGGAAGCCCAGTTTTTGCTGGTGTTCCGCCGAGGCGACGAAAGGCTGGCTGTGGGCCATGGCATCGCGTTGAATCGCCGGGGTATCAAGGAAATCCAACAGCTTGGGAGTTTCAAAATCAGCCATCCCGTTACCCCGCCCCGGCGCCGGAACGCGGGTCTGTCTTTGCCGCCCACGCCGCCAGATGGCGTTTTTCGCGCGGGTTGTCGACCTGGTTACGGGTCGGGCTGAAAAACACGCCGGGCGCATGCAGCAGTTTCGAAATCGGAAACACCATCATCAGCACGATGACGAGGCCTAAGTGGACCATCAAAATCGGCTCAGCGGGCATCGGCTGCCAGTCGAAATAGAGCAAGCCCAGCACGAACGCCTTTAAAGCGACAATGTCGATGTGATCGACGTAGCGCATGAACAGACCGCTAATGAAAATGGCCAACAACAGCGCCAGCATCAGATGATCGGACGGATCGGAAATGTAGCGCACGCGTTCCACGGCGAAGCGCCGGAACCACAAACCACCGAGCCCGATGACAGCGGCAAAACCGGCGTACAGGCCGAAAGGCTGGATCAGCGAGACCCATAACCAGACCGGTTCGGTGAAATAGCGCAGGTGCCGGAGAAGGACCAGCACCAGCGCGGCATGAAAAATATATCCGAACAGCCAAATCCACTTATTTGACTTGAACAGGCTTTCAAAGAATACGACTTCGCGGAACAATCTGTATACGACGCCACCAGTCGTCGTCGGCGCCGGCGTAACCGCGATTTTAAGGGGTGCGGGCGTCAGCGCATATTGCCTGACTTTGAGTCCTACACCGACAACCAAAATCAAGGTCGCCAGGTAAAATAGTGAGCCGTATATTGCTGTAATCATGTTGGTGCCGCGCCGTCCACCTGAGGTTCCTCCGGCGACGGCGCGGGTATTCTCCTATGCGAAAGGCTGAATCTTTAGTCTAGATGCAACCCGTCGGCTTCGGAAGACCGGCAATCTTGCAAGCCTGCTTGGCGGGGCCATAGGGGAACAGTTCGTACAGGTACTTGCTGTTGCCCTTGTCTTCGCCGAGAGACTTTTTGACCGCCTTGGTCAGAACGCGGATCGCGGGTGCGATCTGATATTCTTCGTAATAATCACGCAGGAAATTGACGACTTCCCAGTGATCATCGTTCATGTCGATATTTTCGTCCTTGGCGATAAGGTCGGCCAGTCCTTTGTTCCAGGCACTGATGTCCAGCAGGTAACCTTCTTCATCAGCCGGAAACGAAGCTCCATCTAATTGATAATCCATTGTGTTTGTCCTCCTTTAATTAAAAAAAATCGCGGTGTCGTCTACATCCACGAATGAACGGCGTCGTGTTCTGTGACCAGATCCACGAAACCTTCGTAATCAATGATTTTCACGCCTTCGATAATCGGCTTTTCGCTCAAACCACGGGCCGCCAAATCCGGTCCCAGGACGTAAAATTGAAAATCCTTGGCACGACCGGTGACTTCGTCGGACACAGCCGTCCCCTGCAAGGCTCCAAAGACGGCGTCTTCCATAAACAGAATTCCGCTGCCGTTTTTGGCCAGCCTGAGACAGCTGGAAAGAGAGGTCTTCTCGAACGGTGATTTGTTGACGGTGTGCAGCATTTTGATATCCCCGCTCATGACGTAATCACCACATCCTGAGCGTTCATGAGGTCGCCAAGTTCCTGGGAACTGAGAATTTCCACGTCCACCAGCAGGTCGTCCTCGGTCAGGCCGCGGGCATCCATAGATTCTTTTTCGACGTAGAGTTTTTCAACATCGTAGCCTTCAAGTGCCCGGTAGGTTTTCGAGAAATTTTTCATACCGATGGCATTCGTGTCCTGGTTTTTGACGATCTGAAAAACGCCATCATCCATGAAAACAAGGCTGACATCCTGATCGAAAGCTGCGGAAATCAAGACGACCTCCAGGCTTTCCAGTGCGTACACGGTGCCGTAAGGCGCCTTGCGGTTAACAAACAGGAACCGTTTTACCGGACCATCAAATTCGTCTTCGTATTCTTCAGCCATGATTTAAGTCTCTTAATCCCCAAACGTGACCAAGCGGTCGGCTTCGATGCCGGCTTCGATCAATTGACCGAGACCGGAAATCTGGAAGCCGGCCTCAAGAACGTCGTCATTGATACCGCGGCGCATGGCGGCGGCGACACAGACAATCAGCTCAACGCCATGTTTTTCGGCCATTTCGGACCACAGTTTGACAAGGCTACGATCATCCGACGGCGGGTCGGCCAGCTTGGTCGAGTTGTTTACGCCGTCGTGATAGAAAAACACGCGGGTAATTTCATGACCCTTTTTCAGAGCGGCAGACGCGAACTGATACGCCGAGTCCGAAGCCTGATGTGTAAAAGGGCCTTCATTGACCAGTATTCCGAATTTCATCGGCTACCCCTTCAAAATTGACCTTCGAATCTTAGAAGTGAATGTGGGTCGATGAATTCAAGGTGGTGCGACCGCCCCGATAATCGTCGATCAAATGGTGTGTGAACTGAAGGTCGGCCAGTTCGAAGAAACGCGGCCAGCCGATCCGGTCAATCCATTCGCCGACACGCTCAAAGTCACGAGCATCTTCCTTGTAGGCATAGAGGATATTCTTGACCACTTCGGCGACTTCCGGCCAACGCGGTGCGTTGTTCGGCAGGTTGGCTTTGACCAGCTTGTGGAAGGACGGTTTGGAGCGGGCATTGGAATGCTTTCCGCCGACCCAGATCGCAAGTTTGGTCGATTCGTCGGAGTTGATCTGCATCGGCGGGCAGGGCGGATAACACGCGCCGCAGCAAATGCATTTCTTTTCGTCGACTTCCAGCGACGCTTTGCCGTTGACCATGGCGGGGCGGATCGCCGCCACCGGGCAACGCGCAATTACGGCCGGGCGTTCGCATACGCCGGCGACCTTGTCATGGTTGATGACAGGCGGCTTGGTGTATTGAACGTTGATCGCAATATCGCCCTGGCCACCACAATTGATTTGGCAGCAAGACGTGGTAATCCGCACGCGGTTGGGCATTTCTTCGGTGGTGAACTCATCGTACAGCTCATCCATCAGGGATTTAACGACGCCCGAGGCATCGGTGCCCGGAATGTCGCAATGCAGCCAGCCTTGGGTGTGGGAAATCATCGACACCGAATTTCCGGTGCCGCCGACGGGGAAGCCTTCGGCTTCCAGCTTTTCAATCAGCGGCGCGACCTGGGCTTCGCTTGAGACCATATATTCGATGTTGCTTCGGGTGGTGAATCGGACATGACCTTCGGCCATGTTATCGGCGATGTCACACAACAAGCGAATGGTGTAAACGTCCATCTGGCGTTGGGTGCCGGCGCGGACGGTCCAGATTTCCTCGCCGTTTTTGGCGACATGGTGAAGAACACCGGGGCGGAGGCGGTCATGCCAGTCCCAGTTACCGTAATTTTTCTTCATTACCGGGTGCATGTACTGGAACGGGTCGGGGACGCCATGCTCGTCCGGGCGGCGTGGTTCAGCTTTTGCTTCAGTCATTTCGATCTTCCAAATTTTTTATAGTCGAACGGGTTTAAGTGTCAGGCGTTATTCCGCCGCTGCAACACTGTCTCCGCTAGCCCTGCGGGAGCCGTGCTTCTGGCGCCACTTCTCGGCCTCCTCATCGAAATCATCAGTCCGGACGTAGGAATTGGTCCGCGGATGATTGATCATGTTGATGTCAAGTTCGACCCCAACACCACTAAGGAAGTTGGCCAAACCGATACGGTCGATGGTTTCGCCGATGCGCTCGTGTTCGAGGGCATTTTCGGCGAAGAAATCGATGCATTTTTCGGCCAGTGCTTCGAGAGCTTCGAAGTCCTCATCGGATTCCAGCTTCATGAAGGGGACGATCACCGAACCCATGGTGTCGCCGATCTTCAACGTCCGTTTGCCGCCGAGAAGAACGCTAACGCCCTTGTCGTCGCCCGGAGACAACGCCTTGGTCATGACATTGATGCAGTGCATGCAGCG
>JABMOG010000236.1 GCA_013204265.1 Rhodospirillales bacterium
CAACGAGGCGGTGCTGAACATGCTGACCGAAATCGGCGATATCAAAAACATCCCGGATTTTATCAAACGGGCCAAAGACAAGAACGACCCGTTCCGCTTGATGGGTTTCGGGCATCGGGTGTACAAAAACTTCGACCCCCGCGCCAAGGTTCTGGAACGCACCTGCCACGAAGTTCTGGACGAATTGGGTATTGAGGACGAACCGTTGCTGGATATTGCCGTGGAACTGGAACGTATCGCGCTGGAAGACCCGTATTTTGTCTCCAAGAAGCTGTACCCCAACGTGGATTTCTATTCCGGCATCATCTTCAAGGCCATGGGCATTCCGACCAGCCTGTTTACGGTGTTGTTCGCGGTCGCGCGCACCGTCGGTTGGGTCGCCCAGTGGAATGAGATGATCGAGGACCCGTCGCAAAAAATCGGCCGGCCTCGCCAGTTGTTTATCGGCTCCGAAGAACGCAGCTACAAGCCCCTGCATAAACGGAAAGAGGCTTAATTACTCAGTTGTCGAGGGTTTTTGTTTGGCCTCATGAAGGATGTTGAGCACGACCTCGGCCGCTTTCTCGGCGGGTGACCCTCCATCCGGGCGGAGCTGTTTCAGGGCTGTGTTGTAGGCCGCGATCTGTTTCGCCCGGCGACCACGGTCGGCCAGCAGGCCTTTTATCGTCGTCGCCATGACATCGGGACGGCAGGCTCCTTGTAAAAATTCCGGGATTTCTTCGCGGTCCAGGATCAGGTTGACCAAGTGGACAAAACGGACTTTGACCAGACGGCGGATGAAGAACCAGGACAGCGGTGCGAACTTGTAGGCGATGACCGCCGGAGTCTTGGCCAGGGCAAGTTCCAGCGCCACCGTGCCCGATGCGGCTAACGCCACATTGGCGGCGGCGAAGGCATCGAATTTTTCAGTGTCTCCTTCGACGACAATGACCGGCGGCGGCCAATCGGCGGTATTGCGGAGAACGGTGTCCGCAACTGAGGCTATACTTGGCACAACGATGTGCAATCCGGGAAATTTCTTTTTTAGCAATATAAGGGTTTCGCGGAATACGTCGGCCAGGCGCGAAATTTCGCCCAAGCGGCTACCGGGCAGAACGACGATGACGGTGTCTTTGGCGGCAATGCCGTGACGCTGACGAAAGGCGTTCCCGTCACCCGTATCCGCACCGCCGTCGAGCACAGGATGGCCGACGAAGGTGGCGGGTAGGCCTTCGGTCTGGAAATAGGGCGGCTCAAACGGCAGCAAGGTTAACAGGTGGTCGAGAAACCTGGCTATCCGGGCGGCACGGTGCGGGCGCCACGCCCATACCGACGGTGCGACATAGTGAACCAGGGGAATCCCCTTGCCCTTCAGTCGTTTGGCGACACGGAAATTAAAGTCTGGTGAATCTATGGTTACCACGGCGTCGGGTGCCAAGTGTTTGGCGGCAGTTACGGTTTCACGCAAGCGCCGGAGGATGCGGGATAATCGAGGCAGAACCTCGAACACGCCCATGACCGTGAGATCGGACATGGGGAACAGACTTTGCAATCCTTGTTCTTCCATGCTCGGTCCACCGACGCCGGCAAAATGTATGCGGTTTTTGGTTTTGTTTTTGAGAGCCTGCATTAGCCGCGCCCCAAGCAGGTCACCGGACGGCTCGCCGGCACTGAGAAACACCAAGGGACCTGGGGCAGGCACACGGACACCGGCAACAAACAGTCCTTCGGCGTCGGCGGCCTGGATGACCTCACTGAGGTCCAGTACCAGGGCACCGCCCGCTTCCACAACAATGCCCCTTAGCCCTGCCCGGGCGGCGGCCCGGACGGTATCGGGGCCAATGGTCGGCAAGTCTACCCGGCGTTCTTGTCCCGGTTTTTTTACTTTGGCCAGTACACCACCAGCGCCGCCGTGCTTGAGTTCCCCCGCCCGTTCCAACAGGGCATCCGTACCGCGGGCGTCTTCCGTAGCCAGCACGCGGCCGGATTGGGCGACGGCGGCCTGACCGATGTCGCGACGGCCGATGTCTTGGGCGGCCCGAATTGCGACCTCGATGGTTTTTTCATCTTCGGCATTGGGTTGGACCCGGCCAAAGATACCTTTCCGGGCGAGCAGATCTGGTAAAAGGTCATCGGCGCCGACGATATGGAAGCCTTCGGTGTCTTCCAGGGTTCGGATCAGCGCCGCCAATAGTCCGTCATCGCCAAGCGCTTGAGCCCCCGATGTAGCGAAAAAACGGGCCGCCCAGGCATCCGGCCGGAGCATGGCGAGCGTTGGCCGGGTAACGGACCCGGCCAGAACCAGTTCCTCACAACAGGCTTTCCGCAAGTGGTCAATGGCCTGTCCAGCGGCGCCGAGGCGAACCCGGGCATGAGGAACATCGGCAAACACGTCCGGGTCGGCCTGGCCAATGAGGGAAATGACAAAGAAATCACGGCCGCTGCCCTGGCAGGCGCGGATAATTAATGCCGGCAATAATCCGCCGCCGGCAATAATTCCGAGTTTAGGCGCCATCTTTCATTTTTGGCTGGCAGATGGAACGCGAAGAATCTGCGGTGATGAAATCCAGGATGTCGCGGACGGGTTCGGTGTCGGGGAACAATTCAGCGACGTCCTGGATGCGCTCTGCGAGGGTGCCTTCTTCGGCAAAGATCAGGCGATAGGCCTTGCGAAGAATATGTATGTCTTCGCGGGAAAAATTGCGGCGCTTGAGGCCAATGATGTTGAGGCCAGACAGGCGCGCCCGGTTGCCGATCACCGAGCCGTAGGGAATAACGTCTTCGGCGACCCCGGTCTTGCCGCCGATCATGGCGTGCTTGCCGATGCGCACAAACTGATGCACGGCGGACAGGCCGCCGATGATGGCCCATTCTTCGATCGAAACATGGCCGGCCAGGGTGGCGTTGTTAACCAGTATGACGTTGTCACCGATCTGGCAGTCGTGGGCGACGTGCGCGCCGATCATGAACAGGCAATTGTCGCCGATTCTGGTCACCAGCCCGCCGCCATCCGTACCAGGATTCATGGTAACGTGTTCGCGGATAACAGTGTTCTCGCCAATGATCAGGCGCGATTTTTCGCCTTTAAATTTCAGGTCCTGGGGTTGGTGACCGATCGAGGAAAATGGGAAAATCCGTGTCTTGGCGCCGACTGTGGTCTGGCCCCAGACGACCGTATGGGACATTAGTTCAACACCGTCGGCAAGTTCAACATCGGGGCCGACAATGGAATACGGTCCGATGGAAACGCCGTCCCCGATTTTGGCACCCGTCTCAACAATTGCTGTCGGGTGAATGGAACTCATTCCGGGTCTACCATCATGGCTGTGAATGTGGCCTCGGCAACCACAGCGTCATTGACCCGGGCCGTGCCCTCAAATTTCCAAACCTTACCCCGATTACGTAGTTTGACCACCTCCATGACCAGGCGGTCGCCGGGAAAAACGGGCTTGCGAAAACGGGCCTGTTCGACGGACATAAAATAGACCACGCTTCCGGGTTGAGGACCAACGGTGGCGATAACGAGAACCGCTGACGTTTGAGCCATGGCTTCGACGATCAGCACGCCCGGCATGATGGGGTGGTCGGGGAAGTGTCCTTTGAAAAAGTCCTCGTCGCCGGTAACATTTTTGATGCCGGTAGCCTTGTCATCTGGCAACAAATCCCGGATTTCATCAATCATCAGAAACGGATCCCGATGCGGGATCATTCCCTTGATGGTCTCGGTATCCAGGAATTCTATAGTTGCGGTCTGCTGTGTATCGTTCATGGGTTATTTAACCTTCTTGAGCGCAATGCGCCGGAGCACGGCGACCCCACGTAGCCATTCCTTCATTGGGCGAGCCGGAAAGCCGCCGACGGTAGCGCCGGCCTCGATATTGCCAATGACGCCGCTTTGGCCACCAATACGTGCGCCTTCGCCAATATGTAAATGCCCGGCCAATCCTGCTTGCCCGCCAATCATGGTGAAATCACCTATTTTCGTGCTGCCGGAAACTCCGACCAGGCTAGCGATAAAACAATTCCGCCCTATCTTCACGTTATGGGCGATCTGCACCAGATTATCAATTTTTGCTCCCGCCCCGATCACTGTGTCAGGGCCGCTGCCACGATCAATCGTTGTGTTGGCCCCGATACCGACGTCATCTTCGATGACAACGCGGCCCAGTTGAGGAATTGTTAGGTGTTCCTCCAACCCCGGCGCAAAACCGAATCCGCTCTGGCCGACCTGGGCACCGGCGTGGATGGTGACCCGGTCACCGAGAAGGCAGCAGACCAGAGTAACGTTAGAGCCAATGACGCAGTCCCGGCCGAGCGTGACGCCCGGTCCGATAACCGTGTTTGCACCGATACGGCAATTTTCCCCGATAATGGCATTGGCGCCAATGACCGTACCGGTCGCAATGGTGCACCCGTTGCCGATTTCGGCAGTTTCGTCGATGGTGATAGGGCTGGCGGGAAGGTCCAAGACGCCCGCGAGAGGATAAAAGGCGGCAGCAACTCGAGCATAAGCGCGGTAAGGTTTGTCGCTCAGCAATACGGCCATGGTGTCGGGCGCCAAACCTGCATGGTCCGGGTGGACCAGACAGGCTCCGGCGCGGCTAGTGGAAAATTGTTTTACGTAACGGGTGTTGTCGAGGAAACTAATATGGTCTGAAGTGGCAACATCCAATGGCTGAACGTCATTGAGGCGGGCATCAGGGTCGACGCCATCGCCGATCCTGGCCCCCGCGACCTCGGCCAGTTCGCCTATACTGAACGGCTCAGAGACGGAAAAAAAACGGGGATCGGCCACAACCTATTTCCCTGGCTTGGCGACTTTCACCGTGGGTAAATTTTTGTCCAGACGAGCGAGGACATCATTGGTGAGGTCTAGGGTCGGCGCTGCGTAGGCGGTCTGAGCTTTGCGAATAATTATAGCCAAGTTTTGTTCGTTGGAAATTTTCGAGATAATTTCAATATAGGATTTGTTGACAACCGCCATTGCCGTATTGCGTGAAATTTCCAAATCCCGTTGACGCTGTTGTACCATGCGCTGGACTTCAACCACCCTCTTCTCGAACTCCCGGCGCTTTTCGGCGAATGCCTCGGGTGCCAGAATGGTGCGCTGGCGTGAAAGTTCCTGGTTAGCCTCGCGCAACTTGCCGCGTTCTTTCTCGATCTCTTTTTCAAAATTGGTGCCGTAGGTGGTGATTTGTTCGCGAATATTCTTCACAGCCTTGGCATTGCGTAGAATTTTTTGAACATCCAGGACCGCAAACGGAATTTTGATGGGTATAACCTGATTCCCGGCCTGCTTCGAAGACTCGCTTTTTGCCGGTTGCTTTTTTTGTTGGGCCGAAGCGGGCGAAACAAACACAAGAACGCCCAACAATACGGCAAGGCTAATTTTGAAAAGGTTTATCAATGTGGTCTCCTAAAAACGGGTGCCGAAATTGATCCGAATATTTTCGATGATATCGTAATCTTCTTTGAGGACGGGAATGGCTGCATCCACACCGACCGGACCGAAAGGGGATAACCAGGTTAGTCCGATGCCCGCAGCCATACGCAAGCTGGTGGTGTCCCTAACGTTAGAGTTTTTCGGCTCTAGTTTCCCGGAACTTCCGAAATCGGTAAAGGTACGCCCGCCAACGCCTAATTCCTCCGGCAGACCAAGGGGAAAGGTTAACTCTAAGGAACCAGTATATTTCCATTCCCCGCCTAGTGCATCATCAGTCAGGAAATCCCGGGGACCGACCCCGCGCGTCGCAAAGCCTCGGAGACTGTCTCCGCCGACGAAAAATCTCTCAAGCACGTGCACGTCATCACCAAGTCCTAAAATGTAACCAGCTTCGCCCTTGATGGATGCCACCCATTGGTCGGCAATGGGGAAAAATTTGGTAGCTTTAGCATCATTGCGGAGATGGCGGATGGAGCCCCCCAACCCTGCCAGATCGGTCCGGACTCGGAAAATATAGCCATCCGATGGGGAAAGGGCATTGTTGCGTTTGTCGTATGTCAGAATATGAGAAATCTGTGACGTGGTTTCCGTGCCGACGGCTGCCTGAATCAGGGTCGAGGCATCGTCGGCGACGTTTGAAATTTTCGCTAATCGAAACGAATAGTTCCAGTCCTGGCGAAGATCCTCCGTGATACGATATCCTGCCCGCAACCCGAAGCCGGTGGAGTCCGTATCAAAGGACGAAAAATCCTGCAGGTCCTGGCTGACCCGGAAAAGGTCAAACCCGGCGCGGATGTCCCGCCCCAGAAAATAAGGCTCGGTAAAAGACAAGTCGATTTCGCTCTTGAGAGCGGCCAGTGTTAATTTTAGGGACAATTCCTGGCCCTTGCCGAGGAAATTTTTCTCGGAAATTCCAATGTCGCCGAGTAACCCGTTAGTCGTGGAAAAACCCGCACCGAAACTCAACTGGCCAGTGGATTTTTCCTGTACTTCAACCCTGACCACGGTCTTATCGGGGGCGCTGCCAGGCAGTCTTTCAACACCAACGGTCTCAAAAAAGCCCAAATTTTGAAGATGCTGACGAGACCGGCGAAGCTTGGATGAATTGAAAGCATCACCTTCTATCAGGCGAAATTCCCGCCTGATTACTCTGTCCTGGGTGCGGACGTTGCCGACGATGTCGATACGTTCAACGAACACACGGGGGCCTTCGTTGACTTCAAAGACAATATCAATATTTTTGTTTTTACGATCCCGGTTTATACGGGGGCGAACATCGACAAAGGCGTGTCCCAGCTCGCCGACCCGGTCGGTCAGCTTAGTAACCGCCTTGTTGACGGCATTCAGGTCATACCAGTCGTTTTTCTTAAAAGGTAAGACCTTTGCGATATCTTCGACCTTCAAGTCGCGTAGCCGAGCCTCGATATCGACCTTACCGAAACGGTACCGAACCCCTTCATCGACGGTAATGGTAAGAAAGAAATCTTTGCGGTCGGGCGTCAATTCGGCAACCGCGGACATCACTCGGAAATCGGCATAACCATCCGAAAGATAAAACCGCCGCAACAGTTCCCTGTCAAAGGTCAGGCGGTCCGGGTCGTACTTGTCATCGTTGGAAAAAAGCCTCCACCATGTTGTTTCCTTTGTTTGTATAACGCTACGCAGACGGCCATCTTTAAACTTGCGGTTGCCGACAAACCGGATGCTTTGGATTTTCGTCAAATCTCCTTCATTGATCTCGAACACGAGATCGACCCGGTTTTGCGGCAGTTGAATGACCTTCGGTTCGACCGTGGCGGCAAAACGGCCAGTGCTGCGATAAATGGAAAGAATGCGTTTCACATCTTTTTGCACTTTGGTGCGGGTGTATATAATGCGCGGGCGTAGTGAAATATCGGCCTTGAGGTCGGCGGTTTCGACTTCATGGTTACCTTCAAAAGCGATACGGTTGATGGCCGGGTTTTCTACCACTTTGACGACCAGTGAATCGCCCAGACGGCGTAAGGATACGTCGGCGAAAAGGCCTGTGCTAAAGAGGCTTTTTAGGGACTTGTCAATTTTTCCGGGGTCGAAGGCATCACCGGGCTGCACCAGCAGGTATGATTTGACTGTCTCCGGATCGATGCGAAGGGCGCCTTCGATGACGACGTCTTTTATGGCTCCCGCCGACTGGGCGAGTTCAACCGTGTCCAGCACACTGCCAGCCTTTGCCGATATTGGCAAAAGGGCCAGGGCCAAAACATACAATCCAATCGCAAAAGAGCGATAACAACGCTTCAATGAAACCCCCGGGCCAAAAAATTTTAGGTTATGAGGTCTTTGATGAACTCTATAACTCTCAGGTGAACCAAATCGTTCCAAGTTGCGAAAACCATTAGAATCAATACCAGAATCAGTCCTAAACGGAAACCGTATTCTTGGATACGCGCATTCAAAGGACGCCCCCGAATCGCTTCGGCGGCAAAAAACATCAAGTGCCCACCATCCAGTAAAGGAATTGGGAAAAGGTTAATTAACCCAAGGTTGACCGAAAGCGCAGCCATGAAAAAGATAAGGTCATCAATCCCGGCACGTGCCATTTGGCCCGACAGTTGGGCGATTCTGAGAGGCCCGCCAAGGTCTTCGGCGCCCCGATTGCCAGAGATCATTTCACCCAAATAGGAGAAAATGTTTTCCGTCAGGGCGTAGGTCTGGCGAATCCCCATCCAGGTTGCAGTCCACGGTGGCTGGCGTTCGTATTCTGCCTGTTGGGGGTCGAAACGGACGCCCAGAAGCCCGATTTCTACGGTTTTTCCATCCTCGTCAGTACGGGCTTTTGCTTTCGGAGTCGCCGCCAGGGTTATTTCCGCCTGGTCACGCAGAATGGTAATTTTCAATGGGACGCCGGGTTTAACACTGACGATCCGGACCAGGTCTGAAAACCAGGTAACTTTTTCGCCGTCGATATCAACAATGCGGTCGCCGACTTTGATCCCGGCCACAGCGGCGGCGGAATTTTCCATCACATTGCCGACACCGGCATAATGGTGGGGGGTGCCGACGGTCATAATCAGGCCAGCGAACAGAACAACGGCCAGAATAAAATTCGCCAACGGCCCGGCGACAACGATCGCGGCCCGTTGGGCCAACGTCTTGTTTGAAAAGGAAAAGGGTTTGTCTTCTTCGCTCAGCGGTTTTTCGTCTTCGCCCTCTTCCGGAAGGTCCGACTGACCGAGCATTTTGACATAACCGCCAAGGGGAATTGCGCTTATCTTCCAACGGGTTCCGGCTTTGTTGGTCCAGCCGAAAATTTCCGGCCCGAAGCCGATGGAAAAGACTTCGACACGGACATTGTTACGCCGGGCAACCCAGTAGTGGCCCAATTCGTGAAAATAGACCAATACCGTCAGCACAAATAAAAACAGGATGACGTTGTACCAGGTGAAATCGAGTATGAAATTCATAAAGTCGCTTTCCGGTGAGACGTTTAGGCCGAGGCAATCCGCCAGCGGCGTTTCTTGTTATTTCTCAAAGCTCTGAGATTAAGTCTTCGGCGTTGCGCCGCCCTTCGCCGTCGGCTTCGGTGACATCGTCAAGATTTCCCAGGCGGGTTGCTGTTGTAGCGTTAAGGGTTTCCTCCACAATGCGCACAATGTCAAGAAAACCGATGCGTTTATTAAGAAAATGGCCGACCGCGACTTCGTTGGCGGCATTGAGTACAGTCGGCGCTGCGCCGCCGATCTCAAGGGCTTGGCGCGCCAGACTGAGGGCCGGAAACCTTACCGGATCCGGTGCTTCGAAAGTCAGAGTGGCGATTTCTTCCAGCTCCAGCCGGGGCGCTGACGTGCTCATGCGTTTTGGCCAGGCCAGGGCATAGGCAATGGGCGTGCGCATATCCGGCGTGCCCAATTGTGCCAGAACCGAACCATCCACGTAATCAACCATGGAATGGATCACCGATTGCGGATGCACAAGAATTTCGATCTGGTCGCTGGAAACCGGAAACAAATGAAAGGCCTCGATCAGTTCCAGACCCTTGTTCATCATGGTCGCGGAATCGACGGAAATTTTCGCTCCCATGTCCCAATTGGGGTGGGCCACGGCCTGCTCGGGGGTGACGGATTCCATCTCGGCAAGCGTCGATTCGCGAAACGGCCCCCCCGACGCGGTCAAAATGACCCGGTGGACGCGCTCAGCGTTGTCAAAATCGAAGACCTGGAAAATGGCGCTGTGTTCGGAATCGACCGGAATCAGGGTGGCGTTATGGTCACTGACTTCGCGGACGAAAACGTCGCCGGCGGAAACCAGACATTCTTTGTTAGCCAATCCGATGGTGGCGCCGCGCCGAACCGCACTCAAAGTCGGTTTCAGGCCAGCGGCACCGACAATAGACGCCATCACCCAATCGGCAGGCTGCTCGGCAGCTTCGATAATTGCGTTCGGTCCGGCGGCGACATGAATGTTGGTCCCGGCCAAGGCCCTTTTAAGATCCTGATATCCTGCGGGGTCGGCCAGAACGGCAGATTTTGATTTAAGTCGCCGCGCCTGATCGGCCAGTAGTTGGACATTGACGTTAGCTGTCAGGGCTTCGACTGTGAATAATTCCGGGTTTTTTTCGATCAGTTCGACCGTGTTGCACCCGACGGAACCGGTCGAGCCAAGGATGGTTACGCTGCGCGGGGCTGCGTCAGGGATAGTGATTTGATCAATTCTCAAAGGGGTCACATCCATGTCAATATACTGCCTTCGCCCACGATGCTGAATATGGCTACGCCAACCGCCGCTGTCAGCAACCCGTCCACACGATCCAGCAGGCCGCCGTGTCCAGGAATGATGCTGCCCGTATCCTTTACGCTAAAATGGCGTTTAACCCAAGATTCTACAAGGTCTCCGCCTTGGGAAACTGCACCGATTAGGGCACTCCACCCGGCCAGGGTCAGCACCGCCGTCAAATCCAGGGCCAATGCCGTGGCAACGCCGACGATAGCGGCTGAGCCGATGCTCCCGACGAAACCAGCCCAGGTTTTGTTGGGGCTGATAAAGGGGGCCAGTTTCGGCCCGCCGATCAGCCGCCCGAATGCATAAGCCCCGGTATCGGCCGACCACACCACCGCCAGCAACCAGAACAGGGTTTCGCGCCCGGCAACAGAATCGGCGCGCAACGACAGTAATGCCCAGCAGGGAAGACCGATATACAATGCGCCGACGAGCAGCCAGCCGGGTCGCCCACCGCACAGCCGGTTCCACTCATAAGCCATTATCAGCGCAGCAGCAGTGACTAAAATTTCGAAAAAAGGGGTGCCCCCATACACTATTGCCAGCACCACCGGCGCAAGGATGGCGGCGGAAATGACGCGGGCGTTCAAACCGCCGGGTTTGGGATTATCCTCCGGTGGCGCCATAGCGGCGTTCTCGGGTGTGGTATTCCAGGACCGCGTGTTCCAGGTGTTTTCCGGAAAATTCTGGCCAAAGAACCTCGGTAAACACCAATTCGGAATAGGCCAGCTGCCATAACAGGAAATTGCTGATCCTTTCCTCGCCACTGGTGCGGATCAGCATATCCGGGTCCGGCATGCCGGCGGTATACAGCCGCTGGGCTAAAGTGGTCTCATCGATGTCTCCGACGTCCAGGGTCCCGGCTTTGACCTCTTCGGCGATCCGCCGGGCGGCAGTTGTGATTTCCGCCCGCCCCCCGTAACTCAGCGCAATGGTCAGGGTCAGGCGCGTATTGGCGTTGGTTTTGGTTTCCGCTTCTTCAATCAGGGCAACAATATCGGGTTCCAGGCGGGTCCGGTCGCCAATGACCTTGAAGCAGATTCCTTCGCGATGGAGTTCCTCGATTTCCTTTTTCAGGTAGAACCTGAGCAGTCCCATTAGGTCCTTGATCTCGCTGGCCGGGCGTTTCCAGTTCTCCGACGAAAATCCGAACAAGGTAAGGTACCGGACGCCGAGGGCAATGGAGGCCTTGACGGTTTTCTTGACGGCGCTTGCGCCACGTTGATGACCAACCGTGCGTGGCAATCCCTGAGCCTGCGCCCACCGTCCGTTCCCGTCCATAATGATTGCGATATGTCCGGGCGGTGGCGGGGCCTGATCTTTTTTTTGTAGGGAAACCGTTTCCATTACATCAAACCTGCTTAATGTCTTTTTCTTTATTGGCCAGCAATTCATCGATTTTTCCGACAAAGGTATCGGTCAATTCCTGAATTTCACCGGCGTAATCGTGGTGTTCGTCCTTGGAAATTTCGCTGTCCTTTTCGGCCTGCTTTAGGCTATCCATGGCGTGTCGGCGTACGTTGCGCACCGCAATGCGGGTATCTTCGGCATATTTATGCGCCACCTTGGCCAACTCGACCCTGCGTTCCTCAGTCAGCGCCGGAATGGGAACCCGGACCAGTTGGCCGTCGGATGAAGGATTTAAGCCAAGGCCTGAGTCCATAATGGCCTTTTCCACCGAGGACACCAGACCCTTGTCCCAGACCTGAACGGTTAGCAACCGGGGTTCCGGAACGCCGATATTGCCGACCTGGTTCATCGGCATATCGGAGCCATAAGCCTCGACGGTGACGGCTTCCAGAAGACCTATATGGGCGCGTCCGGTGCGCAATCCACCGAATTCACCACCGAGAACCTCCAGGGCACCTTCCATACGGCGCGTAACGTCTTTTTTAATATCTGCAATGTTGGTGCTCACAGTTTTTCTCCCCCGGATGTTGAAAACGGATCAGTCAGTGAATGACCGTAAACGTTCCCCCACCAAAAACCACATCGGCCAGTCCACCGGGATTGTGAATAGAAAACACAAGAATTGGAACCTTGTTTTCACGCGCCAGGGCAATGGCCGAGGTATCCATGACCTTGAGGTCTCTGGACAGAACCTCCTGGTAACTTAATTCATCGAATCGTTTCGCGTCATCGGTTTTATTCGGGTCCGCGTCATATACGCCGTCGACCTGGGTTCCCTTCAAAAGGGCGTCGCAGTTCATTTCCACGGCGCGCAGGGCGGCTGCAGTGTCGGTGGTGAAAAACGGATTACCGGTGCCGGCGGCAAAGATCACCACGCGGCCTTTTTCCATGTGGCGAACTGCGCGGCGGCGAATATAGGGCTCGCAAACCGTGGCCATGGGGATAGCCGACTGTACGCGGGTCGGCACATTCATGCTTTCCAGTACGCTTTGCACGGCCAGGGCATTCATGACGGTGGCTAACATGCCCATGTAATCAGCGCTGGTCCGCTCGATGCCCTTGGCGGCGGAGGAAACGCCGCGAAAAATGTTACCGGCGCCGATGACCAGACATATTTGCACGTCTTTTTCGTGGACGTCTTTGATTTCATTGCAGATTCGCTCGACGGTTTCCTGGTCGATTCCGTAATCCAGGTCGCCCATCAGGCCTTCCCCGGACAGTTTAAGCAAAATACGCCGGTATTTCGGCTTGGGGGCCATGGGGATGTTCCGTTCCTTGAGAGTATCAGCGCGAAAACCGGGGGCACCGTAACCGATGAACCGATAGTCACATTCTACACCATCGCCAAACCTTTAACAGATGCGCCGGCGAATTTAGTTTCCGGCGACGGCTGCTACTTCGGCGGCGAAATCTTCAACTTTCTTCTCGATGCCATCACCGAGGACAAAGAGACTGAAATCGGTCACGGAAATGGGCTGTCCGGCGTCTTTGGCGGCGGCTTCGATAACACTCTCTACCTTGCTTTCACCATCGATGACGAACGTCTGGTCCAACAGGCAGACTTCTTCAAAAAATTTACGCATGCGGCCATCGAGCATCTTTTCGATGATCTCTTCGGGCTTACCGGATTCGCGGGCCTGTTCGGCCAGGAAATTGCGTTCTTTTTCAATTTCCGCCGGGTCCAGGGAGTCGCGTGCCACCGACAACGGCTTGGCCGCGGCGACGTGCATGGCGATCTGCTTACCAAGGCCGTCCAGAACTGCGGCGTCGGCGCCAGATTGCATGGCAACCAGAACGCCGATTTTGCCCAGCGACGGCGCCAGGGCGTTGTGCATGTACGAACCGATGGCGCCTTTATCAACGCTCACAACGCTAACCCTGCGTAAGGTCATGTTTTCACCGATGGTCGAAATTTGGTAGGTCAGTTCCTCGGCTACCGTGCGGTTCGTTCCGGGATAGGCCAATGCCTGCAATGCATCTATGTCGCCGCCCGATTGCAGGGCCAGGCCAGCCGTGGTGGTGACAAATGCCTGAAAGGCCTCGTTGCGGGCAACAAAATCAGTTTCCGAATTGACCTCGACCAGGGCGCCGGTATTGCCTTCAATGGCAATGCCAATAAGCCCTTCGGAAGCTACGCGGCCTGCCTTTTTGGCCGCCGCCGACAAGCCCTTGGTACGAAGCCAATCTGCGCCGGCTTCGAGATCACCGTCGCTTTCGACAAGCGCTTGCTTGCAGTCCATCATACCCGCGCCGGTTTTCTCGCGCAGTTCCTTAACAAGGGCAGCGGTGACTTCAACCATCTTAAACCTCTTGATTAATGTTTTCGTTTAATGATTTGAGATAACATAATAACTTATCCTTTTAAAAGGATAGTTTCAGGCCACTCAAGCGTCTGTTTTATCCGCCTCGGCGGCCTTTGATTCCTTATCGTCAGCCTTTTCCTCAACCTTCGTTTCGGTCTTCTCGTCGGCCTTAACATCGGGCTTGGCCTTTTTCGCGGCGGGTTTGGCGGCTTTCTTTTCCGTCTTGGCCGCCGGTTTCACGGCTTCGGCTTTTTCTTTCGGTGTTTCTTCGGGCAGGGTTTCGATCGGCCCATCGGCGGATGCGCCGATATCGCCACCCGATGTGGTGACTTCCTGCTGGATACCGTCGAGCACGGAGCCGACCATCAGGTCGCAGTACATGTTGATGGCGCGAATAGCGTCGTCGTTGCCGGCCACCGGATAGGTGATACCGTCGGGTTTGCTGTTGGAATCAATAACGCCGACCACCGGAATGCCGAGTTTGTTAGCCTCGGCCACGGCAATGCCTTCTTTGTTGGTGTCGATAACGACCAGAATGTCCGGCAGGCCACCCATTTCCTTGATTCCACCGAGCGCACGTTCCAGTTTGTCCTGTTCGCGGGTCAGCCCCAACAGTTCCTTTTTCGTCAGGCCGATGGTTTCCCCGGCCAATTGAACGTCCAGGTCGCGCAGGCGTTTGATGGAATTGGAAATGGTCTGCCAGTTGGTCATCATGCCGCCGAGCCAGCGATGGTTGACGTAATACTGGCCACAGCGCTTGGCAGCGTCGGCGACGCGGCCGGACGCCTGGCGCTTGGTGCCGACAAACAACACCCGCCCACCGGCGGCAACGACGTCTTTAACCGCGACCATAGCCTGGTGCAGCATCGGCACGGTCTGTTGCAGATCAATGATATGAATGCCATTGCGGGCCCCGAACAGATATGGGGCCATTTTCGGGTTCCAGCGACGGGTGCTATGTCCGAAATGAACGCCAGCTTCCAACAGCTGACGCATAGTAAAGGCGGGAAGCGCCATGATACTTATCCTTCTCCGGTTATGCCTCCGCAGACTTGGTCCCGTCGATTGACGAAACACCGGAACAGCGAGATGACGAATTTGCGCCAAACACCGTACGTCTGCGTGCGAATTGGCGCGATTTCTAGACCCTGCCGGGCAGGATAGCAAGGCCGGAGTCACACCGAAGGCGAGAAAAACCGGAGTGTTTAGATTTCTCTCGTCTCGACGATGCCGGGAATGGCGCGCACGGCATTGATCATGTCCGGTGTCAGCGCATAACCGCCGCGCAGTTCAAGCTCGACTTCCGAGCCTTCGCCAAGGCGCGAAATTACCGTCACCTGTCCCCTGCCCTGGCTGCCGTCGGCGAGGATGTCGCGCAATGCCCTGAGCGGCGTGTCGGATTCGACCACAATGGCCAAACCTGGAACGGCCGCGTTGGCAGCATTTTCAAGCAGTTGTAGACTACTAACGGAAAACCGGCCCTCTTCGGCTTCGAACTGGGCGCGAATGTAAAACGAATTGCCGGGCACCAGTATGTCGCGCCTTTCCGCAAGATTTTCGGCAAAACAGATCGCTTCAAAAACCCCGGACGTGTCGGTAAAACTGAGGAATGCGTACCGGTTGCCCTTTTTCGAGGTTCGCTCGCTGACGCCCAACAAGGTGCCGGCCATGCGTTTGGATCCTGACGTCCCGTTCGCCAGAATATCAGCCTTGGACTTGACCTTAAGGCGTTTCATGGCGAGGCCGTAATCGTCCAGCGGATGGCCGGACAGGTATAGCCCGGTGGCCTCGAATTCCTCAGTCAGGCGCTCAATTTTCGGCCAATCGGAAATTTCCGGCAGACTCGGGGCGTCGACTGAGGTGCCCTTTTCTTGCCCACCGCCGCCGAACAGGCCCATCTGGCCGCTGTCGCGCTCAGAGTGCGCGATGGAAGCCATCTTCAACAGCATCTCGATGGCGCTATGCACTTGCCGACGATTGTCACACAGGCTGTCGAAGGCTCCGGCGCGGGCCAGGTTTTCCATCTGGCGCTTGTTGACGACGTGCGGGTCCAGGCGCTGTGCTAAATCGAATAAATCCTTGAAAGGTCCATTTTCGCCGCGTTCCTCCACGACCTTTTGCATCGCCGCCTCGCCGACGTTTTTGATAGCGCCGAGGGCGTAGCGGACTGCACCACTTCCATTTTCGTCCCGTTGCACCGTGAATGCGGCGCCAGAGGCGTTGATATCCGGGCCGAGGACCTTGATTTTCAAACTCTTGAGTTCGGTATTAAAAACGCTCAACTTGTCGGTATTGCCCAAATCCAGCGTCATCGAGGCGGCCATGAATTCGACAGGAAAATTGGCCTTCATATAGGCCGTTTGGTACGCCACCAGAGCATAGGCGGCGGCGTGGGATTTATTGAACCCGTAACCGGCGAACTTGTTGACCAGATCGAAAATGGTGCTGGCCTTTTCTTCCCCGACGCCCTTGGCGACGGCGCCGGAAATGAAAATTTGGCGCTGTTCTTCCATTTCGGATTTGATTTTTTTGCCCATGGCGCGCCTGAGAAGGTCGGCGCTGCCGAGCGAGTACCCGGACAGTTCCTGGGCGATCTGCATCACCTGTTCCTGGTAGATTATAATGCCGAAGGTTTCTTTGAGGATACCTTCCAGCGTCGGATATAGGTAATCGGGTTCTTCATCGCCGTGTTTGCGTCTGATGTAGCTGGGGATGTTGTCCATCGGTCCCGGCCGGTACAAGGCGACAACGGCGATGATGTCTTCAAAGGTATCGGGACGCAGGCTTTTCAGCACCTGAACCATGCCCGACGATTCCAACTGGAACACGCCGGTGGTGTCCCCTTGAGCGATCATTTTGAAGGTTGCCCTGTCGTCGAGCGGGATTTTGGTAATGTCGATGTCCTGCCCGGAATCCCTCACCAGTTGCTCGGCTTTAGCGAGAACCGTCAGGGTCTTGAG
>JABMOG010000237.1 GCA_013204265.1 Rhodospirillales bacterium
GTCAGAGCAGTAGATCCGGAAACAAAATGCTCGATCAGGCGATCTTGTTTGTAGTAGCTAAGTCGACACTTGCGCATAGGCTCCATGATAACCCCAAAATTGAGTTATCTGGGTCAGCCCCATTTTTTTTATCCCGCTTTCTTTTTTTCTCTGTGACCTCTGTGTGCTCTGTGCTTTATCTTCTTTTTGCTTTCGAGGGGCCTCTGGCTGCCTACTAATGCAGCTCCGCCCGCAGCTTCTGGCGGTAGACATCCAGCACCACGCGCTGGCCCTTTTCTTCCTTGTGCCAGAACTGCCAGCCGTTGCATGCCGGGGCTTTTTGCACATGGGCGCCGACCTGATGGATGGAGCCCTTGAAGTCGGCGGAGATCAACGTTCCGTCGGCTCGCACCCGGGCCTGGTGGCGGCCGCGGTGGTCGGTCAGCGTCGCGCCGGGTTTAACAATTCCGCGCTCGACCAGCCAGCCGAAAGGAATGCGCGGCTCGGACCGTTTGGCCGGCGTCGTCAACATCTCGTCCTCGGCAAACTGGCTGACATGCGCCAGGCGTTGATGGGCCAGCGCGATATATTCGGGGTCGCGTTCGATACCGACATATTGGCGGCCCAGTTTTTTGGCCACGGCGCCGGTGGTGCCGGACCCGAAGAACGGGTCGAGGACCACATCGCCAAGCCCGGTCGAGGCCAGTATCGCCCGGTGCAGGAGGGATTCCGGTTTTTGCGTCGGGTGCGCTTTCTTGCCGTCTTTTTTCAACCGTTCAGGCCCGGTGCACAACGGCAGCAGCCAGTCCGAGCGCATCTGCAGGTCGTCGTTGAGGTTCTTCATCGCCTCGTAATTGAACTGATAGCGCGAATCCTTGTCGCGCGCGCACCAGATCAGCGTCTCGTGCGCGTTGGTAAAGCGCCGCCCGCGGAAATTGGGCATCGGATTGGTTTTGCGCCAGATCACATCGTTGAGAATCCAAAACCCTAAGTCCTGCAACGTCGCGCCGACGCGAAAAATGTTGTGGTAAGACCCGATCACCCACAGGGAGCCGTCCGGTTTCAACAAACGGCGCGCCTCGCCAAGCCAGGCGGTGGTGAATTTGTCGTACGCCCGAAAGCTCTCGAACTGGTCCCAGTCATCTTTGACGCCATCGACGCGGGACTGATTATTGGGGCGCAGAAGCTCGGCGCTCAATTGCAGATTATAGGGCGGATCGGCGAAAACCATGTCGACCGAAGCGTCCGGCAGGCTCGCCATGATCTTCAGGCACTCACCCTGAAGGATCACTCCGCCATCCTTGAGGTCCAATGTTTTGACGCCGGCACCTTTACTGGCGGACCCTTTTTTGCGGGGTCCGGTTTTCGTGGTGGCGGTGTTTTTGTCTTTAAGTTTTGTGTCCCTGCCCATGGGCGTGACAATGGTCACACGCGGACTCCGCGTCAACAAGTAAATAGAATCAATGGGTTATAAGGGAGTCTTAAGTCAATATGTGGGAGTCGGTGGATTCCAGACCCCCCATATCTTGGGCCTAGAGGCCCAAAATTTTTTTGATCGGGGCGTAGCTTCTGCGGTGCTCAGGCGTCACGCCATGCACCGCCAGCGCATCCTGGTGCAGCTTGGTGCCATAACCGGCGTTGCGCTGCCAGCCATAGGCCGGGTGTTCGAGGGCCAACTCGGCCATAATCCGGTCCCGCGTCACCTTGGCGACAATAGAGGCCGCCGCGATCGACAGACTTTTGCCGTCGCCACGCACGACGCATTCGCACGGCATGGCCAGTTTCGGCGCGCGGTTGCCGTCGACCAGGGCGAACTGCGGCAGTGCGCCCAAATCCTCCACCGCCCGCGCCATCGCCAGCAGTGTTGCCTGGAGAATATTGATTTCGTCGATCTCGGCGACCTCGGCGCGGCCGACGCCGATGCGGGCGAACGCGCCCAAGCGCTCGAAAAGCGCCTCGCGCCGCAGCGCTTTCAGTTTTTTGGAATCGTCGAGCCCTATGATGAGATCATCCGGCAGGGCTGCGCGGTCGAGAATGACAGCCCCGGCGACAACCGGCCCCGCCCACGGCCCGCGCCCGGCTTCGTCGATGCCGCAAATAACACTGTGCCCCTGGGCCAGGGCGGCGTCCTCATAACGGAAATCGGGCATCTCAGTGGCCTTTCGGGACAAATTTACCATGCGAATCCACCGCTGTTTCCTATGCTATCACGTCTTTGCGGCACATCCACCGGCCTTGAAATGCGCCAAAAGCGTTATCCAGCGCCCCGGACATCAAGAGGCCTTCCGCCCGTGTGGTCTATTATGGTATAGTAGGGCAGTCGGAGCTGGACTTGATTTCATAAATCGGGAGGGTTGAGACGATGGCGCGTGTAATGATCAACTGTCCGGAAACGGGGGAACCCGTTTACACCGGCATGACCTTTGACTGGCCGACGTTCGAGAACGTCCGGATCGGCGAAAAACTTGTGCGGTGTTCGTCGTGCGGCGATGAACACCTGTGGAAACGGCCCGACGCCCACCTCGAAGAAGACGGCGCCGGAGCTTAAAAAATTACATCATCGGACCCTGGCAACAAATAAGAGCCGACATACAAACCACGCAAGGCGCGAACAGCGCCGAACAGTTTTTGCGGACCCCGCCCAAGCGGGGTTTTTCTTTGCCCGGCTTAGAACAGCTCCAACTGGTCACCCGCCAGGGGATAGAGCTTGGCCGCAGGAACTTTGAATTGCGTGGCGTCCATCTGGTAAGCGCTGCCCCGCACCGCTTTCAGGCCCAAACGCCGGCACGCCAGATCGAAACGTTTGGCCAGCAGTTTCGCCCGCTCGCCGCTGCCGGTCATGCGGGTGCCGAAGTCCTGCTCATACATGGCGCCGGAACGCGCGTCGCGCATCTGGCTGAGGACGTGCGCGGCCTGGTCGGGAACGTGGGCGGCCAGCCATTCCGTGAACAAGTCTTTGATTTCCAGTGGCAATCGGAGCAGAACATACCCCGCCGATGAGGCGCCCGCCGCCGCGGCGCGCTCCAAAATGGTTTCCAGCTCGGCATCGTTGAGCACCGGGATCATCGGCGCCGCCATCACCGCCGTCGGCACCCCGGCCGCCGAGAGGGTGCGAATAGCATCCAGCCTGCGCCCCGGCGTCGGGGCGCGGGGCTCCAGGGCGCGCGCCAGGCGGCGGTCCAGCGTCGTCACCGAAATGCCGACGGACACCAGCCCGCGCGCCGCCATGGGCCCCAGAATATCGAGGTCGCGGCAAACCAGCGCCGATTTGGTGGTGATGGAAACCGGGTGATTGAAGGCCGACAAAACCTTCAGCACGCCGCGTGTGATACGCCGGGTTTTCTCGATCGGCTGATAGGGGTCGGTATTGGTGCCCATGTGCAGGGTGCGGGGCTTGTAGCCCGGTTTCGACAATTCGCGTTCCAGCAACGCCGGCGCGGTCGGCTTGGCGAACAGGCGGCTTTCAAAATCCAGCCCCGGCGACAACCACATATAGGCATGGGTTGGGCGGGCAAAACAGTATACGCAACCATGCTCGCAGCCCTTGTAAGGATTGATCGAGCGGTCGAACGGAATATCCGGCGAGGTGTTGCGCACGATGATGGTGCGCGGCGTCTCGATGGTGACGTGGGTGCGCAATGGCGGCAGATCCTCATCAATCAAATTCCAGCCGTCATCGACAGCTTCCCCGGCAAATGCTTCGAACCTTCCAGAGCGGTTGGACACCGCGCCCCGGCCTTTTTGCGGTAATGTGGACTGAGAATCTTCCATATCCCTTTATACAAAAAAATTAGAACATTACAAGAACATAAGTGAAGAACACGATAGCTTTTGCCGAGCTTTCCTCTCTTGAGCAGGCGCCTACAATGGCCGCTGGTTTTCCAAAACCCGGAGACTTCGCCATTTTCGCCTTCGAGACGGAATTTTACATCGTCGCGGTGTTCGCCGTGATCCTGACCGGTATTTCCAAAAGCGGGCTCGGCGGCGGGCTCGGCCAGCTTTCGGTGCCGCTGATGGCGATGTTTATCTCGCCGGTGGCGGCGGCGGCGATCATGCTGCCGGTATTGATCATGATCGACGTTCCCAACCTGTGGAATTACCGCCATGACTGGCACCGGGGCAATGTTGCGGTGATGGTGCCGGGGGCGATCATCGGCATCGGCATCGGGGCCGTGACCTACCGCCATATCGATGACAATACGGTGCGGCTTTTATTGGGAATCCTGACGCTGATCTTCGCCTTCAGTTATTTCCTCCAGCGCTCGCCGCTGGACCAGAGTTCGCCCCGTGGCCGTGCGCTCGGACTGACGTGCGGCACGATTTCCGGTTTCACCAGTTTCGTCGCCCACGCCGGCGGCGCGCCGTTGAAGTTCTTCCTGCTGCCGCAACGGCTCGACAAACGCATCTTCGTCGGCACCCACGTGATGTTCTTTTTCATCATCAACCAGATCAAGGTCTGGCCCTATTTGTGGCTCGGTCAGTTCTCGGCGGAAAACCTGACGACCAGCCTGATCCTTGCGCCGGCGGTGCCGTTGGGGGTCTGGCTCGGCTGGCGGCTCAACCGGGTGCTGCCGATGGATCTGTTTTACAAGATCTGCTACGGGCTTTTGTTCGTCGCCGGGGTCAAGCTGATCTGGGATGGGCTCACACTCGGAGGTTAAAGGAGACGGGCATATCCTGTCCTAGAAGTGTTCCTGGGCAAATGTTTCCAGCCGTCGCTTTAACCTGATCGGATCGAAGGGTTTCGTGATGTATCCGTCCAGACCCTCCTTCATCGCGCTCCGGACATCCGCCTCGCCCGTCTTCGCCGTAAGCATGATAAAACATGTCTCGTATTTCATGGCCCGAACATTCTTCAGGAAAGCAAGCCCGTCCATTTTCGGCATCATCCAGTCGCAGATAATAAAATCGAAATGGGTGGCTGATCCGTTGATGATCTTCATGGCCTGCACGCCATGTTGGGCGGTCTCTATTTTCCCGAAGCCCATATTCTGAAGGGTGGCCTGGAGCAAACTGCGGATTGACATATCGTCATCCACGATCAGGGCAGCGCTGGTTTTAATTTTTTTTGAAAATCCCTCTAACGACACAGGTTCGATACTCCACTATTCCTGTTGTATTTTTTAATCACTGGTCTGTTTATATTATTTCACCCACTGCAAACTCAAAGCTTTAAATTTACCCATGCCCTTGTTTGTTTTTTTATGCGCACGAAAAGACATTGGAGATAAAATCAACCTATCTTAAGACGCCGGAGAACAGCCCACCTTGCTCAGCATCATTATTCCGACCCTGGACGCCGAACGGGAATTGCCCGCGACCCTGGACTGTGTCTCGCGCACCGGGTTCGCGTCCGAAATCATCATCGCCGATGGTGGCTCCACCGATGCAACGCCGTCCATCGCCGCCGAGGCCGGGGCCAAGTTTACCGCGACCCTGGGCGGGCGCGGGGCGCAGATGGCGTCGGGTGCGATGTATGCAACGGGCGACTGGATGCTGTTCCTGCACGCCGACACCCGCCCGCAGCCGGGATGGAACCATGTGCTAGAGGCGTTCATGAAAGATCCGAAAAACCGTTTCCGCGCCGCCTATTTCCAATTCCTCCTCAATGACACCGCCGCCGCAGCCCGGCGCGTGGAACGCCTAGTCAATTGGCGGTGCCGGGTGCTGGGGCTTCCTTATGGCGACCAGGGGCTTTTGATCAGCAGTGAATTTTACGATCTGCTGGGCGGCATGCCGCCGATCCCGTTGATGGAAGACGTTGATATGGCTCGGCGTATCGGAAAAAAACGACTGTTACCGCTGGCCTCGGCTGCCGTGACCTCGGCCGAGCGGTACCAGAATGGCGGCTACTGGTTGCGCCCGGCGAAGAACCTTCTCTGTCTGGGCCTGTATTTCGCCGGCGTACCGCCGCGCATGATCGCCGGACTGTACGAATGACGGGCCGATAATGGCGCTGGCCCAACATCTCGCCGTGTTCGCCAAGGCGCCTCGCTTAGGCACCGTCAAAACCCGGCTCGCCGCCGATATCGGGATGGTGGCCGCCACGGCCTTCGCGCGCCGGACTTTAACCGATGTCACCGGGCCGCTGGCCAAGGACCCCCGTTGGCGGTGCTGGCTGGCGGTCAGCCCGGACACGGCGGTGTTAGAACCCGCGCTTTGGCCTCAGGCCGACGGGCTAGTTAGGCAGGGTTCCGGCGACCTGGGGCGGCGCATGGCCGGGGTGGCTAAAAAAATGCCTCCCGGTCCGGTCGTCATCATCGGCACCGATGTGCCCGCCATCCGGCCCCGCCATGTAGCGGACGCTTTCAAAGCCCTGGGCCGCCATGACGCCGTTTTCGGCCCGGCCCGGGACGGCGGCTACTGGCTGGTCGGCCTCAGGCGCCGACCGGTGTTTTACAATATTTTCCAGGGCGTTCGCTGGTCGACGGAGTTCGCGCTGGCCGACACCATGGACAATATGCCAAGCCATTGGAGCCATGCTTTGCTGGAAACGCTGGACGACATCGACGATGGCGAGGCTTATCGGCGCTTCATTCGAACGCGAACGCAGCCATAGACAACGCGCCGTCCATGAAGCTCCGGTGCAGGGTCCGGCCTTTGGCATCCTTACCGCCCGCGCCCGCGCCCGCACCCAAGGCCACCAATAGCGGAAGAAAATGCTCGTCGCGGGGGTGCGCCTGGACGCCGTCGGGGCTCGAAGTCCTGTAATCAACCAAGGCTTCGGCATCACCCGCCTCAACCGTTGCGGCCAGCCAGTCATCGAAACGCCTGGCCCAATCCGCAACGTCAGATGATCCAGAGCGGAAAAAGCCCAGGTTATGCACCGCACTGCCACTGGCCAGCACCAGAACGCCTTCACCGCGAAGCGGCGCCAACGCCCGGCCCAAGGCCAAATGCGCCCCCGGCCCCTGATCGGGTTGGATGGAAAGCTGTGTTACCGGTACGTCGGCTTCGGGATACATAAACATCATCGGCATCCAGGCCCCGTGGTCCAGGCCCCGGTCTGTTGATACGGCGCAGGGGATATTTTGGTCTTCTAATAATTCAACGACACGCCCGGCCAGCTCCGGCGCACCCGGTGCAGGGTACTTGAGTTGGTAAAGCGGATCGGGAAACCCGAAAAAGTCGTGAATGGTCTCAGGCGCAGGTGCAGCAGAGGTCATTACCTTCTCTGTTTCCCAGTGGGCGGAAACGCAAAGCACCGCCTTTGGCCGCCCGTGTATGCCCCCGAGGGAAACACCGAGCCCCTTCAGGAACGCCGTCGCCGGAGTAGCCTGTTGGGCGATGGTTGGCGCGCCGTGAGAAACAAAGACGCTGGGGAAGTTCTTAGCGGCCATAATTTTAAGTCTCGCAAGAAATTCAAGGGGAAACAAATAAGGGCCGGCCCCGAATGCTTCCGGGACCGGCCCCACCGGCGGCATGGCCGGAGGAAAGGTTATACGGCCTCTGCCCCGGTTTGCTCATTGGTGCTTCGCCCTTTTACGGAGTAGGCGCCGTCGCCCAGAAGGCCCTGGACGATAGCCGCCAGTGTCAGGAACAGGGGATATTCCCAACCGCCGCCTTTGGCTGAAAACACCCAGCCATTGCCGCTGTGAACCCACAGCGCACCGAGCAGGACGGGCACCAGGGCAAACGCTACCGGGCGGGTATAGAGGCCCAATATTAGGGCAATGCCACCGAGGATTTCGGCGGTGAGAACCAGATAGGTGGAAAAACCGGGCAGGCCGAGGGATTCGAAATACTGCACGGTGCCGGGCACGGTGAACACCATGACCTTCAGATACAGGCTGTGGGCGAGAAACATGATGCCTAGGGATACCCGGAGCACGAGCGCCCCGTAAGGCGCGGTCTTGGCGTCGATAATGGAATTGTTCATGGGTTAGTTCCTTTCCTCAAAGGGTTGTTGGATATGGCGGGCGGTGTGTGTCCGCCTTGCCCAGATAAATAGCTTGTTGTTTTATGCAAATAAATTAGCAATTATTGCAAAATTACATTGCAATTTTGCAAATTCTAGCATTAAGGCCAACATTTATGGACTGGGGTGATCTGCGCTACGTCCTCGCCATCGCGCGGGCCGGCAGCCTGTCCGGCGCGGCAAGGGAGCTCGGCGTCAATCATTCAACCGTGTTCCGCCGCCTATCGGCGTTTGAAGCGCGATTGGGCGTACGGTTGTTTGACCGGCTGGCGACGGGTTATGCGCTGACCGTCGCCGGAGCCGACATGCTGGCATCCTTGGAAAAGATCGATCAGGAAATCAATGCCCTCGACCGCCGCCTGTCCGGGCGCGACCTCAAACTCAGCGGCCCTGTCGTCGTCACCACCACCAACACCCTGGCCTATCGGTTTCTAGGCCCCCATCTGGCCGCTTTCCAAGACAAATTTCCCGGCATTAATCTGGAGTTGGTGCTGGCGACCGAGTACTTCAGCCTGTCCAAGCGTCAGGCCGATGTCGCCATCCGCCCGACCACAACCCCGCCTGATACCCTGGTCGGGCGGCGTTTGTGCGCGATCGCTTTCGCGCTGTATGCGTCGGAGCAGTATCTCAAAACCCAGGGCCACGCCCGTGATCTGGCAGATCATCGCTGGCTTGGCTTCGACGACAATTTAAGTCATCTGGCGGCGGCGCAATGGATGCGGGAAAAATTGCCCGATGCGCGCTTCGCTCTCCGGTCCAACAATCTGCTCGGGCTGTTTAGCGGGGCCGTGGCGGGAATGGGCGTGGCCCCGCTTCCCTGTTTCATGGGCGACACAGAGCCCAATCTTAAGCGCCTGTTCCCGCCCGACCCCAAGATGGGGTCAGAATTGTGGCTGCTGACCCACGAAGACCTGCGCCACACGGCCCGCATCCGCGCCTTCATGGATTTTATGGCGACGTCAATTATCGCGGATAAGAATTTGCTGGAAGGACGAAGGCCCAATTAAAGTTTATTTTTCTTTCAGCCGGGGCAGCATCTCGACGAAATTGCAGGGCCGGTAGCGGATATCCAGCTGGTGCACCAAAATATCGTCCCAGGCGTCTTTGCACGCGCCCGGCGAGCCCGGCACGGCAAAAATATAAGTGCCGTTGACGACCCCGGCACAGGCACGGGATTGAATGGTCGAGGTCTTGATCTTTTGGTAGCTCAGCATGCGAAACAACTCGCCGAACCCGGGGATGTCTTTTTCCACGACCTGGGCCAGGGCTTCGGGCGTCACGTCGCGCCCCGTCAACCCGGTGCCGCCGGTAGCGATAATGAACTCGATTTTCGGATCATTCGCCCATTCGCGGAACTTGCCCGCAATCACGTCCGCATCGTCGATAACAATGTCCCGCGCCGCCAGGGTGTGGCCCGCGCCTTCAAGGCGGTCGACCAGAATGTCGCCGGACTTGTCGTCGGCTGTGGTGCGGGAATCGGACACGGTCAGAACGGCAATGCTGACCGCGACAAAGGTATCTTTATTTGCGTGACCCATCGTTTTCGGCGACCTCGGCTGGTTCCTGACCCAGTGGGGTATACACCGGCCACTGCCCGGCGGCAATGGCGGCCAGAGACGGCGCGGACTGGCCCAGGCGATTACGGTAAATCCACAGGTTGCTCAGCACTTTTTCGATAAAAATACGCGTTTCGCGCGACGGAATGCTTTCGATAAAGAACAGTGGATCGTTCATGTATTCGGTCGTGCGCCGCCATTTGTTCAAATTCCCCGGCCCGCCGTTCCAGGCCGCCGCCATCAGGAACAGATCGCCTTTGATTTTCTCGTCGGCAAGCAGGATTTCGATGTATTTCTGCCCCAGGGCCAGGTTGACCTCGGGCTCGAACAAAGTGCGGCGCGTGGGGTTATGCCGGTCAAAGCGGCGGTCACGGGCGACGAAGCTGGCCGTGCGCGGCATCAACTGCATCAGGCCTCGCGCCCCGGCCCAGCTTTTGGCCTTGGGGTTGAAGCGGGATTCCTGGCGGATCAGGGCAAAGATCAAAGCCCGATCGACACGCAACCCATCCTGAGGCAGCCACCCCGGCAACGGATAGGCCGCGCCGTCATAGCCGCCGCCATTGGGAAACAGGCTATTATTTAGACGCACCGCCAAGGACGGCATGGCGCCCCGGCTGGCCAGCGCCAGAATGCCTTTGGTCAGGGCCTCGTCGGCGAAGGTGCTTAAAGTTCGCAGCTCCCGCTCCGCACGACGGTTTTCGCCGATTTGCAGCAACGCCATGGCGCGCTGGCCACGCGGCATGGTTGCCAGCCGAGTAATGGTTTCTTCGCCCAGCGGCGGCACCGCCCAGCGGAAGTTCATTGGCCGGCCCAGCATGTAATTGGCCAGCAATCCATAAAACGTGCGTGAATCCTCGGCAGCTTTCTGCAAATACGGATTGACCCGCTCCGGCCGCCGGGCGACCAGATGCGCCCGTGCCGCCCAGAATGCCCCCGCCGATTTCAACCACGAAGACACCTTGGGATTATTGGCAACGGCCTCGAAGTGAGACGCCGCGACATCAATTTTTTTCAGCCGCCAAGCCGCCAGCCCGGCGGTCCAGTGAGCCTCAGGCAACCGGTCACCGGAGCGCGCAGCCGCTTGCCCAGCCCACGTCAAGGCCCACTCATCACGCCCGGCGAGAAAATACCCTTGGCCCAGTTGCGCCTTGGCCTGATCAAATTGGGCGTTGGAAAACAGGCGCTTAACTTCCTTCGTCCGGATCAGTTTTTTGACCGACAGGGTAACGCCACGGCGCAAGCGGCTGCGGATACTGCGCTGGAGATCGCGTACCCGTCGCCGTTCGCTGCGGTTTAATTTGCGCCCCGGCACAGAGATTCCAGCGACATCGATTTTAGCCGCGCCCTCGCCCGCATCACGGGTCGGCACACGGGTCGGCACACGGGCCGGCGAATTCGGGGCACGCCAGTTTTTCGGCTGGCGGGTGCGCGCCAGTTTGTACAGGCGCGGCGCGTCCGGGTGGTCGGCGTATTTCGCCATCCACGCCTTCAATTCCTTGTAGCGCGAGCGGTATTTGGTTGGATGCAGATAGCGTTGGGCCAGGACATGCCCCATCAGGGTCCGGTTTTCGAGCCGTGCGATCAGGCTGTCGGCCTGTTTCCAGTCGCCCGATTCCTGAACATCGAAAATGCGGCCATACAGAACGGTGTCCTCAGGCTTGAGGATTTGTGGAAACGCCAGTTCGGCGTCGGTAATGTCCAGGTTGGGAACGGTCAACAACGCAGTGTCTTCGGCTTGCGCGGGAACGGCAAAAAACAAGCCGATTCCAACGATAGCAACCGCCAAGGGCGTTACTTTTAAAAACAACCGACCGATCATGTTCGGAAAAAATCCCCGCAAACCCCAATAACCCCAACATTTGTATAAATCATCGTGAATCGGCGGGCAACCCGTGAACGGGAGTTTCTTTGCAATATGTTCCCGGATTTAGGGTGGTGGGCGCCCTCACAGGGCGTCGAGCTTGCCTTTGATCGCCCGCCAGTCTTTCCAGGTGTCGCGCTTCTGACCCGGCGAGCGCAACAGATAGGCCGGGTGAAACAACGCCGTCGCATCGATCGGGCATGACAATCCCGGCGTCGAATAGGGAAACCATTTACCCCGCAGCCTTCCTACGCCGGCGGTCTGCGCCAACAGCAATTTTGCCGCCGGGCCGCCCAGGGCGATCAGGATTTTCGGATCCACCAGCTCGATCAGGCGTTCGACAAACGGCATGCACACCGCCGTTTCCTGGGTCGTCGGCGTGCGATTTCCGGGTGGGCGCCAAAACACAGTGTTGGAAATCAGCACCTTTGTGCGGTCAAGGCCGACGGACGCCATCATCTTGTCCAGAAGCTTGCCGCTCGGCCCGACGAAGGGCAGGCCCTGGCGGTCTTCGTCGGCCCCCGGTCCTTCGCCGATCAGCATCACTTGAGCCTCCGGGTTACCGTCCAGAAAAACCAGGTTGGTAGCCGTTTTTTTCAGCCCGCAGCCATCGAAGTTTTCCAGCGCACGGCGCAACCCATCGACCGTTTCGGCTGCCTGTGCCAGATGCACGGCCGTCGTCACTTCACCGTTGGCGCTGCCTTCGCCCGGCCCAAGGACCGGCGCTTTCACAATAGAAACAGGTGGCACAAAAGCCGCCGGGGCGGTGGCCTGGTCGGAAAAGCCCTTATCAGATAAATCTTTGGGCGCGCTCAGCGGTTGGGGCATTGATTCGGCGGCATTCTCTCCGACCGGACGGAACCGATTGACCGGATGCCCGGCAATAGTTTCATCGACGCCCGCCTCGACATACCAGCGAAGCACCTCAAACGCGGTCATGGAATTGGTGGGAACCATGGGCGACAATACCACGGCATAAATAACCGGAACATCCCAAACTGGAAATCAATGTGCTATGAAAGGCGTACGGTCACTAAGGCGAGGAAACGAATGATCCCGGACAGCGATACCCTGAACCCTGAGGCCGAACCGGCACCGGCACCGGTCGAGCCCCGCGATTCCATGGAATTTGACGTGGTCATCGTCGGCGGTGGTCCGGCGGGGCTGTCGGCAGCCATCCGCCTGCGCCAACTAGCCACAGAACAAGACTTCGAGCTGACCGTCTGCGTCGTCGAAAAAGGCTCCGAAATCGGTGCCCATATCCTGTCCGGTGCCGTCCTCGACCCCATCGCCTTGGACGAGTTGATCCCCGATTGGCGCAGTCAGGACGCGCCGATGGGCGAACCCGTGACCAACAACCAGCACTGGTTTCTGACCAAAGGCGGCAAATGGTCGATGCCCCATTTCACCCTGCCTGCGATGATGCACAACGATGGTTGCTACACCTTGAGCCTGGGCAACCTCACCCGCTGGCTGGGAACCCAAGCCGAACAACTGGGCGTCGAAATTTTCCCCGGATTCGCCGCCGCCGAGGTTCTCTACAACGACAACGGCGCGGTGCGGGGGATCGCCACCGGCGACCTCGGCGTCAATTCGGATGGCACCCCTAGCGCCAACTTCGAGCCCGGTGTCGAACTGCTTGCCAAATACACCTTCTTCGCCGAAGGCGTCCGGGGCTCGCTGAGCCAACAGGTCATGGCGCGGTTCGGTTTGCGCGACGGTGCCCAGCCACAGACCCATGGCATCGGCATTAAGGAATTGTGGGACATTGATCCGGAAAAACATTCCCCCGGGCTGGTCATCCACACCCAAGGGTGGCCGTTAACCGATACCGTCGGCGGCGGGTTCATCTATCACCAGGAAAACCACCAGCTCGCCATCGGTTTCATTGTCGCCCTGGATTACCAGAACCCGTACCTGTCGCCATTCGAGGAAATGCAGCGGTTCAAGACCCACCCGGCGATCCGGCCGATGCTGGAGGGCGGTCGCCGGGTTTCTTATGGCGCACGCGCCATCAACGAGGGCGGCCTGCAGTCGATCCCGAAACTGGTGTTTCCCGGCGGCGCCCTGATTGGGTGCAGCGCCGGGTTCGTCAATGTGCCGCGCATCAAAGGCAGCCACAACGCCATGAAAAGCGGCATGCTGGCGGCGGACGCCGCGTTCGAGGCCCTCAAACAAGGCGGCCAGGGCGGCGACGAGTTGGGCAACTACCCTGCCGCCTTCAAAACATCCTGGGCTTACAAAGAACTGCACCGCGCCCGCAACGCCCGCCCGGCGCTGACCAAATTCGGTGGTTTTTTGGGCACGCTCTACAGCGGCCTTGATTTGTGGCTCAACGCCTTGGGGCTGGGGTTTCTGTTCCCGTGGACCTTCGGCCATCACGACGACCATGCGGCGCTGGTAAAAGCCGCCAACCACCTAAAGATAGAATATCCGAAACCGGACGGTAAAATCACCTTTGACAAGTTGTCGTCGGTGTATCTGTCCAACACCAACCACACCGAAAACCAGCCCTGTCATTTAACTCTGAAGAACGCCACTGTTCCGACCGGCGTCAATCTGGCACTTTATGATGGACCGGAAGCTCGTTTTTGTCCCGCCGGTGTATATGAATTCGTCGAAGACAATGGCGCGCCCCGCCTGCAGATAAACGCCCAAAACTGTGTCCACTGCAAAACCTGCGACATCAAAGACGCGACCCAGAACATTACCTGGATCACACCCGAAGGTGGCGGTGGTCCAAATTATCCAAATATGTAGATGACAACCGGAAAAGACTCTACAATGCCAAACATGATTATATCCTTGAACCCCAGAAAATACGCCAAGGCTGTTTTTGTCGGTGTTGGTTTAACGGTATTGTTGGCAGTTGTCAGCCCAGCCAAAGCTGACCAGAGCGGCATTGAACTCGGCAAAACCCTGTCGGGCAATTATCTCGCTGGGCGCCATGCCCAGGCGCGGCGCGATTTAAAGTCCGCGGCGGATTTTCTCGGCGCCGCCCTGAACAAGGCGCCATCGTCCGCCAGGCTTGTGCGCCGTACGTTTATATTGATGGTCGTCGAAGGCCGCATCCCAGAATCCGAGGCGTTGGCCCGTCGGCTCATCGAGATTGAGCCCAATGAGCCCATCGCCCTGCTCACACTGGCGGCCATCGATATCAAGCAAGGCCGCTTTGCGGAGGCGGAGGACCGCCTCAAGAAAATTCCCGCCAAGGGCCTGAGCGGATTCGTCGCGCCGGCGCTGCGCGCCTGGAGCCTGACGGGACAGAAAAAACACCGCGAGGCACTGAAAATCCTTAAAACCCCGACCGATCAGAAGGCGACCCTGGCTCTACACGCCATGCACGCCGCCCTGATCAGCGAATTGTTGGGCGACAACGAGGACGCGGAAAAATTTTATTTAGGCGTTCAGGGCGACCAGCCAGAGATGTCGCTCAGGGTGGCGCAACTTCTGGGTGCGCTGTATGAACGAACCGGAAAAAAGGACAAAGCCCGCGCGTTGTACGAGAAATACCTTGCAGGCAACCCGAACTCGCAACTTCTGGACGGGGCTTTGATGCGGCTTAATTCCGGCGTCGCGGCAGGCTTGAAAACCTTCTCGATCAGCGACGGCGCGGCCGAGGTCCTGTTCGGCATCGCCAGTTCCCTGCGCCAGCAAAATGCCCAGGAAACCGCTTTGATGCTGAGCCGGTTGGCGCTGTATCTGAAACCCTCTTTTCCGGTTATGCAGATTCTACTGGGCGACATTCTGGAAACCGCCAACCGTCTCGAGGCGGCGTTAGAGTTGTATTCATCAATCCACCGGTCTTCGGCGTTTTCCTGGCCGGCGCGGCTGCGGGTGGCGTCCATTCTGAGCCGACTCAAACGGATCGACGAAGCTATCGTGTATCTTACCGAAATGGCAAAAGATCGGCCTGATGATCCCGGACCGTTGATTAGCTTGGGCGATATCCTGCGTGGCAAGGATCGGTTTACCGAGGCGGTCAAAGCCTACGATCAGGCTTTCGGGCGAATCAAAACCCTTGAGCCCCGCCATTGGACCCTGCTGTATGCCCGTGGTATTGCGCTGGAACGCTCGAAACAATGGCCCAGGGCCGAAGCCGATTTTCTGAGCGCGCTCAAGTTCAAACCTGAACAGCCCTATGTGCTCAACTATCTGGGGTATACCTGGATAGACAAGGGCCTGTACCTGGACCGTGCCCAGACCATGATCGGCAAGGCGGCCAACCTGCGCCCCAACGACGGCTATGTCATCGACAGCCTGGGGTGGGGCCATTTCATGCTCGGCAATTTCGAAAAAGCGGTTATGGAGCTGGAACGCGCCGTTGAGCTGCGGCCACAGGACCCGGTCATCAATGACCATCTGGGCGACGCCTATTGGCGGGTCGGGCGAAAGCGCGAAGCAACGTTCCAATGGAACCGGTCATTATCGCTGGACCCGGAAAAGGACCTTGTCGGCGAACTCAACCGGAAACTGAAATCCGGTCTTGGTGATGTCACGGAAACCGCTAAAAAAAGCCCCAATGACGGCTGACCAACGGCAGATTATCGTTGCCGCAGCGGCCAAAATCAACCTTTACCTCCATGTCACCGGACGCCGGGCGGACGGCTATCATCTGCTCGATTCCCTGGTTGTATTTGCCGGCGCCTCTGACACCGTGTGCATTACCCCGGCAGACAATTTACACCTTGTTATCAAAGGACCCTACGCGGGCGACATCCCCACCGGTCCGGACAACCTTGTCCTTAAGGCGGCGCTGGGGTTGCGCGAAGCCGCCGGGATCAAAACCGGCGCTGAAATCGTTTTGGAGAAGAACCTTCCCGTCGCTTCCGGGATCGGTGGTGGTTCAGCCGATGCGGCGGCCAGCATCCGCGGTCTCGTGCGGCTGTGGGGGCTCAAAGGTGACGCCGTCAATCTGGCGCAACTGGGCCTGTCGCTGGGTGCCGACGTGCCGGTCTGCCTGTTCGGCCAAGCCGCCTTCATGGGCGGGGTCGGCGACAAGATTACCCCCGCCCCGGCGCTACCGCCGGCATGGCTGGTGCTGGTCAATCCCGGTGTCGGGTTATCGACCCCGGCTGTATTCGCGGCCCGCCGTACCCTTGTGGGGGACGCGGTTTCCCAATCGGGACAATTCGACAAGTCCCCCACTTCTGCGGCCGAACTGGCGGACCTTCTGAGCGAACGCAGCAACGATTTAGCCGACGCCGCCATCCATCTGCAACCGGTTATCGCAGATGTTCTGGACACGCTGGGCCGTACAGAAGGCGTCCTGTTGGCCCGCATGTCGGGCAGTGGGGCCACCTGTTTCGGGCTGTTTAAGAATGAAGGCGGCGCGGCGGGTGCAGCAGTGGAACTGGGCCGCAATCATCCAGGGTGGTGGACCCGCGCGACACCGTTGTTATGCGAGGCGGCAACCCTGTCAGGCTAATTCCTGCCGGTCACACATAATGCCGGAAGTGTTCCATCTGTTCAGCACAACACTCCTCCAAATGGCTTTCAAAAAGCCGGGCGAAGGCGGAACTGAACTCGATACGAGTGATGCGTCGGTCCTGGGTATCCGTGGTTTTTTTGACAACATTAAGGGCTTCCAGTTTGTCGATGATCCGGATCACCGTGCGCTTCGGAAGTCCCGTGCCCAGATAGACATCCGACGCCGTTAACGACACTGAGGATTGGTCATTGAGGGCAATAAATAAAAGGGGCTGACCCAGATAACTCAATTTTGGGGTTATCATGGAGCCTATGCGCAAGTGTCGACTTAGCTACTACAAACAAGATCGCCTGATCGAGCATTTTGTTTCCGGATCTACTGCTCTGACA
>JABMOG010000238.1 GCA_013204265.1 Rhodospirillales bacterium
CGGTATCATCGGCATGGGTCGCATCGGCCAGGCAGTGGCCCGCCGGGCGCGCGGGTTTGGGCTTTCCATCCACTATCACAACCGCAATCCAGTTCACGAAGACATTGAGGGCGAGCTGGAAGCCACCTATTGGGAAAGCCTCGACCAGATGATTGCGCGCATGGATTTCATTTCTGTAAATTGCCCGCATACTCCGGCGACGTTCCATTTGTTGTCGGCGCGCCGGCTTAAGCTGTTGCAGTCCCACGCCGTTATTATCAATACCGCGCGCGGCGAGATTATTGATGAGGCCGCCCTGACCCGTCTGCTGGCAGCCGGCGATATCGCCGGCGCCGGACTCGATGTGTTTGAGCACGAACCGGCGGTGAACCCTAAGCTGCTGGCCCTGGATAACGTCATTTTGTTACCGCACATGAGCTCGGCGACCTTCGAGGGTCGCCAGGACATGGGCGACAAGGTCATCGTTAACATCAAAACCTTTATTGACCGCCACACCCCCCCGGACCGGGTGATCGGCGACATCGTCTAGAGCAAATCCCGAGCGGATAGAATCATCCGCGACGACGAATTTGCTTCAAAAACAAAAGCTTAGAGAATTTTTGGTGAACGCGAGTGAACCGGAAATGCTCTAGTCGGCGAAAATTCGTTTATCCCGCTGCCCGGTTTTTCCGGCAGCCTTGGGAAGATACATGACCGAGCGGCCCTACATCATTCCCCTGTCCTACCGCGATCCGCTGGAGGCTTTCGCCGCCTTTGCTGCGGATCCCGTTACGGCGTTTTTAGACAGTGCCGACGAGGCCGGTGGGCGCGGGCGGTATGCCTATATCGCGGTCGATCCGTACCGGGTCATCACGGAGACAGAAACAGGCGATCCCTTCGCCGAGGTGGAGGCCGCTTTTAAATCGGTTCGAGTGCGAAACGATCCTCGCCTTCCACCATTTCAAGGCGGCACCGTCGGATTTTTCGGCTACGAGCTGGGCCGCCGTTTGGAAAAATTACCCGAGCCGAAAGGCGGCTTTGACATTCCTGACATGGTATTGGGGTTGTATGACACGGTCGCGGCCTTCGATACGTTGACTGGCAAGGCCTGGGTCGTCGCCCACGATGTCGGCGAGGATCCCGACCGCCCGCCGAAGGCCGAACGGGCACAGGCCATGGCCTGGCGCATCGCCGAGGCGCCACCCCTTGGCCCGATTGACTGGACAGCCATTGGTACCTGGACACCGGACCTCAGCCGCGGCGAATTTGAAGCCATGGTGGCGCGCGTCATCGACTATATCCACGCCGGCGATATTTTTCAGGCCAACCTGACGCAGCGCTTGTTGGCGGACCTGCCCGATGGGCTCGCACCATTGATGCTGTATCGGCGCTTGCGGGCGTTGTCGCCGGCACCGTTCGGAGCCTATCTCGGGGTTGGGGACCTGGCCATTGTGTCAGCATCGCCGGAACGTTTCCTCAGCCTCGACGCCGAAGGCTACGCCGTGTCTCGCCCGATCAAGGGCACCCGGCCGAGGGGCCGCACGCCGGACGATGACGAGGCGCTGGCCAGGGCGCTGATCGACAGCGAAAAAGATCAGGCGGAAAACCTGATGATCGTCGACCTGATGCGCAACGATCTCAGCCGCGTCTGCCGTCTGGGCAGCGTCGGAGTCAGCGAACTGGCGAGCCTGGAAAGTTTTGCCAACGTCCATCATTTGGTGTCCGAGGTCCGGGGCACCCTGTTCCCCAATCTCGGCCCGGTGGATTTGTTGCGGGCGACATTTCCGGGCGGCTCCATCACCGGGGCGCCAAAAATTCGCGCCATGGAAATTATCAACGAACTGGAACCGGTGCGGCGCGGGCCGTATTGCGGGTCCGTCGCCTGGATCGGCTTCGATGGGGCTATGGATTCGTCCATTGTCATCCGGACGCTGGTGGTCAAGGGTGGGCGTGTCGCGGCGCAGGCTGGCGGCGGCATCGTCGCCGATTCCAATCCAGCGGCGGAGTTCGATGAGACCATGGACAAGATCTGGCCGTTACTGCAAAGCCTCGATCCCGGCGATCTGGCCTGGGAACAGGCGCGGTGATATTTTATTTAAGCGGGCGGCTGGTCGATACCAATGGTGCGCCGGGGGATGCTGCAATCGACCTGACCGACCGGGGCCTGACCCTGGGCGACGGGGTGTTTGAGACGATGGCCGTGCGCGGCGCGCAGGTTACCCACCTGGCCGCCCATCTGGCCAGACTTCACCGCGGCCTCGATGTTCTCGGCTTTGAGGCACCGGTGGATGACGGCGAAATAGGCCATGCACTGGAACATGTCGTTCAGGCCAATGCCATCACCGAAGGTGTGCTCAGGCTGACTTTGACGCGCGGGCCTGCGCCGCGCGGGCTTGCCGGACCGGAAAAACCTTCACCCAGCCTGATTATCACCGGGGCCACGCAGGACCTAGACCTTGGCCGCCCTGTTGCCGCCATCATCGCCACGTGCACGCGGCGCAACGAACACTCGCCCCTGAGCCGCATCAAAAGCCTCAATTACCTGGACAATATTCTGGCCGTCCGGGAAGCCCGGCAACAGGGCGCGGATGAGGCCCTGTTGTTGAACGGGGCCGGCAATCTGGTGTCGGCATCGGCGGCCAATCTGTTCGCGGTCATCGACGGTGAACTGGTGACGCCACCGGCAAGTGACGGCGTTCTCGAAGGCGTTATGCGGGCCGAGGTATTGCGGGTGTTGGGCGGGACTGAGCGCACGCTAACGCCCGGCGACCTGGCCAGGGCATCGGAGGTCTTCCTTACCAACAGCCTGTCCATCCGCCCGCTGACGAAGGTGGACGGGGTGGAGATTGGCACGGGGCCGATTACCGAACAGGCGCAAAAATTGGTTTGTTAGATTCTATCCACTAGCGCCGGGGGTCAGACAAATATAACCGTGCCGTCCTTCGACGTGTCATTGAGAAAGGTGACGACGCCGCCTTCCTCAAGCGGAATATCACCGCGCAGGGGATGTCCCTCCAGGCCTTCGGCCCTCAGCCCCATTTCGCAGACCATGAAGGTGACGCCCAGCTGGATGCATGATTGCAGCAAATCTTCGAAGGTGGCGACGTTCATGGTAGCGAAGCCGTCGTCCCGGTCTCCGCCGTTGGCCCCAATTTCCGTGCTCAACGGCATTGCCCGCCAGGCCGGGGCACCGTTGGCGTCGGCCTGTTTCAGGGCGTGACACGCGCCCATGGTGAAAAATAACGTGACCGGGCGGTCAATGGCGGCGGCGGCGGCGGCCATCACCAGGGCGTAGTGTACTTTGTCGTAATGTCGATCAAAGACGACGATGGAGAGTTTGTCCAAAGGGGCTGGGCGATCATTCATTGGTTCAGACCTTGTGAATGCCAAGGTCGGTGATCGTCGGATTTTCGCCGCACACCGGACAGCCTGGGTCGGGCCGCACCGAAATTTTGCGGAAGGTAGTGGACAGGCCGTCACACACCAGCAGCGACCCGGACAGGCTTTCGCCGATGCCGAGCAGTTCTTTCAGCACTTCGGTAGCTTGCAGTGAGCCCGCCATGCCGCACATGGCGCCCAGTACACCGGCCTCGGCGCAGGACGGGATTTGTCCCTCCGGCGGCGGACTTGGGAAGATGCAGCGGTAACAGGGACCGTGCTTGCCCTCTGTATCGGTCAGATGAGCCTTGAAGGTGTAAAGCTGCGCGTCGAAGCGCAGGATCGCCGCCGATACCAGCGTTTTTTTCGCAAGATAGCAGGCGTCGTTGACCAGAAACCGGGTGGCGAAATTGTCTGAGCCGTCGGCAATCACGTCGTAGCCGGAAATCAGGTCGAGCGCGTTGTCGGGGGTGATGCGCTCCTGGTGGGGGACCACGGTGACGTCCGGGTTGATGGCTTTGATAGTTTTTTGCGCGCTCAATACTTTGGGTGTGCCGATGGCGTCGGTGGAATGTGCGATCTGGCGTTGCAGGTTGGACAGGTCGACCACGTCGTCGTCAACGACACCCAGCGTTCCCACCCCGGCGGCAGCCAGATACAGCAGTACCGGCGAGCCCAATCCGCCGGCGCCGATGACCAGAACCTTGGATTTCAACAGGGTGCTTTGGCCCGTGCCGCCGACTTCCGGCAACAGGATGTGGCGGGCATAGCGGTTAATCTGGGCTTCGCTGAAGGTCATGGTTCAGGCCAACCCGTCGAGCAGGGCGGTCGACAAATACCGGTCGGCGAAATCGGGCAGAACGGCAACAATGATCTTGGCCTCCATGCCACCGCGCGCACCCAGCTCCAGTGCCGCCGCCAGCGCCGCGCCCGATGAAATGCCGGCGGCCAGGCCTTCTATCCTGGCCGCTTTGCGGGCCATGGCGTAGGCGGTCTCATTGCCGATTTTGAGAATTTCGTCGATTATGCTGGTGTCCAGGTTTTTGGGCACGAAGCCCGCGCCGATGCCCTGAATTTTGTGCGGTCCCGGCGTGCCGCCGGACAGAACCGGGCTGTCTTCGGGTTCTACGGCGACCACCCTGAGGTCGGGGTTGCGCTGTTTCAGGACCTGAGCGCAGCCGGTCAACGTGCCGCCGGTGCCGACGCCTGATACCAGATAATCAATATTGCCGCCGGTGTCGGTCCAAATTTCCTCGGCCGTGGTGCGGCGGTGGATATCCGGGTTCGCGGGGTTATCAAACTGTTGCAGCATGATCGCGCCCTCGGTCTCAGTGACCAGTTCCTGGGCTTTGGCGATAGCGCCTGTCATGCCTTGTGCTGCGGGCGTCAGCACCAGTTCGGCGCCCAACAGCAATTGCATCTTGCGCTGTTCCACGGACATGCTCTCAGGCATGGTCAGAATCATGCGGTAGCCCTTGGCGGCGGCGACAAAGGCCAGCGAAATTCCGGTGTTGCCGGACGTCGGCTCAATCAGCGTTGCGCCGGGCTGGATGCGGCCGTCCTTTTCCGCCGCCTCGATCATCGCCAATCCAGTGCGGTCCTTAACGGAACCCAGGGGATTGAAGAATTCGCATTTGCCGATGATGGACGCGGTGACGCCTTCGTCGCGGGCCAGCTTGTCCAGCCGCACCAGCGGCGTCGCCCCGATGGTGTCGGCGATGCTGTCATAGATGCACCCGCGAAAGGTCTTCGCGGCGGGCGAGGTTTCGGTCATGTCGTCCATGGCGAGGAGACGGCCTCTCTCAAATGGTAAAATCCAGGTTCTGTCGGCCTTCGCTAACGATGTCGGCTTGCTCGGCGCGGTCGCACAGGTCGTCTACGCTCAGGGTATCCAGCCGTTGCATCAGCTCGCCCTGCAACTCCAGCCACAAGGGCCGCACCACCTTGTGGCCGAGCGCGGAACCGGGCGCGTCTTCGATTTTGTTACTATTGGCCTCCATTTCGCGCACCACCCGGACAATATCGCCGATGGAAATGCGCCTGCGCTCGCGGGCCAGCCGGTACCCGCCGCGTGGACCACGAACGCCGGTCAGGATGTTACTGCGCACGAGATGCTGAAGGGCTTGTTCCAGATAACGCCGCGGGATGCCCTGGCGGCGGGTGATTTCGCGGCTTTGTACCGGGGCGGAACCGGAGTGATAGGCGATGTCGAGCACGGCTTCGATCGCGAACAGCATTTTCTTGGACAATCGCAGCATTGCTCAAACCTCCTTGCCCGAGTGGGTTCCCGTCGACCCAAAACCGCCCGCGCCACGCTCAGATTCATCGAGAGAGCCTACCTCGTCCCAGATTGGCCGGTTAACCGGGGCAATGACTATTTGGGCGATGCGCATGCCCCGGGTCACGGCAAAGGCGTCGGCGCCGAGATTGATCAGCGCAACCCTGATTTCGCCCCGGTAATCGGCGTCGATGGTGCCGGGGCTGTTGAGGACGGTAACGCCATTTTTGATCGCCAGGCCTGAGCGGGGCCGCACCTGAGCCTCGAACTCGGCGGGAAGCTGGATGGCGATGCCGGTCGGAATCAGTGCGCGCGCGCCGGGCTCCAAAACAACGGGCTCGCTAACCGCCGCCAGAAGATCGGCGCCGGCGCTATCGGGTGTTGCCAGTGCGGGCAGGTCGAGGTCGGCCCCGTGTGGCAATCGTTGCACTTTGATGTGGACCTCCCTGGCTGCGTTGGGTGTCATACCCGAAGGCCCTTACGGCGTAACGGCCAAGGCGTCGGCGATGCGTTCCGCCAACCGTCCGGCGACATCGTTTTTCGATAACTCGGGCCAGTCCTCGACGCCGTCCTTGGTAATCAGGTGGACCGTATTGGCATCGCCGTCGAAGGTGCCTGTTTCGGGCGAGACGTCGTTAGCGACGATCCAGTCGCAACCCTTGCGCGCGCGTTTGGCGGTGGCATTTTCAATAATATTGTCCGTTTCGGCGGCGAAGCCAACGACTAGGCGGGGTCTGGTATTTCCGGGCGCGCTTAAGGAAGCCAGGATATCGGGGTTTTCCACCAGCGACAGGCCAGGGGGCTGTGCGCCGGGGATTTTTTTGATCTTATCCTCGGGCACCTGTTCGGGCCGCCAGTCAGAAACCGCGGCGGCCAGCACGGCGACATCCACCGGCAGGGCGTGGGTGCAGGCATCAAACATCTGGACCGCACTTTCGACGCGGACAACTTCGACCCCCGCCGGGTCGGGCTGATGGGTCGGGCCGGACACCAGCGTCGTCACAGACCCCATCCGGGCAAGGGCGGCGGCGATGGCATGGCCCTGTTTGCCAGACGAACGGTTGGCCAAATAACGCACCGGGTCGATGGCCTCAAAGGTCGGGCCGCTGGTAACCAGCGCCCGGGTGCCGTCGAGGGGCAACCCTTGTCGAAAGAAATTTTCCAAGGCGGCGACGATTTGTGCGGGTTCCGACATCCGGCCTAAGCCCCATTCGCCGCAAGCCATGTCGCCTTCTTCGGGGCCAATGAAGCCGACGCCCCGGTCAGACAGAATTTTGATATTGTTGGCCGTCGCCGGGTTTTCCCACATGCGCACGTTCATGGCCGGCGCGCAGATCACAGGCTTGTCGGTTGCCAGCAACGCCGTGGTTGCCAGATCATCGGCGATGCCGGACGCCATTTTGGCCAGGATATTGGCAGTTGCCGGGGCGACGAGCACCACATCGGACTCGCGCGATAGACGGATATGGCCCATTTCGGCCTCGTCGGTGAGCGAGAACAGCGCTTCATAAACCTTGTCTTCGCTGACCGCGCCGAGCGCCAGCGGCGTGACGAATTGGGAACCGCCGGCGGTCAAGACGCAGCGCACCGCAGCGCCTCGTTTGCGCAGGGCGCGGACAAGGTCGGGGCATTTGTAGGCCGCGATCCCGCCCGAGATGATCAGCAGAATTTGTTTACCCTTGAGCATTTACCCAGCAAGCCCTTTGGAAATTTCAATATTTAACGAAAAAGCTATTTAACGAAAAAATGATGTGATTAATTTAATACTACATAGCCCCTTGCGCAAGGGCGGCCCTTAGGAAAAGGCGATAACCGCTACCGCGCCCGCCAGTGCGGCCAGGGCGAGCCAGAACACAGATCCTCCGGCTGCGTTGCCGCGTTTCAGGGCTGCAACCGTTTCCGGGTGCAGCCGAATACGGCCTTGCGACAACATGGCGGCGCTGTCTTCCATGTCGCCTACCACCTTGGGCAGCCGCACGGCAGCCTGGGCAATGCCTTCAACGGCGTCCCGGATGCGGGCCTCGGGGCCGAGATTCTCCATCATCCAGGCCTCAATCAGGGGGCGGGCCAGGAGCCATATATTGGCTTCGGGCGCGAGTGTGCGCCCGGTCCCCTCGGCAACCAGCAGGGTTTTTTGCAGCAACAATAGCTGTGGTTGGGTTTCCATCTGGAAGGTTTCGGTAATCTGGAACAATTGGCCCAACAGGCGGGCGATGGAAATCTCGTTTTGTGGGCGGTCTAAAATCGGCTCGGCAATCGACCGGCAGGCCTGGGTGAAGGCGTCAACGGAACGGTGGGAAGGAACCCAACCGGCTTCGAAATGAATTTCTGCGGCGCGCCGGTAATCGCGAGTCAGAAAGGCCAGCAGCATTTCCCCCAACCAGCGCCGGGTTTTTAGGTCAAGGCGTCCCATGATGCCGAAATCGACCGCCCCGATAGCACCCGACTCCAGAACAAAAAGGTTTCCGGGGTGAACGTCGGCATGGAAAAACCCATCCCGGAAGACCTGTTTGAAGGACGCATCGGAGGCTTTTTTCAGCACCTCTTCAGGGTCGTGCCCGGCGTTAATAATGGCGCCGCGTTCATCGAGCGGAATGCCGGCCAATCGCTCGGTGGTCAACACGCGGCGTGCGGTGCGTTGCCAGTCGACCCCGGGCACTCGGAAATTTTCATCGCCCATGAAGTTGTCTTGCAGCTCGCCGGCGGCGGCGGCCTCGAAGCGAAGGTCCATTTCCAGCTCAACCGCCTCAGCCAGCGCATCGACGGATTCCACTGGTTTCAGGCGGCGCAATTCGGGCTTGGCCATAACGACCATCTCGGCGACCCAGCGCATTAGTTCCAGATCGCGCTGGAAAGCGGCCTCGACACCGGGGCGCAAGACCTTCACGGCGACCTCATGGCCCTCCGTCGTGACGGCGAAATGAACCTGGGCGATGGAGGCGGCGGCGACTGGCGTCTCATCGAAGGACGAAAATAGCGCCTCGACGGGCTGGCCGAATTCCTCTTCGATGATGGCGCGGGCTTGGGGCGTCGGGAAGGGCGGCAATTTGTCCTGCAAATCGGACAGGTCGGCGGACATTTCGTCGCCCAACAGGTCGGACCGGGTGGCCAGGGCCTGGCCCAGCTTAATAAAGCTCGGCCCCGCTTCGTGCAGGGCGTGGGCGAGGCGTTGTCCGGGGCGCTTATCGCGGCTGCCTGGGTCCATGGCACCTTTGGCTAGCAGCCGGGCCAGGCCGACCACGGCGGGGGCAACGTCCAGTTGTTCGAGCGGAAACAGCGCGTCGTGGCGCGCTAGCGTGCGCGCGATTTTGACAAGACGAAGGAAATTTTTCAGGGAGCGGGCCACGGAGATTAATCGTTCAGAGCCGCCATGCGGAATGGATGGCGGCAATGCCACCCGACAGGTTGCGCACTTTAACCTGCTCCAGCTCGGCGTCGGTAATCATTTGCGCGAAGGTCCCCTGGTCGGGGAAGCGGCGAATGCTTTCGGCAAGATATTGATAAGCGGCCCGGTCGCCGGCCACCCGTTCGCCCAGCACGGGCAACACCCGGAAGGAATAGGCGTCATAGAGTTTGTCCAACACCGGCGCCACAACATGGCTGAATTCCAGGCACATAAAATGTCCGCCGGGTTTGAGTACGCGCCGGGCCTCGCTCAGCGCCCGGTCGATATGGGTGACGTTGCGGATGCAGAACGCAGTGGTGTAGGCGTCCTGGGAGGCGTCTTCAACGGGCAGGTCTTCGGCGTCGCCGTGGCGCCAGTCGATACCACCCAGGATGCCTTTGTCGATGGCGCGATCGCGTCCGTGTTTCAACATTTCCTCATTAATATCAACCACGGTAACGCTGTCGCCGCCACGTTCCAGAAAGCGAAAGGCGATGTCGCCGGTGCCGCCGCCGACGTCGAGCAACGTCATCCCCGGCCGGGGTGCCAGCCCGTTGATTAGGCTGCGTTTCCACAACCGGTGGATGCCCAAACTCATCAGGTCGTTCATCAGGTCATAGCGCGGCGCCACGGAATCAAACACATCACGCACCAAGGACGTTTTTTCATCCACGGGAACGCTTTGGTACCCGAAATGGGTCGTCTCCGGGTGCGCGCCCGGCTCAGTGGTGTGGGTCTTGGACATGGGCGGCAACATACCCTAAGCTTCCCTTCGATGCCACTTCCTTAGTCATTTCTGAGCCCTATGCCCGAACTCCCCGAAGTCGAAACCGTCCGCCTGGGCTTATCCGGGGTCTTTGAAGGCCGCCTGTTGGTGCGGGTGCGGACCCTCAGGCCCAACCTCAGGTTTCCATTTCCGGACGGGTTCGCGGACCGGCTTCAGGGCCGACGCGTGGAACGTTTGAGACGGCGCGGAAAATTCCTGTTGATCGATATGGACAATGCCACGACCCTGATCGCGCACCTCGGCATGTCGGGCCGGTTTCGGATTTTTGAATCTAAGCCGCCGGAATTGGAACGCCACGACCATGTGGCGTTCGACATCGAAGGCGGCGCCAGCGTGCGGTTCAATGACCCGCGCCGGTTCGGGTTCATGGACTTGGTGGACACCGGCGGGCTGGCACATTACGGGATGCTGGAAAAAATGGGGCCGGAACCACTGGCCAACGATTTCAACGGCCCGGTGCTGGCGGCCCGGCTAAAAGGTCGCAAGACGCCGATCAAGGCGGCGCTGCTCGACCAGTCGGTGGTCGCCGGGCTCGGCAATATCTATGTTGCGGAGGCCTTGTTCAGGGCCGGGTTGTCGCCGAAGCGTATGGCCGCCACGGTGCAGGGCGGGCGGGCCGAGACCCTGGTCCATACCATTCGCGACGTATTAGGTGAGGCCATTGCCGCGGGCGGCTCCTCGCTTCGCGATCACCGCCAGCCTTCGGGGGAATTGGGCTACTTCCAGCACTCCTTCGCCGTTTACGGGCGCGAAGGCGAGGCCTGTCCAGGATGCGATTGTGATGTCACCCGCACCGGCGGCGTCCGGCGGATCACCCAATCGGGCCGCTCCACATTCTATTGCCCGCGTCGGCAGCGCTAGTGTTATAAGCTAAGGTTATGGGACTTAAGATCTTGATCGCTACCGTTGTTGCCGCTGGGCTGTTGTCCGGTGTGGTTGGGCATGCCCCGGGTTTCTCCGCGTCCGCGCAAGACGTGCCTCAGTTCATCACGGTTCTGGACGATCTGCCATTGGTGCCGGGGCTTGTCGAAGATACCGAGTCCGGAACCGTTTTCGATACTGCGCGCGGCCGGATTGTCGAGGTCTTCGCTTCGGGCGCGCTGAACAAGAGCCGGGTTCTTGCCTTTTATGACGATACCCTGCCGCAACTGGGCTGGCGGCGGGTGGCATCCGGGGTGTTCCAGCGCGAGGGGGAAAGCTTAAGTCTGGAATTTTCGCTTGGGCTAGATACCGGTTCCGGGTCAACGCCCGTTTTGACGGTCGGCTTTCGGCTGATGCCATCGGGCGGTTAGGAGGCGGGACAAACCGCAAGCTGGGCCTTGACGGCTCGCCGAAGCCTCTATATAAGCCAGCCTTCTCTTTCAGAGCGCCTGATCTACACTTTCAGAGCGCCAAGTAAATAAAAGGTTTTTTTTAAGTATGGCCCACAGCCTTTCCGCCAAGAAACGGGTTCGCCGGACCCTTCGCCAGACCGCCGTTAATGTCCGCCGTCTGAGTGCCGTTCGCACGTCCATACGAAAAGTAGAATTGGCGATCGTCGCCGGTAATAAATCGGAAGCCGAGGCCGCGTTTCGCGTTGCCCAGCCGCAAATGATGCGCGGCGCCCAGAAGGGGGTTCTCCTCGCCAACACCATGTCCCGTAAGATTTCCAGGCTTTCCAAACAGATCAAAGGGATGGCTGCCTGAGGGCGAGCCACCTCATCTGAACTTGCGATTGAACCGCGTTCCGACAGGGCCGCGGTTTTTTTGTGCGCCGGAGGGCGAAGGATTCGCGCCGCCGATTTTTGTCAAGAAATTTATTTCCTTTTTTTTATCGCGTTCTCTTTTCGATCACGTTGCCAGCGTGAACATGTGGCCCTAATATTCGATCTCACCAAACGGGGCGATATTGGCTCTTAACGAAATAGTTAACGTGAACTCATCGGGTGGATATTGCTATTAATTTTATTAACATTTTAAGTAAGTAAGTACTTTTCAAATAATACTTGATTTCTATGGAGGTTTATAAAGTATAAATTTTTTGATGCAAAAAACTGGGCAGACGTTCACCCGGTTATTTTTTTGCACCAAGTTCAAAATTTTTTTGCGAAACTAAAACCGTTTACGAAAAGCTATATCTGTTCTCAAAGGGGGGTGCTCAAAAGCTGCGATATCTTGCAGAACCGGAATTCAGGTTTATCGGTTCAGGCAGGGGTGGGCAAATTGGTGACGCGAGGAACATGGCGGCCTAATGTGATGGCCGTCACTTCGGAAACCAACCGCAGCAGCTTTTAATACCATTGGCTTGTCGCCAGTGGTTCTCCTGATTGGAACATTCCCGGTGGCTCCGTTTTGTCCGCCACGTCTGTAGCCGACGGTTTAGGCTTAGTAATGCACATCAAAGGTCTGCTCAGGCCTTTCGGGGACCAGTTGGAAAATATGGAAAAAGACAACGCCGTACCGGTCGGAGCCGACCCAAGCAAAAACGATCAAGCTGAAGTTTGGGAAGCGCAGTGGAATGCCGTGTGCGGTTTGCTCAGAGCTGAAATCGGCGAAGCCGCTTACCAGAGCTGGCTAAAACCGATGACTATGCGCGGCATTATCGATGGCGAAGTCCGGATTTCCGTGCCGACCCGTTTCATGCGGGACTGGATCGTTGCCCATTATACGGAGCGTCTGCAGGTGTTGTGGTCTGCGGAAAACGCCGAGATCCAGAGTGTAGATGTGTTCATCCAGTCCGATCGCGAGGCGCCTTCATCAGGGCCGGCAATACGAGCGCCCCAGCCCCAGATGGGGGTAGGCAGCCGGGTTGAAGAACGGCCTGCCGCTGACATCAGCGCGCCGCTGGATCGTCGTTACGACTTCGAGCATTTCGTCGTCGGCAAGCCGAACGAATTCGCCTATGCCGCCGCCCGGCGTGTCGCCGAGGCGCTAACGGCGCAGTTTAATCCCCTGTTTCTGTACGGCGGGGTCGGCCTCGGCAAGACCCACCTGATGCACGCCATTGCCTGGCATATCCGCAAACAAACCCCGGACCGTACCGTCATCTATCTGTCGGCGGAAAAATTCATGTACCGGTTCATCCGCGCGCTTCGCGAAAAGAACACGGTGGATTTCAAGGACCAGTTCCGTTCCATCGACGTGCTGATGATTGACGATGTACAATTTATTGGTGGCAAGGACTCGACCCAGGAAGAATTTTTCCACACTTTCAACGCCCTGGTCGACCA
>JABMOG010000239.1 GCA_013204265.1 Rhodospirillales bacterium
CCGTTGGTCGATTTGACCTCGAACACGCCGTCGCCGATTTCCAGGATGGAGACATCGAAGGTGCCGCCGCCGAGATCGTAAACGGCAATGGTGCCGGCTTCCTTTTTGTCGAGCCCGTACGCCAGAGCGGCAGCCGTCGGCTCATTGATGATACGCAAAACCTCGAGGCCCGCAATTTTGCCGGCGTCCTTGGTTGCCTGGCGCTGGGAATCGTTGAAGTAGGCGGGGACCGTAATAACCGCCTGAACCGGTTCTTCGCCGAGAAACTGGGCGGCGGTTTCCTTCATTTTTTGCAGGATGTAGCCGCTGATCTGGCTGGGCGAGTATTTCTTGTCGTTTACCTTGACCCAGGCATCGCCGTTTTCGCCTTCAACGATGTCGTAAGACACGATTTTTTGGTCTTTTTTGGTAATCGGATCGTCATAGCGCCGGCCGATAAGGCGCTTGATCGCAGACAGGGTATTGCCCGGGTTGGTCACCGCCTGGCGCTTGGCCGACTGTCCGACCAGCGTTTCGCCGTCTTCGGTGAACGCCACCATAGACGGCGTGGTGCGGGTGCCTTCGGCGTTTTCAATGACCTTCGCGGTCTTGCCGTCCATCACGGCGACGCAGGAATTGGTCGTTCCCAAATCGATTCCGATAACCTTGCTCATGATACCCTCTTTATTTTCGGCCACTCGCTTAGGCCCGGTGCGGCGCCACGTTCGAGTGCCAGTGAATTAAGTCTTATAACAAAACCGGCCTGAACCTTGCCGCGTGGCCTTTAAGGTTCGGTGTTCCGGTGTTCGCGGGATATATATGTGTCGAAATGAAGGCGCGCAAGCCAATCGGCCAACATTTTCGATAATATATGCTTACACCGCTGGCTACAGTTCCTCGTCAATCTGGGCGCCCGGCTCGCCGCCCTTGTCCTCATAAGCCGTCTGGCTGTCTTTTGAATCCGGTGCGGTATCGCCTGCGAGCTCTGCGGTTGCGGCCTTGGCCGATTCTTTTACAGACGGGGGGCCGCCCTTGGAAACACCGACCTTGGCCGGACGCAGCAGCCGGTCTTTCAGCACATATCCCGTTTCCACCACCTGAACCACGGTGGCGGCAGGTTTCGACGCATCGTCCATCTCGAACAGGGCTTCGTGGAAATTGTGGTCGAATTTTTCGCCCATTGCTTCGATGGCTTTGATGCCGAAACGCTCAAACGTGTTTTGAATTTCCCGCTCGGTCATTTCCAGCCCGACCATCATCTGTTCAATCACCGCGTTTTCTGTGCGCAGGTCCGCATCGACACTGGCCAAGGCGCGGTGCAGGTTGTCGCCGACGCCAAGCATTTCGCGAGCGAAATTAGCGATCGCGTATTTTGAGGCTTCTTCTTTGTCGCGGACCGTGCGGCGGCGCATGTTTTCGGTTTCCGCCAGGGCGCGCAGCAATTTGTCGTTCAGGGTGACGATCTCGGCCTGCAGGGTTTCCACATCGGGGCCTTCGGGCGCGGCCTCCTCAGCGTATTCTGCGTCCTCGACGTCGGGAGTGTCCGGCAACGCCTCAGGCGTTTCGGATTCCGGATTGGGGGCGTTGTCTTTTTCTTCGGGGAGTTCTTCAGATGTCATTTTTTTGTCAGCTTTGTTGTCCAAGAAAACGGCTTATTAATTTCGAGGTGTAATCCACCATGGGAATAATATGGGCATAATTCATACGCGTCGGGCCGATGACGCCGATGGCGCCGATGATCTTTTCCGAGGAATTCTGGTACGGGCCGACGATCATCGAACAGCCGGCCAGATTGAAAAGGTTGTTTTGGGCACCGATAAAAATCTGCACGCCTTCCGCCGTATCGGTGAGAGACAACAGTTTCAACATTTCCTCTTTGGTTTCAAGGGCGGTGAACAGGCCGCGAATATGCTCCAGGTCGCCGGCCGCGGTGACGTCTTCCAACAGGTGCGCTTGGCCGCGAATTATCAGCTGGCCTTCCTGACCACCGCCGGACCATGTCGCCAGTCCGCTTTCAACGACGCGCGCGGTCAGCTCGTCGAGCTGGGTGCGGTGGCTTTCCAGCTCATTGAGGATTTCGTCGTAGGCCTCACCCAGGGTACGGCCGACCAGACGTGCGCTGAGGAAATTCGTCGCCTCAACCAGCGCCGACGGCAGAAGCTCCGGCGGAGTCTGGATCACCCGATTTTCTACGATGCCGCCCTCGGTCACCATAACCACCAGGGCGCGGCCGGGGCTAAGGTTGACGAATTCTATGTGGCGCAACGGGCTTTTGGTTGTCGGCGCCAGCACCAGGCTGGCGCAATGGGCCAACCCGGATAAGGCTTGGGTGGCGTCTTCGAGCAGGCCTTCCAGGTTGTCGGGCGAGCCGATGCATTGGATGTCGATGGCATGGCGCTCGCCTTCCGTCATGTTGCCGACCTCTAAAATACCATCCACGAACAGACGCAAGCCCGCCTCGGTCGGCAATCGCCCTCGTTCACGCCGTATCTGACGCAGCCGCAAAAACCCGGGGCGGCGGAAACGGCGTCTGTCCTGCGTTCGCCGGTGCCGTTGCCGGTTGGGGACTCTGTCCGGGTCGCCCTGTTGTTGCCCCTGTCCGGCCCCAACGCCGGGCTGGGCCAGGCGATGCTCAACGCGGCCCAGTTGGCGATGTTTAATTTCGCCGACAAGCGGTTTGAGTTACTGGTCCATGACACCAAGGGATCCGCCCAGGGGGCTTCTGACGCCGCCAGCGCCGCCATTGGCGACGGCGCATCTATAATTCTTGGCCCTCTGCTGGCGGCGTCGGTGCGCGCCGTCGGGCCTCAGGCGCGGGCCGCCAATGTCCCGGTGATCGCCTTTTCGTCCGACCGTTCCGTGACGGGTGACGGCACGTATACCATGGGATTCCTGCCGGGCGCCGAAATCCGGCGTATTGTCGCCTATGCCCGCTCGAAGGGGGTTAAGCGATTTGCCGCCCTGGCGCCCGACAATGTTTATGGTGAAACCGTCATCAGCGCGTTTGAGGCCGCCGTCGCCCAAAACGGCGGGACCATTGCCCGGGTGCAGTTCTATGACCCCGGCGCCACGGACTTTACGGCTGCGGTGCGTGTGCTTGCTGATTATGACGCCCGCCGCCAGGTGCTGCTGGAACAGCGCAAGGAACTGGAGGGCCGAGACGACGAAGTCTCCCGGCGCGCCCTGAAACGGATGGAAAGGCTACAAACCATCGGCGACCTGCCGTTCGATGCGCTTCTGCTGGCCGATGGCGGCAAACGATTGCTGTCGATTGCCGCCTTGTTGCCGTTCTATGATATCGATCCCGGTAAAATTCGCATGCTCGGCACCGGCCAGTGGGACGTGCCCGGCCTGGGTTCTGAACCGGCCCTGATCGGTGGCTGGTTCGCGGCCCCATCGCCGACGGCGCGGGCCGATTTCATTAGCGATTACACAGAAACCTATGGCGCGGTTCCGCCTCGGCTGGCGACCCTGGCTTATGACGCAACGGCCCTGGCGGCGGTGCAGGCGCGCGGCAAGTCCGGGCCGGATTTTTCCGCCCAGGCGATTACGGTGCCCAGCGGGTTCTGGGGCCGCGACGGAATTTTCAGATTTCTGCCGGGCGGAATCGCCGAGCGGGGGCTGGCGGTAATGCGGGTCGGGCGGCGCGACTCAGAAATTCTCAGCCGGGCACCCGAGACGTTTCAGGCCCAGGTGAATTAGGCCTGGTTGTTTTTTAGCCCACGCGCCGCGCGATCATTTGCACCGGGGCCATCCGTCCGGCCTGGACATTGTTCCGGGTGTTTTTGACTTTTTCGGGGGCGCCCGCGCCCATTAACAAATGAACGCCGAGTGGCGGCGGCCCCTCGGTGCGGGCGGCCAGACCCTGCTTGATTACCTCTAGTGCGAAGTTGGTGCGGTCTTCGACCTCTTCGACCTCAAACCCTGCGGCTTCCAGGTGGACGAGCATTTCATCGGGGGTTGTCAGGTGACTGGTCGCAGCCGAGTGCGCCCAGGGAACGGGAAAATCAATGGGCTCGTCGCCTTTCTTCATGATGTCGTAAAGGCAAAATACGCCGCCCGGTTTCAGGACGCGGGCAATTTCCGAATACAATTTGCCCCGCTCAGAAATATTCATGGCGACGTGAAAGGTGGTCGCCACATCGAAAGTTGCTTCGTCAAAAGGCATGTTGAGGGCGTTGGCGATTTCACAGGTCACCTGATCGGCAAGCCCGGTTCGGCTGTTAAGGATTTGTGCGGTTGAAATATATTCCGGCGTAAGATCAATGCCGGTGACACGGCAGCCAGTTTCAGAAGCGATAAACCGCGCCGTCCCGCCGATCCCGCATCCGATATCGAGAACGTGGCTGTCTTTGTTCAAGGGCAGTTTTGAGACGGCATGGATCGTGGCCTTGCGGCCGCCAAGATGAAATTCATCGACGGGGGACAGGTCTTCAGGGGTTAAATTGTTTAAATCGGCGCCGGCAGCCTCAAGGCCTGCAAAAATTCGCGTTATCAGGCCGGAATCGCCGTAGTGCTGGGTGACTTCGCGCTCAGAACCCATAACCCTCTAAACTCCTAATTATAAGCGTCCCTGAAATTCGGTTTGACGGGTACGGTCTCGGGACAGGTTAGGCAAAAGACCCGAAGATAGGACGCCAAGTTGCGATTGCCGGTATCCGCTCTTTCTTCCGCCCGGCAGGTTTCGTCGATATTTTCAATCAACGCGCTAAGGGTCAATTTCCGCGTTTTCGCAATGCCTTCAAGCTGTTCCCAGAAGGGGCGCTCAAGCTTGACTGTCGTGCTGCGGCGGCGAAGACGAAAAGATCGTTTTTCTCCTAGATACATGGCCCGTCCTCAGCCGCCGCTCGGCGCGAGGTCGGATATCCCGGCTGTTTCGGTATCCGCGCCTAAGCGCAGGCCGCACCCCAACATGTCGGGCTCAGAGTGGGGGAGAGAGCACAGCGACGCGGGGTGCAGACCTTTGCTAGGGGGATTGGTTTGCAGGGCAATATTCATAGGCTTCACGCGATCAGTTGCCAGGCGAGCACGAAACACGCGCCCAGGCCAACGAAGTAGGCAAGTGTTCTGACGAAGGGAATTTTGAAAATATAAGACGGCGCATGGACGACCCTGGCCCAGAAATACGTCGCCGCCGCGGCCGCCGTGACCTCGTTGCCGGTTCCCGTGACATGCACCGCCAAGGCCAGGGGGGCGAAAATGATCAGGTTTTCAAATCCGTTCATATGGGCGCGATGTGCCCTGTGCGCCCATTTCGCCTCAAAGGGCGCGTCTCCAGGCGGCGGGTTGGTGAATAACCCGCCTAAACCGATTTCTAAAATCCTGGCGACGGCATAAGGAAGAACCAGCAAGGCGGTCAGGACGACGGTTAATGTCAGCCAGTAAATTTCATTCGACATTTAATGCTTCTTCCATTCTGTTCGCGTTTCAATACAGGGGCCGAAAATCCGGACATTTCAGCCAATCAAACAACTCTTCTTTTGCAAGTAGACATCAACGTAATTTGTTAACTTGCGTTTGACAAGTATTCTTTCTTGTTTATTGCAAGTATTTTTTTATAATGCTCCATGCTTTCTCCGAGTAAACAACGCGACAACGGCTGCCCGGTCACCTATGCGCTGGATTCCTTCGGCGACCGGTGGAGCCTTTTGATTATTCGCGACCTTTTGTTGCGAGGTTTCAGCACCTATGGGGATTTTCTCGACGGCGGCGAAGGGATATCAACCAATATTTTGGCCGATCGGTTGAAGTTTCTCGAAGCAAAGGGGATCCTCAATAAAAACCCCGACCCGGAAAACCGGCGGCGGAAAATTTATTCTCTGACGGAAAAGGGCTTTGATCTGGCTCCGGTTATTTTCGATCTGTTTTTATGGAGCGCCCAGTATGACCCGGACACCAAAGCGCCCAAGGAATTGGTGGAAAGAATGGCAAAAGACCGGGCAACACTTCTGGCTGATATTCGGCCAAGTACGCTGGGCCCAAAACCTTAAGAGGTTACAAGTAACTGGCGTAACACCTCATTGAGGCAGAGCCGCCCGGCGGCGGTGACGCAAAGGCCGGTTTCAGTGTGCTCCAGGAAACCGCCCTCAATCAGTTGGCGAAGTTTGCTCTCGTCTGTCAGCGCAGAAATTTCCATGCCTGTCAGGCGTTCAAATTGGACCGCCTGCACCCCTTCGCGCAGACGAAACCCGGTCATCAGAATTTCTTCGGCCCGCTCATTAGCCCCAAGGGTCAGGCGTTTGGCGGTGGCGTGACCGTCGGCTTCGACTTTGGACAACCAGCGTTCGGGGCTGTGAACCTGATACAGGGTGTCTGTCCCAGAAGAGGAACTCAACCGGCCATGCGCCCCCGGCCCGACACCGGCGTAATCACCGCCGCGCCAGATATCCAAATTATGGCGGCACTCGAAACCCGCGCGCGCGTGGTTGGAAATCTCATACGCCGCAAGCCCGGCACCCTCGAGAATGGTTTGGGTAATTTCATAGAGCGAGGCCCCGGTGTCTTCGGGCGCGGCCGGGACGCCGTCCCGGAAAAAGTCGGTTCCAGGCTCGATGGTTAATTGGTACACCGACAGATGATCGCCAGCCAGATCGAGGGCGGCGGTCAATTCTTCGCGCCATTGCTGGGGCGTCTGATCGGGAAGGCCGTAGATCAGATCGAAGGAAATCCGGGGGAAAATTTGGCTCGCCAGTGTAATGGCATTAATGGCCTCGCCCGCTGAATGCCCCCGGCCAAGGAATTTCAGGCTCTCGTCCCGGAACGATTGCACCCCCAGCGACATCCGGTTAACCCCGGCGTCGGAGAAGGCCTGAAACAAACCCGCCTCAGCGGTAGAGGGATTGGCCTCCAGCGTGACTTCAAGATCATCGGCGGTGTGCCAATTACTTTTGACGGCGGCAATAAGCGCAGCCGCCGTTTCGGGTTCCATCAGCGAAGGCGTGCCGCCACCGAAAAACACGCTGGTAACAGCCCGCCCTTTCGTTTCGCCTACGAAATGTTCCAACTCAGCCAACAAACCCCGCCGCCAGCGGGCATGGTCTATGACATCTGTGACGTGGCTGTTGAAATCGCAGTACGGACATTTCGAGGCGCAGAATGGCCAGTGGATATAGACACTAAGCTCGGTCGGGGCGTGGTTATCCGGCAAAACAGCCATCGACCAGTTTCCTGAAAGCGTCGGCGCGGTGGCTGATGCGGTGTTTTTCGCCTGGGTCCATCTCGCCGAAGGTAACGTCATAGCCGCCTGCGACAAACATCGGGTCGTAGCCAAAGCCCTGCTCACCGCGCAAAGGCCATGTAAGGGTTCCGTCAACCCGGCCTTCGAAGGTTTCCATGTGGCCGTCCGGCCAGCACAGCGCCAGCGCGCAGACGAAATGCGCGGATCGATCCGCCTCACCCGTCAGCGCGTCTTCGACTTTTTGCATGGCCAGGCCGAAATCCTTGTCCGGCCTGGCCATGCAA
>JABMOG010000240.1 GCA_013204265.1 Rhodospirillales bacterium
CAGGAAATGCGGGATATAGGCCCAAAAATGACGGTATTCATCATCAAAACGGAAGGCTGGCCCGAGACTTTCGCGTTGCACCTGCATCCAGATTTCGCCCAACCGTTCGGCGCTGAGCTCGCCTTCTAAGCGCAGGCTGTGGACCTGTTCTTCAAACTGGTGGAAGGCGATCTGGCGAACCACCGTGTTCATCATGTCCTCGACCTTGCCGGCTAGCAGAATGCGGCGGCGCTTGGCGTTTTTCTCGGTGTTGAGCATTTCCCGAAAGGTCAGCATCTCGCCAAACACCGACGCCGTTTCGGCCAGCGTCAGCGGCGTGTCGCTCATCAACGCGCCCTGGTCGGCGGCCAGCACCTGATGCACGCCGTGGCCCAACTCGTGGGCCAGGGTCATCACATCGCGGGCCTTGCCGTGAAAGTTCATCATCACGTAGGGATGCACCGACGGCACCGTGGAATGGGAAAAGGCCCCGGAATCTTTACCCGGCGCAGGCGGCGCGTCGATCCAGCGTTTATCGAAAAACCGCTCGGCGATGGTCGCCATCTCGGGCGCGAAACCGCCATAGGCGGATAGCACCGTGGACTTGGCCTCGTCCCACGAGAAGCGGCGGTCGGAATCTTCCGGCAACGGCGCGTTGCGGTCCCAGGTGTTGAGTTGGCGCACGCCAAACCATTTGGCCTTTAATTTGTAATAGCGGTGCGACAGGTTGGAATAGTTTTTCCGCACCGCCCCGACCAGCGCATCGACAACCTCGTCTTCGACCTGATTGGCCAGGTTGCGGTAGGACTGCGGCTTGGGGTAACTGCGCCATTGGTCCTCGATCGCCTTGTCCTTGGCCAGGGTATTGGTAATCAGGGTGAAGGTTCGAATGTTTTCCTCCAGGCCCTTACTGAGCGCCTGCGCGCCCTGCCGCCGGGTCTCGGGTTTTTTGTCCGACAACAAATTAAGCGTGTCGGCCAGGGTCATTTCGCACACCCGTTTGCCTTGCACGGTGAATCGGATGTCGGCCATGGTTTCGCCAAACAGCCGGACCCAGGCGTTGTGGCTGGTTAGGGATTTCTCATGCAGCAGCTTTTCCGCCTCGTCGGACAATTGGTGATCGCGGAAAACCCGGCAATCGCGAACCCACGGGGCATACCGTGCGGCCTTGGGGTGTTTGAGTTGGCGTTTCAATGTGGCGTCGCCGATACGATTGAGTTCCAGGGTAAAGAACAAGGTGTCGGTGGAAATGTCCGTCACCTTTTCCTGCAGGGTTTGAAAAAACACGCTGACGTTTGCATCGCTCATATTGGTGGCGTGCAACAGATGGCCGTAACTCATGATCTTGCCGATGCGATCTGCGATTTTCTCATATCGCACGATGGCCGTGCCCAGCCCCCGGCCGTCGAGGCCCTTTAGGGCGCCTTCGTAAGTGCTGCGGAACTTCTTCGATTCACTTGCGGCCCAGGCGAGGTCGGCCTTCAGCTTCGGAGCTTTCGGGCCGGTGTACAGGTCGTTCAGATTCCAGCGGGGAAGTTCATCGGGTTTGGCCTTGGCCTTGGTTTTCGGCATAGTTGATCCTTTAAAGGGTGGAAATCGTCTGCGGCAGCGTCAATGATAGGCCGCAACACCGGCAGGGAAACACAAATATGAGTGAACGGGGCTGGGCCAATCTGGGGGCCATGTTTTTTGATCAGGTAGACCGCCTGGGCGATCGTCCGTTCCTGTGGGCAAAGCGCGGCGCGGCCTATCAACCGTTGAGTTGGGGCGACACCGCGGCGCGTGTTACCCCGCTGGCGCGCGGCCTTATGGCCCAAGGTGTCGGGCCGGGCGACCGGGTGGTGCTGGTTTCGGAAAACCGCCCGGCGTGGCTGGTCGCCGACATGGCGATCATGTCGATCGGCGCCATTACGGTCCCCGCCTATACCACCAACACCCCCAACGACCACCTGCATATCCTGCACAACAGCGCGGCGCGCGGGGCCATTGTGTCGACGCGCAAGCTGGCCGAACAATTGCTGCCGGCCGCGCTGAAGGCGCCGGACCTGGAATTCGTCATCGCCATGGACCCGCCCGAGATTTCCCAGGAACTCAGCATCCGGCTTCTGCATCTCGACGATGTCATCGAACAGGGCCAGCAAGGTCATGCGAATATTGTCCAAATAGCCAGCCAGGCAGCCCCCGACGATACCGCCTGCATCATCTATACCTCCGGCACCGGGGGGCTGCCGAAAGGCGTCATGCTCAGCCACCGCAACATCCTGTCCAATTGTGAAGGCGCGCGCGACCGCCTGGAGGAACTGGGCCTGAACCACGAAGTGTTTCTGTCGTTCCTGCCGCTCAGCCATTCCTATGAACACATGGCCGGGCAATTTTTCCCGATGACGATCGGCGCGGAAATCTATTACGCCCAGGGTGCCGATACCCTGGCCGCCAATTTGGTCGAGGCGCCGCCGACCATCATGACCGCCGTGCCC
>JABMOG010000241.1 GCA_013204265.1 Rhodospirillales bacterium
ACCCAGTACAGGGTTTCGACGTTGTTCACCAGCGTCGGCCGGCCGAACAGCCCGACCTGGGCGACGTAGGGCGGGCGATGCCGGGGCAGGCCCCGCTTGCCCTCGATCGATTCGATCATCGCCGATTCCTCGCCGCAGATATAAGCCCCCGCGCCGCGCCGAAGGTGGATGGCGGTGTGCTTAGTCAGGCCCGCAGCTTCGGATTTGGCGATTTCATCCAGCAGGACTTGACGCAGGCCGGGGTATTCGTCGCGCAGGTAGATATAGACTTCTTCGGCCTCGACTGCCCAGGCGGCGATAAGCATGCCTTCGATAAACCTGTGCGGGTCGGATTCCAGATAGGTGCGGTCCTTAAAGGTGCCGGGTTCGCCTTCGTCGGCGTTGACCGCCATCAGGCGCGGACCGGCATAGCTGCGGACGATTTTCCATTTTTGCCCGGTCGGAAACCCGGCTCCGCCGAGCCCCCTGAGGCCCGAGGCGCTTAAGCTTTCGATCATGTCCTCGACGTTGCGTTTTCCGTCCAGGCAGTCTTTTAACAGGGCATAGCCGCCGCTGCGCTGGTAGGCGTCGAAATCCGTATAGGACGGGATGGCGGGATGGGTTTGGCTGTTATCGACGGCGGCTTGCACCGATTCGGCGTCGGCGCCGGTGACGTGAAAATGGCCAACTTCGGCGACCGGGGCGGCTTCACAACGGCCCATGCATGGCGCCGGGACGACACGGATTTTATCGCCGTATTTGTTTTGCAGTTCGCTTAATAGCTGGCGCGCGCCCATCATCTCGCAAGTCAGACTGTCGCATACCCGGATTGTCAATTCCGGCGGCGGCGCATCGCCTTCGCGGACAACATCGAAATGGGCGTAGAATGTAGCGACTTCGTAGACTTCCGCCATGGCCAGCTTCATGTCCTCGGCCAGAGCCACCAGATGGCGGGCTGAAAGATGGCCGAATTGGTCCTGAATCAGGTGCAGATGTTCAACCAATAGGTCGCGGCGGCGGGATTTTCCGTTGAGACAGGCGCGAACCTGGGCCAGAGCCTCCGGGTCGACCTGGCGGCCTTTAGGGAAAAACGGCGAGGGACCGGTTCTTTCGCGGTTTCCTTTACCGCCCCCTTGGTCGCTTCCTCTTATTTTTCGGCTGTCCGTAGACATGTGGACCTTGGGCTCCTGGGTCTAACGGGACCCTCTTTTTTTGGTGGAATTATGTATACCACGGCTCCGGGGTGGCGAAAAGCAAGGAATAGGAACCGGCGCAAAGTTTCGGTATCCTAATGCGGGTTAGATTAGATAGAAACCTTCTGGACGATTTTTTGATATTATGGCTAGAAAGCCCCCGCCTGTGAACGCGGGGGCGAAAATTTTGAAAAGGTTAGGCAATGCAAATCGATTTGAAAGTAGCGCAGCTTTTGTCCTCTCGGCTTTGCCATGATCTTGTCGGACCCATCGGGGCTGTGAATACAGGGCTGGAACTGATGGAAGAAAACTCCGGCGATGATGGCGGGGCCTTGAACCTAATGGTGCGGAGCGCGTCCGAGGCCACGCGCAGGTTGGCGTTTTACCGTATTGCCTTCGGTATGGGCGCCGGCGGGGGAGCCGGAAACAGCGCCCTGATTGAGGCCCGCACCCTGGCCGATGGATTTCTGGAAAACACCAAGGTTACGCTGGATTGGCCGAACCTAACCCCCGAAGCTATTGGCCCGGTGCCGTCTGGTGTGGTCAAGGTCGTGCTCAACATGATCCTGATGGCGACTGAATCGCTGCCCCGGGGCGGCGTAGTGGGTTTAAGTTTCATGCAACTGGACGAAGGCCTGGGCGTCGGTCTGACCGCCTCAGGCGAAGGCGCTACCTTGCGCGAAGACTTAGGCCGCGCTTTGGCGCAAGACGCCGGGGTGGTGGCCGATGTGGTGACGGCGCGCAATGTTCACGCCTATCTGGCCCAGTGCCTGGCTTGTGACCTGGGCGGCAAGATAGAGCACTCGGTAGGTTTAAGCGGGGAAGTCCAATTAGCGGTATTGTTTCCAAATAATGCTGTTTGTTAAGGAATCGCGGACTATTGAAACATTTTGACACACTCGGGTTACGAAATATTCTCTAGACTGCCTTTTAGTTTTTAGCGCTTTCGCGAACGATTTGTCCGATTAATGTTTTCTCGGGCGGTGACCGTTGAGCGAAAGATAGCCCCATCCCAACGGCATTCATAATATGTCTTCGGGGATAGATCGACGGAGCATCGGCATGGATGACCTACTAAACGAATTTCTTACTGAGACTGGCGAGGCCCTGGCCGTTCTGGATCAGGAACTGGTCAAGTTCGAGCAGGACCCGACCGATACGGAAATTCTCGGAAACATTTTCCGGCTAGTGCACACCATCAAAGGGACCTGCGGGTTCTTAGGATTGCCGCGCCTGGAATCGGTTGCGCATGCTGGTGAAAACGTTCTCGGAAAATTCCGCGACGGCGTGATCGATGTGACCCCCGCAGCGGTTACCTTGATCCTGAAGTGTCTCGATTGTATTCGCGATCTGCTGGGCCAACTTGAAGAAAGCGGCGAGGAACCGGAAGGCGAGGATAAAGATCTGATCGCCGAATTGAACGCCATGGCTGATGGCGATAGTGCACCGGTGCCTGCCGCTGCAGCTCCCGCCCCCGAAGCCCCCGCCGCCACTGACGGTGAGGTTTCTGCGCAGACCAATGATTTCGGCGCGCCGGTTGCCCAGGAACTTCTCGACGAGGTTCAGGCCGCCACTGGCTCCCCCCCGACTAATGACTTCGGCGCGCCGGTGGCCCAGGATCTGTTGGACGAGGTTTTGGCCGCCGAAGGCCAGGGAATTAAAGCCGCCAGCCAAGCCCAGTTGGATGCCGAGATGGAGGCTGAACGGGCCGCCGAAGCCGAAAAAGCGGCTCCTGTTGAAGTCGCACAAGTTCCGGCCACGGCCAAGGAAAAGGCTCCCGCCAAGCAGGAGAGCAAGTCGCCGAAAGAATCTTCCGTTGCCGCCTCGTCGATCCGCGTCAATGTGGATGTTCTCGAAGATCTGATGACTCAGGTCAGCGAATTGGTGTTGACCCGCAACCAGCTTTTGCAGGTCGGGCGGGGGCTCAAACAGGACGACGAACTGACGGCCCCGTTGCAACGGCTTAGTCATATTACCTCGGACCTTCAGGAAGGCGTGATGAAGACGCGCATGCAGCCCATCGGCAATGCCTGGGCGAAATTGCCGCGTATTGTACGCGACCTGTCCTTGGAACAGGACAAGCAAATCGAGTTGATCATGGTCGGGGCTGAAACGGAACTGGACCGCCAAATTCTTGAACTGATCAAGGATCCGTTGACCCACATGGTTCGCAATTCCGCTGACCACGGGCTGGAAATGCCAGCCGAACGGGTTGAGGCCGGAAAACCGGAAAAAGGCATCATCGAGCTTCGGGCCTTTCACGAAGGCGGCCACATCATTATCGAAATCCAGGATGACGGTCGTGGTCTCAACATGGACCGCATTCGTGTGAAATGCCTGGAAAATGGTGTTGCGACCGATGCCGAACTTGAAAACATGACAGACCAGCAGATCCAGCAATTCATTTTCGCTGCCGGTTTTTCAACGGCCGAGAAGGTCACCAGTATTTCCGGGCGCGGCGTCGGCATGGATGTGGTGCGGACCAACATCGAAAAAATCGGTGGCCACATAGAATTGAAATCGGTGACCGGCAAGGGATCGACCTTTACTATCAAAATTCCACTGACCCTGGCCATTGTTTCTGCACTGATTGTCGCATGCGCCAAGCAGCGCTTTGCTATTCCGCAAATCAGCGTTCTGGAACTGGTGCGGGCATCGACGAAATCCGACAACGCCATTGAAATGATCAATGATTCACCTGTCCTCAGACTACGAAATCGCTTGTTGCCACTGGTGTCGCTGGAAACACTCCTTGAACTCAAGAAAGAAGAGGTCCCGGCTCTACCCGAACCGGCACTCGCGATCGGGGCTTCGGAACAGGCGCTTGAGGAGGGCGAATCTCAGGGCGAGCTGGTTTCCGAAAATGCAGAAACCGAAGACGCCGGCACCGGAAAAGCAACTGCCGAAGATGAAATGTTCATCGTCGTTACCCAGGTCGGCACCAATACCTTCGGCATCATCGTTGACCAGGTCTTCGATACCGAGGAAATCGTCGTCAAACCCGTGGCGCCGATTCTGCGCAATATTTCGTTCTATTCAGACAATACGATCCTCGGCGAGGGCAGCGTCATTATGATCCTGGACCCCAACGGCATCGCCAACGCGTCGGGTCAAATGGGTGGCGAGGAAGAACCCGAAACACAGGCCAAGGCCATGGGCCAGGAAGGCGATGTTACGTCGCTCTTGATCTTCCGTGCCGGCGGCACGGACCTGAAGGCCGTTCCATTGGCGTTGATCGCCCGTCTCGAAGAAATTGACATGGCGACGTCCGAAACCTCTCACGGCCAGGTGATGGTCCAGTACCGCGGCCATCTGATGCCGTTGATTGCCTGTGATCCCGCCCACGAGTTCAAGACCGAGGGCCGCCAGCCGGTCCTGGTCTTTACCGAAGGCAACCGATCTCTGGGGCTCGCCGTTGATGAAATTGTCGATATCGTCGAAGAGCGTCTTAAGATCGAACTGGCTTCCGATCTGCCGGGTCTGGTCGGCAGCGCCGTTATCGACGGCAAGGCCACCGATCTGATCGATGCCGGCCATTTCCTCACCCTGGGGTTTTCCGACTGGTTCGGGTCATCCACCAAGGATGCCTTCCGCGGCAGCGACGGAGTGAAACGGGCGCTGTTGGTTGATGACAGCCCGTTCTTCCGTAATCTGTTGTCGCCATTGCTGTCGGTCGCCGGGTGGGAAGTTACCACTGCGGAAACCGCGGGCGAGGCTTTGGAAATGCGTGAGTTGGGCAATAAATTTGATGTTATTATCAGCGATATCGAAATGCCGGAAATGGACGGGTTTGAATTCGCCCAGAATGTCCGTGGTGACAACCGGTGGAAAGACGTCCCGATGATTGCCTTGTCGGGCCGGACATCAAATAGCGATTTTCAGCGCGGGCGTGATGCCGGTTTCAACGATTATGTGGCCAAGTCGGATCGCGAGGCTCTGGTTGGCGGATTGGCGCAAACGGTCGCCACGGTTATGCAGGACGAGCAAGAGGCCGCCGGCAGCAAATAAAAGTGCCCGGGGTTTTCTGAAGATTTCGTTGACGATTCCGTTGCGGGGCCGTAGATACATGAGCGTGTATTCCGCTCATGGTTAGTAGAGGGCCTTTAAGCCTGAGGGAGCTGACTTGGCCAATTTTGGGCGTCATCAGGTCTTTTTTATTTTGGGAAGAAGATAAACTGCCATGAAAACCTGTCTTGTTGTTGATGATTCCAAAGTTATTCGCATGGTGGCCCGCAAAATTCTTCAGGAATTGGAATTCGAGGTTTTGGAAGCCGCCGACGGAAGCGAAGCTCTTGAGGCATGCAAGAAAAAGTTACCCGATGGCGTGCTCCTGGATTGGAATATGCCGGTGATGGATGGGCTGGAATTTCTCCGAGCCCTCAGGGCGCTGCCCGGCGGAAATCGTCCGATTGTTGTATTTTGCACGACCGAAAACGATATGGAGCACATACAGAAGGCCATCGAAGCGGGGGCTAACGAATACATCATGAAGCCCTTTGACAGCGAAATAATTCAAGCGAAATTCGCCCACGTTGGTCTTCTGTAATTTTTTCGCGGAGCACACCCGTTGACACTTCAAGGACATGACCCGGCGTCCGCCATAACCGAAAAACCAGCTGACGATATTATTCGCGTGATGTTGGTGGATGATTCGGCCGTTATCCGTGGCCTGATCGCCAGGATGATTGCCACCGATCCCGAGATCATCGTCATCGCTTCGGTGCCCGATGGCGCGCAGGCCGTCAAACGGATGGCGCGGCGCGATATCGATGTCATTGTGCTGGATATCGAAATGCCGGTAATGGACGGCCTCACGGCGTTGCCCAAGTTGATCGAGATCGACCCTAACGTCAAAATCATCATGGCTTCAACGCTGACGGAACAAAACGCCGATATCAGCCTCAAGGCGTTGGAAGCGGGCGCCGCCGATTACATCCCGAAGCCGACTTCGACATCCCAGATCGCCGGGACCAGCAATTTCCGCCGGGACCTTCTGGAAAAGATCAAAATTCTCGGCGCCACGGCCAGGCGCGATGCCGGTCGGCCCCTGCCGAAAACCACAACCCGGACGACCCAGGCCCCAAGCGGCTCTCCGGGCATCGCCCCGGCTACTACCCAGGCCGTGACGAAGGCGCCAACGTCGCTATTTCCAGGGCAGATCAAGCTGCGCCCGGCGACAAATGTTAATCCGCCGAAAATACTCGCTATTGGATCATCCACGGGCGGCCCCCAGGCCCTGTTGGCGTTGTTCAAGGACCTCAAACCGACGATCGGTGTCCCGGTCGTCATTACCCAGCACATGCCGCCCACATTTACCCGGATTTTGGCCGAACACATTGCCAAGGCGACGGGCTGGGCGTGCATTGAAGGCGTGGAAGGCGAAGTGCTTAAACCCAATCACGCCTACATCGCGCCCGGCGATTTTCATATGGAAGTTGTCGAGCAGGCTGGCGGCATGTGCCTTAAGATGAACCAAAATCCGCCGGAAAATTTCTGCCGCCCGTCGGTCGACCCAATGCTCAGAAGCCTGGTTAAGGTGTGCGGGGCCCGAGTCCTGACGACGATCCTGACTGGCATGGGCAGTGACGGTCTGAAAGGCAGCCAGGAGGTGATTGACGCCGGTGGCACGATAATCGCCCAGGATGAGACCTCCAGTGTCGTTTGGGGTATGCCGGGCTCGGTTGCGACGGCCGGTGTTTGCAGCGCCGTTTTGCCGTTGGCCCAGCTCGGCGAACACATTATGACGTTTATCGGAAGGCAAGGTTGATGGATTCGGCGGATTTTGAATTCATCAGCACCCTGCTGAAGAAGCGGTCCGGTCTGGTGCTAACCCCTGAGAAGTCCTATTTGCTGGAAAGCCGGTTAATGCCGGTGGCCCGAAAGAACAGCATGAAGGGGCTCGAAGAATTGTTCCAGGCCGTTCGTAAGGATCCCGATGGTCCGCTGATTGTCGACGTGACCGAGGCCATGACGACTAACGAATCCTTCTTTTTCCGCGATACCAAGCCCTTTGATCTGTTCCGCGACCAAATCCTGCCGCCGCTGATCGAAAGCCGGGCTGCGAAAAAATCCTTCCGCATTTTCTGCGCCGCAGCCTCCAGCGGCCAGGAACCCTATTCGCTGGCTATAATTCTCAAGGAAGCCGGTGCCAGACTGGCTGGCTGGAATATTGATATCGTCGGCACCGACCTGTCTGCGGAAATCCTGAGCAAAGCCAGTGCCGGCCTGTATACCCAGTTTGAGGTTCAGCGCGGCCTGCCCATACAATTGTTAGTCAAATATTTCGAGAAAAAAGACGAACTGTGGCAGATCAGCCAGGAGCTGCGCGACATGGTGACCTACAAGGAATACAACCTGCTGGATAATCTGTCGCCGCTGGGAAAATTCGATGTGGTGTTCTGCCGCAACGTGCTGATTTATTTTGATAAAGAAACCAAGGGTGAGGTGCTGTCCAGCATTGCCGACTTGATGCCCCCAGACGGCACGTTGTTCCTCGGCGGGGCGGAAACCGTGCTCGGTATTTCCGATCGGTTCAAGCCTGTTCCGGAACAACGGGGCATATACGGGCTCGTTTAAGAGCGGACCATTATGCCTTCGCGGTTGCCGGTTGCCCTTCCGGGTCCCGCAGGACATAACCGCGGCCCCATACGGTTTCTATATAATTGTCGCCGCCGGTGGCGTTGGACAATTTCTTTCTCAGTTTGCAGATAAAGACGTCGATGATCTTCAATTCGGGCTCGTCCATGCCGCCATACAAGTGATTGAGAAACATATCTTTGGTCAGGGTCGTGCCTTTGCGAAGGCTCAACAGTTCGAGAATTCCATATTCCTTACCCGTCAGGTGGATGGGTTGTCCGCTTACCTCGACCGTGTGGGCATCCAGATTGATGCTCAATAATCCGGTCTCGATTATCGATTGGGCATGCCCGGCGGAACGGCGGATAATGGCTTGGATTCGGGCCATCAATTCGGCCTTGTCGAAAGGCTTGGTCAGATAGTCGTCGGCACCGGTGCTCAGGCCTTTGACCTTGTTTTCGGACTCCGTCAAGCCCGATAAAATCAAGACTGGCGTTGCAATGCGGCTGTCGCGCAGGCGGCGCAGAACCTCGAATCCATCCATATCCGGCAGCATAATGTCGAGCAGGATGATGTCGTATTCATAGAGCTTGCCAATTTCCAGGCCATCTTCGCCCAATTCGGTGGAATCGACGACCATGCCGGTCGATTCCAGCATCATCTGAATGCTCTGTTGTGTGGTAGGATCGTCTTCGATCAGAAGGACACGCATGATGATACCCACCCCGTTGTTAACGAATTCGTTAACCATATTCCGGCGCCGCGCCGGGCGCAAGGCGGCTCCGGGCGTATTGTGAAAACCGTTGATTTATCTTGTTTTTTAACACTCCTTAAAGGGTCTGTTTCCATACTGTGAATACCGGTTCTCATAGGCAGGATTCTGTATATCCAACAGCAAAGGGACATGGGTTGAGCATTTTCGAAACCAATATCGTGAAGGAAGTCGCGCGGCTTCCCGATCACAAGATTTACGGCCAGGTGACGGACGTAATCGGCCTGTTGATTGAGGCCGCAGGCGTGCAATCGACTCTTTCTGTTGGTGACCATTGCGACATTATCGCCCGCGACGGGCACCGGGTTCGTTGTGAAGTCATCGGGTTTGCCAAAAACCGCGCACTGCTGATGCCTTTCGGTTCGGTTGGAGGGATCGGTATGGGGTGCCGGGTGGAAATCAGCGCGTCGGAACCGGTCATCTACCCTGACGTGCGCTGGTTGGGCCGCGTGATCAACGCTTTCGGCGAACCGATGGACGGCAAGGGGCCGTTACCGTCGGGAACGGTCGGCTATCCTATTCACAATTCTCCGCCGCCGGCGCACGAACGTATGCGGGTGGGTGGCAAGATCGACCTCGGCGTCCGGGTTATGAACACTTTTTTGACCTGCTGCAAAGGCCAGCGATTGGGTATCTTCGCCGGTTCCGGGGTCGGAAAATCGACCCTGTTGTCGATGATGGCACGCCACACCAGTGCCGAGGTCAGCGTCGTCGGCATGATCGGCGAGCGATCCCGCGAGGCTCGCGAATTCATCGAGGATCATCTCGGTCCCGAAGGCATGGCCCACAGCGTCGTCATTGTCGCCACCTCGGACGAAAGCCCGCTGATCCGCCGCCAAGCGGCTTATGTGACGATGGCGGTGTCGGAATATTTCCGGGACCAGAACAACGAAGTGCTGTGCCTGATGGACTCGATTACCCGTTTCGCCATGGCCCAGCGCGAAATCAGCCTGTCCATGGGTGAACCCCCGGCCAGCAAGGGCTATACCCCGACGGTATTCGCCGAACTGCCGAGGCTTTTGGAACGGGCCGGTCCGGGAACCGAAGGCCAGGGCTCCATAACTGGCCTGTTTACGGTGCTGGTCGAAGGCGACGACCACAACGAACCCGTGGCCGACGCCGTGCGCGGCATCCTTGACGGGCATGTGGTGCTGGACCGCGCCATTGCCGAACGGGGGCGGTTTCCGCCGGTCAATGTACTGCGCAGTCTGTCGAGAACCATGCCGGCGTGTAATTCGCCTGCTGAGAACGCCGTCGTCAATCGGGCGCGCCAACTGGTCGCCATTTATGAGGATATGGCAGAACTGATCCGGCTCGGTGCCTACCGACGCGGCAGCGACCCCAAGGTCGACGAGGCCGTACATTATTATTCGGCGCTGGAAAAGTTTTTGTCTCAGGATATCTCAGAGCAAACGGATATTCCCACCTGTTACCAGATGCTGAATCAAATTCTCGATATGTCGCCTGACGATTTGCCCTCTGATCCTCAGGCACAGGAACCCACCGCACCGGAATCACAACCGGTCCCGATTCCGGCTTCTCCGGCCCCGGCAGTGGTAGACGATATGATAGCGGCTACGGCAATTCCGGCCTTCCAAAACCTGCCAACCCCACCCGATCCGAAAACGGCTGCACCGGAAACACCGAGCCCGGACTCGCCGGATGGGCAGCAACAATCCTAACCCGGAAATTCCCAGACAATGAGCAAAGACCTACAGACACTAATCCGCCTCAACGAATGGACCGTTGATGAACGCCGCCGGGAACTGGGCGACGTTCTGGGTTCACTGGAAAGCCTGGAAAGCGGGTTGGCGCGGCTGCGCGAGGAACTGGCTCGTGAGCAACACGCGGCCCAGTCATCGCCCGGTGAAGCGGGCTTTCTTTACGGCGGCTACGCCGTCGCTGTCATTGGGCGGCGCGATCGGTTGAATGCGGGAATTGTTCAGATGGAGGCGAAAGTCACCGAAGCGCGGGAACGCTTGGATGAGGCATACCGGGAATTAAAAAAATACGAAGTCGCGCAGGAAAATCGGACATGTCCGTCGTCATATAAATTGGAACAGGTGGCGGCCTGATCTAAGAGAGTATCTGGCTCATCT
>JABMOG010000242.1 GCA_013204265.1 Rhodospirillales bacterium
GTTCTATATGCATTAAAACTTTTGTGTGATGGTGCGGTCGTAAAAATGGCCGGGCCTGAGGCGTGTCTCTATGCCATTTGGCGTAGTTTTCCGGGTTTGCTGCCAATTCTGGAGTTTGATATTCTAATTCAAATGTTTTACCCCGCCCATTCTGGCGCGGTTATGTCTTTGCGCTTTGCTTCATTTCCGCCGAGGGCCAATGAGCCAGCATACGACATTCGAGGTTCACGTTCAGCGAGATAACGGCCAGTGGACCATCCACGAAACCTACCAGGGCCATCAGCGCGAACAAGCCATAGAAGAGGCGAAGGTTCAACTCAGCGAGCGCGCTGATTTTCAGGCTGTAAAAGTAGTCAGGGAAGTCATGAATCCCGACACCGGAATTTTCAACGATTCCGTCATTTACAAGGCCGAAGCCCCAAAGAAGCCCATCCTCAAGCAAACTTCCCAGGGTGGAAACCCTAGTGCAGGAGACAGAGCCGCCACCATGCGCCAGGGCGGCTTTGCCAGAAAACGTCTCGGTCGCAAAGAAGAACTCAGCTTAAAAAGTGTCTTTGTCCGTTTGCTGTTGGTGATGCTGTCCAGTGTTTTGATTGCCGGTCTTTCAGGATTTGGGTCCGCGGAATTTTTAGGTGGAACCAAGACTTTCGGCGTCCGGTGGGTTGGCAGAACGGAAACCAATCTTCTGATTGGAGTCTTCATTCTAACGTTTGTGATTTGCGCCACCGGATTGACGTACACCGTGATGCGTAACGTGAAATTGAAAAATAGGCAGCAAAGCCGATGGGCGGCATGGTTTGCAGCCTGGATGCAAAAAACCCATCAACGCAATGCTGCCGCCAAGGCGGCAAAAATGGCAGCAGCAGCGGCCCTGGCAAGAAATTCTGTCGGTACGATCGTCGCTGCAGGGCCTAGCGAGCAAACCATGGAAATGACGGGGCAACAGGTCGAGGAAGAAGAAGCCAGCGAACCCGTACAGGAACAGGCACCCGAACCGGAACCCGAGGCCGCTCCTGTCGAAGATGGCCTGTCGCCATCAGAGGAAAAATTGAAAGTCTATATGGTAGATTTCCTTCAAACGTCTCTTAGTGGCAGCCAGGCGGATCAAAACAATCTTGATAATTTCAACCGTTTTGGCATCAGCATGTATATGGCCGGCGCCTGCGAAATTCTCTCGGAAAAAGGAAAAATGGCCGCTTTGTCACAGTCCAAAATTCTTGCCAGCGCCGTTCAAGTCTTAGGTTTCAAAAAATCCCATGCCGCCTCGTTCGCCGACAAGTATCAAGAATATCTGATGGCGGATTCCCGCTATATGCAAATGTTCCAATCCGGCCGCAATGCCATCAACACATACCTTTCCGACGAAACTGCCGGGCCGGGGCTGCTGGATACGGCGATCACAGATTGGAATAAGCCAAAAATCAGAGAAGAGCAGACTGGCCCCATTACGGTGCTGTTTACGGACATTGCGGGCTCAACTGCAATGACACAGAACTTAGGCGATGCAGGCGCACAGGAAGTAGTGCGCGCCCATAACCGAATTGTTCGTGAAGCATTGAGCGCGTTCGCCGGAAAAGAAATCAAACACACCGGGGACGGCATTATGGCATCTTTCAACAAAACGTCAGATGGCGTTGACGCCGCTATTCAAATGCAGCAGGAGACCGAAAAGCACAATCAGCAACACCCAAACCTTCCGCTCCACCTCAAAATCGGACTAAACGCGGGCGAACCCATTGCCGAAGATAATGACCTGTTTGGCACAATGGTTCAGCTTTCCGCCCGTATTGTGGACAAGGCGTCGGCCGACGAAATTTTCATTTCCGAAATAATTCGGGGGATATGCGCCGGAAAGAACTACAATTTCCTTAATCGAGGCGGTTTCCAGATGAAAGGTTTCGACGAGGATATTGTTCTTTATGAAGTGCCTTGGAAAACCAATTAGGATTCCGCCGCAAGCTCATCGGTTGAAACGCCAACGTCTCCAACCTATTCCCCCCACAGCACCGTTTGCTGGAAACGAAGAAAATTAACATTGAACGAGGTGGATTGAAGGGTTAGTCCTTCCAATTGCTCCCACCTATTATGTCAGGCAAACGAATTTGCTCCTTCATTAAGGTTTTGATACAGTTGAATGTTTAAAGATGCTGGCTCTATTGTGTCAGGAGTCTGCGTGAAGTTTTGTGCCTGGAAAAGGCACGGAATGTTTTTTGTTGAGAGCATACCAGTAAGGGTAGGAAACGCTTTTTCGTTTCGTAACGCTTAGTGCTGCAGTTGGATGGTGAATGGCTCAGGAAGTTAATTACGAGGTCTTGGTCGAACAAAACGGGCGGTGGAGCATCCACGCCCGGTATGAAGGCCATGAAAAGGAACCCGCCGTAAACGAAGGGCGGCAATTGGAAAAATTGCCGTCCGTTACCGCCGTCAAAGTCATCAAGGAAGTCTATGACACCGAACGGGAAGTCCATAGCGAGTACGTAGTCTTCAAAAGCTCCGGTATGAAAATGGCCCCCTCGAACAAAGGGGCAAATGGGGGCAATAGTGACGCGACAAAATCTGGCGGAGGCAACACTTGGCTGGAAGGTAATTCTAAGAATTCCAAAAACAGAGGCTCCCCGCGTCCCAAACCTGGCAAAGTAGGCAGGGCAAAAAAATCCTCAACCATGACCACCATCATCGTCAAACTACTGATGGTTATCCTGTTCAGCATTATCATTGCCGGCGGTGCGGCGATGATGATTGACAGTCTTTTGGGGGGCACCAGACTGTTCGGATTTCACTTTGTCGGGAATGCCGAATCCAATTTGCTGATTGGCGTCTTTACCGTAACCTTCCTTATCTGCGCCACGGCATTGGCAAGAACTCTAATGCGTGGTGAAAACCTAGAAGCTTCCCGCATTCGCCGTACTAAAGAGAGCCAAGCGAGACAGGAAGGGGCTCGGCAGAAAGTTCGGAAAAAAGCAGCCCAGTCCAAGGCAGCAAAAAATCCTCAAGATGATTTAAAAGCCAAAGCCAAGGAACAAACCAAGAAAAATCAGGATAAACTGGATGAGGCCATGAAGGGGGCCGAGAACTTCGAAGTCGAGCGGGCCGCTGGGTCGAAATCGGAAACCCCGGAGGCTCAGGCCGCCCTGAACGAGGCCACCACGGACAGGCTTCAGGCCGAACTCAACAAGGACAAGCCAAAACCCGAAGACGAAAATACCAAGCGCGGCGTGGTTTTGGACGCAGCAACCACCCCTGCCCAGGCCACCCCCCAGGCCGATAAAATGACACCCCAGGAAGAAAAACAGAAAGCCTATATGCTGAAGTTTCTCAGCCAAGCCCTTGAAGGCGGTGAAGCCGACCAGGCAAAAATGGACAATTTCAACAAATTCGGAGTCAATCTGTTTCTCGCCGGGGCCTGTGAAATTGTATCCCAAAAGGAGAACTTAAGCGCTCTCGCCCGGTCCAAAATTCTTGCTAACACAGTTCAGGTGATGGGCTTCAAGAAATCCCATGCCGCGTCATTCGCGGACAAGTACGAAGAATATCTGATGGCGGATTCTCGTTATATGCAAATGTTTCAGGCTGGCCGGAATGCTGTAAACATTTATTCCACTGAGGAGAGCTCCGGCCCACGCCTTCTTGATAACGCATTGGCGGAATGGAACAAACCTAAGCAGAAGGAAGAAGATACCGGCCCGGTCACAGTTTTGTTTACCGACATCGCCGGTTCCACGGCGATGACACAAACCATGGGCGACGCGGGTGCGCAACAAGTTGTGCGTGTCCATAACCGGGTCGTCCGTGAGGCGCTGAGTGCTTTCGCCGGCAGAGAGGTCAAGCATACCGGCGACGGCATCATGGCTTCGTTCGCCAAGACCTCGGACTCCGTCGATGCGGCAATCCAGATGCAGCGGGAAACCATGAAGCACAATCAGGCCGAACCGGACCTGCCCTTACATCTGAAAATTGGCATGAATGCCGGCGAACCGATAGCCGAGGACAACGATCTGTTCGGAACCGTGGTGCAATTGTCGGCCCGGATTGTCGACAAGGCCTCGGCGGATGAAATTTATGTCTCTGAAATCGTGCGGGGAATTTGCGCCGGAAAAAACTTCAAATTCAAGAACCTCGGGGGATTTCCCATGAAGGGGTTCGGCGACGATATCACCTTGTTCGAAGTTATCTGGAACGAAGATCAGCCCGAATAGCCCTTTTCAAAATCGCCGGATTTCCTATCCCCTTGCGCCCGTGATCGGGCCTTCCTATATCAGCAATGGTCAACGGATGCCTCCTGTGTAGGGTCCGTTGCCGTAACCGCCCGAACGGTTTGCGCGACAGGTTTCGTCGCAAGGAACTTCGGGATTGATATTGGGGTTTGACCAATAAGGCCCTCCACACCACTGAGGGCCGGTGGACCCCATAAACCATGTAGCTTCTTAAAGGAGAATATGGCTATGCGTACTCTTGATTTTACCCCCCTGCTTCGTCATTCCGTCGGCTTTGACCGTTTGCAGCGCTTGCTAGACGAGTCGACCCGCACGCCTGAAACCAACGGCTACCCGCCTTATAATATTGTGCAGACGGGCGAAGACGGATATCGGATTTCCATGGCTGTGGCCGGGTTCAGCGTGCAAGACCTGGACGTGACGGCCAAGGAAAACACCCTTGTCGTATCCGCCGCAATCAGCGAAGACGAAGACAACAAAACCTATCTCCACCACGGCATTGCGGGTCGTGCGTTTGAGCGCCGCTTTGATTTGGCGGACCACATCAAGGTGGAACATGCCAGCCTTGTTAACGGACTGCTCAATATCGATCTGGTGCGCCAAGTTCCAGAAGAAAAAAAACCGCGCAAGATCGCCATCGAAACCAAGCCCTCTGTTCGCAGCGAACAAAAGGCTGCCTAACGTCAAAGGTATGGCGAAACGCTAACGACCAAGCAGAGGCGCACTCGGAAACGGGTGCGCCTTCTCCTTGGCTCCCCGCAACAACTCAGCGAAATTTTTCGAAGATTTTCTTTTTTGCGTCCGGGATCGGATGCGATTTTAGCGAAACCCCATCCACGAAAACATGGACGAAATGCCCGGTCGCCGCCGGCGTCACGTCGCCTTCCCCGAACAGCGCTATTTCAAAGGTCACGCTGGAATTCCCAATTCGCTCAACACGCAATCCGGCCTCAATAGTTTCCGGAAAACTGAGGGGTCGATGAAACCGGCACAGGCTTTCAACCGCCTGAGGTGATACTGGATCGTTCACCCAATCTACGCCGCCTTCCTGCATTTGAAAGCGCACGACAATGGCTTCGAAATACCGGTAATAAGCCACGTTGTTTATATGTCGGAGCATATCGTTGTCTCCCCACCGGGTCGGAATCTCGATCCGGTAAGGAAAGTTATCACGTGTCTGCCGGGCAGGATCAGGCGCAGAGTCTGTCATATCAACCGGCCAACTGAATACGCTCGAAAGCGGCGCGAAACGTATCGGGGATGGGGACAGGCTGATTGCTCGCCCGATCCACGAAGACGTGGACGAAATGCCCACTGGCAGAGGCCTCGGGGTCGTTTCCACGGAAAATACCGACTTCGTAACGCACACTGGTATTGCCCAATTTCCCGACCCGCAACCCTGCTTCGATGGGGTCCGGAAAGGCTATGGATTTTTTGAATGTGCACATGGTTTCCACCGCGACCCCGATGATCGTATCGCCGTGAGGGTCGAACCCGCCCTTGTCGATCAGAAAACTGTTCACCACGGTATCGAAGTAGGAATAATAGGTGACGTTATTGATGTGACCATAGATATCGTTGTCCATCCAGCGCGTCTGGAGGTTCATGAAGTGAGGATACCGGTCACGGGTTTCAGGCTGCGGATTGCTCATGGCACGGGACTATCATGGACGGAGGCGGAGGGAAAACAGAAAGCCGCAAAAATTTCGGGGACCGCCGTTACCGGCAGCCCCCGTATTTATTTGTTTTACCCTGTCAAACTCGCCGTCAAATTCTTCGATCAGGGAGATTACCCAAGGCTATGCCATATGGTCAACCCCCCGAAAGGCATAGTCCTCGCGTAATAGCTATTCACACAGGAAAATAAGAAAAAAAGCGCCGCCCCCGAAGGGGCGGCGAGTTCAACAGGGAGGCGTCGAAGTTGAATGGATGATGCTTTTTTTTATTCACCCATAATGGCAATCTAACCTAGACACCTTAATTCTTGGTTAATGATTGCACCGCTTCATGAACTCCACCGCCGCCTGGATATTTTTGATCTTTGGTTTTGTTCTGCCCATGGCCCATATCCTGCTGTCTTCCAAAAGCGGGCAGTGGACGGCGCCCGAAGGAGCGGGTTGTCCTATCGGGCCACGTTGGGGATGGCTGGTGATCGTTTTATTCCTAGGCCCCATTGGATGGCTGATGTACATGAAAAAACGCCGGACGCAGACGCGCCCCCGCCCAGAACAGACTGGCGACCCTATTCCTTAAAAAAGGTTTGGGCAGCGGCCTGTGCGCTTTCCTTTCCGGAAATGGCCTCGCGAACACGAGAAATTTCCGCTTCCAGTTCGGCAATGTATTCGCCCAACGCCTCAATCGATAATACGTCGAGGTTTTTGGGCATCTGCTTTTTTTTATCAGGTTCCAAATCGTCGGTATCCATTGTTCCCTCTCCCGCGATTGTGTAAGTCAGTCCTAACACAGGCCTGCAACAAAAATCGAGCGAGACAATACAATGACCGAAATCCCGGAAACCATGACCTGCATAGAAATTGCCGAGCCCGGCGGCCCGGAAGTTCTGCAACCGACGACTCGGCCCGTCCCGCAGCCGACCGATAGCGAAGTTTTGATCGCGGTTAAAGCAGCCGGGATCAATCGCCCCGATTGCATCCAACGCCAGGGCCATTACGCACCGCCACCGGGGGTTACGGACATCCCCGGTCTGGAGGTCGCCGGCGAAATCGTCGCCGTTGGCCGTGATGCCGGTAACTGGAAAATCGGAGATAGGGTTTGCGCCCTGGTGGCCGGGGGCGGATATGGGGAATTTGTCACGGCCCCCGCCCTTCAATGTCTACCCGTTCCCGGCACACTCTCCATGGTCGAGGCCGCAGCGCTGCCCGAGACCTGCTTCACCGTATGGTCCAACGTATTCGAACGCGCCAGCCTGAAACCCGGCGAGACGCTGCTGGTGCACGGCGGATCCAGCGGCATCGGTACCACGGCTATTCAAATTGCCTCGCGTCTGGGGGCGCGGGTGATTACGACCGCCGGCAGCGAGGAAAAATGCCAGGCCTGCCGTGACCTGGGCGCGGAGAGAGCCGTCAACTACAAGGACGAGGACTTCGTTGACGCCGCCAAGAATTTTACCGGCGGTGTCGGAGTCGATGTCGTCCTCGACATGGTCGGCGGCGACTACATTCAACGCAATATCAAGGCGCTGGGCCCAGACGGTCGCCACGTGTCCATCGCCTTCCTGAGCGGCCCCAAGGCGGAAATCAATTTTATGCCAGTGATGCTAAAACGTCTGACCCTGACCGGTTCAACGCTGAGACCGCTGCCTGTTGAACGCAAGGGTGAGATCGCAAAAGCGCTGGAAGAAACCGTTTGGCCCCTGATCGCCAGCGGCGAGATCGCACCCGTAATACATTCCACCTTTCCCCTCATCGAGGCCGCCGAGGCCCATCGCCTGATGGAATCCAGCCAACATATCGGAAAGATCGTCCTTATTCCCTAATTTCTTGAAGCATGATGTTTGACCGCCGGGGGGGCGTGGCGTTATAAAGGGCCGGTGTCCAGATACCGTACGGTTAATGGTAAGGACAAGGTCTTCTGAAAAAGGAAAATACGATGGCGCATCCCCTGATGCCAAAGGCAACGGCTGTTTGGTTGGTCGAAAATACAGCACTGACATTCAAACAAATAGCCGAATTCTGCGGCCTTCATCAACTCGAAGTTCAGGCCATTGCCGATGACGAAGTGGCAATGGGCATGCAGGGACTCGACCCGGTTGCGTGTGGCGAGTTGACCCAGGAAGAATTGGACCGCTGCATTGCGGATTCGAACGCCAAACTTGTAAAGGCGATACCCAATATTCCGCTGCCCAAGGTCCGCCAAAAGGGTGCGCGCTATACGCCCGTATCGAAACGCCAAGACCGCCCGGACGCCATCGCCTGGCTGGTCAAAAACCACCCTGAACTGTCCGATGCCCAGATTTCCAAGCTAATCGGCACCACAAAACCAACCATCAATGCCATCCGCGAGCGTAGCCACTGGAACATGCCGAACATCAAACCTCAGAATCCCATTGCGCTGGGTCTGTGCATCACAGCGGATTTGGAAAAAGTGGTTTCCGTGGCCCGGACCAAAGCTGGCATCGTAGCCGAACCCACGGAACCGGTCACCATCAGCAGCACCCCGGGGGAAATGGCTCTTTCCCTTAAACCCGGAGAAGTCGTGCTGCTCAAGGGTGAAGCCAAGGCGGAACGGGAACGGGCGTTGGAATTGGAGGGCGAAAACCCTGTTTTCAATACCGGTGTTCCAGAAGCGCCTGCCTCGACCGGCAACGTCCGTCAAAACGCCGAAGACGTCTTCTCTGCACGACCTTCGGCTGACACCTGACCGGTAATTCTTCTCCGCTGGCTCACGTGTGTAGGGCTATGAACGTCTGGCCCCGGCATAACCGATCCCTTCCAGGGCGCTCCTGATTTCATCCAGAATGACCGGGTCGTCAATAGTCGCCGGCATTTTGTAGTCTTCGTTATCGGCAATTTTCTGCATCGTGGCCCGCAGAATTTTTCCAGAACGAGTCTTCGGCAGTCGATCAATTACAGTCGCTGTCTTAAACGCAGCCACTGGGCCGATTTTGTCGCGGACCATCCCCACAACGTCGGAGACTATTTCGGCGTGGCCTTTCTCAACCCCGGCCTTCAACACCAAAAATCCCAAGGGTAATTGGCCCTTCAAGTCATCAGCAACACCGATGACGGCGCATTCCGCAACATCCGGGTGATTGGCCAAAACCTCCTCCATACCGCCGGTAGACAGACGGTGCCCCGCGACGTTGATGATATCGTCCGTGCGGGACATGATGTACAGGTATCCGTCTTCGTCCCGATAACCGGCATCGGCCGTTTTGTAATACCCGGGATATTCCGCCAGGTAGGCGTCTTTGAACCGCTCGTCGGCGTTCCACAGGGTCGGCAGGCTGGACGGCGGCAACGGCAACTTGATGCAAATGGCCCCGATCTCGCCATCCTTAACCGGCGCACAGTCGGGGCCAAGGATCTGAACATCCCAGCCCGGAACGGCCTTGGACGGGGACCCCGGTTTGACCGGAAACTCATGCAACCCGATACAATTGGCTGCGATGGCCCACCCGGTTTCCGTTTGCCACCAGTGATCAATAACCGGTACGCCGATTTTTTCCTCGGCCCAATGAAGGGTGTCCGGATCGGTGCGCTCCCCAGCCAGAAACAGATATTTGAAATGGGACAGGTCGTATGTCTTCATCAGCTCGCCGTTCGGGTCTTCGCGCTTGATGGCGCGGAAGGCCGTCGGCGCCGTGAACATCACCTTGACCTTGTGCTCGCTGATAACTCGCCAGAAAGCCCCGGCATCGGGCGTGCCCACGGGCTTGCCTTCGTACAAAATGGTCGTGCAGCCATGAAACAAGGGCGCGTATACGATGTAGGAATGACCGACGACCCAGCCGACGTCGGAGGCTGCCCAGTACACATCCCCCGGATCGACCCCGTAGATGTGCTTCATGGACCATTTTAAAGCCACCAGATGGCCGCCGTTATCGCGGATCACGCCCTTCGGCTCACCGGTGGTACCCGAGGTATACAGGATATACAACGGGTCGGTCGCAAGCACCGGCACGCAATCGGCCGGCTCGGCTTTGCCCATCGCTTCGGCCCAGTCGATGTCCCGGCCAGGCGTCAGCTGGGCCTTGGCTTCGGGCCGGGCGAGGATGACACAGCAATCCGGTTTGTGCCGGGCGAGATCAATGGCCCCGTCCAGCAACGGCATATATTCGATGATGCGGCCACCTTCGATCCCGCAGGATGCGGATACAATTACCTTGGGCTTGGCGTCATCGATACGCACCGCCAGCTCGTTTGAGGCAAAGCCGCCGAAAACCACCGAATGGACAGCCCCCAGGCGGGCGCATGCCAACATGGCAATTACGGCTTCGGGCACCATCGGCATGTACAGGATAACCCGATCGCCCTTGGCAACGCCGTTGGCCCTGAGCACGCCTGCGAAACAGGCCACTTCGTCGCGCAGTTCCCGGTAGGTGAATTTGCGGACACTGTTGCCGGTGACCGGAGAATCGTAAATCAGGGCCAGCTGGTCGGCGCGCCCTTCTTCCACATGACGGTCCAGCGCATTGAAGCAGGTATTGACCTCGGCACCCGGAAACCACCGGTAAAAGGGCGGGTTGGAGGAATCCAGGACCCTGTCCCATTTTTTGATCCAGCGGACATCCTCGGCTATTTCTCCCCAGTACCCTTCCGGGTCATCCAGGGAGCGCCGATAGGCTTCATCATAAGCGTTGGACACGATGGATATTCCCCTTCCCAGTGGTTAAGCAGTCAATAGTGTTCGATTAATAGAAGTTTGAGCCAAAACTGCTTTTTTTGCAAAGGCGCTTTATGGCACTCTTGAGAATGAATTGCGCCGGAGGGGGAATCATGGCCAGCAAAAATATTTATGAGCAGGGGTTGGAACGAACCGCCGCCAATTACACACCGTTGACGCCTTTGTCTTTCATTCAACGCACGGCGGCCGTTTACCCTGACAAAACATCGGTCATTCACGGAAACAAGCGGTTCACCTGGTCCGAGACCTATGCCCGTAGCCGCCGTCTGGCCAGCGCCCTCGCCAAGCGCGGCATCGGCGTCGGGGATACCGTCTCCATAATGGGTGCCAATACACCGGAAATGATCGAGGCCGCCTTCGGCGTTCCGATGACCGGGGCAGCCCTGAACACCCTCAACGTCCGCCTCGACGCCACAACCATTGCCTTTTGCCTCAATCAGGGCGAGGCCAAAATTCTAATTACCGACACGGAATTTTTCGCAACCGTCAAAGAGGCCCTGACCAAACTGGGGCGCGAGATCACCGTTATCGACATCGACGACACTGAGGCCAAAGAGGACATCAGCCACGAACGCTTAGGCGAAATGGATTACGAGGCCTTTTTGGATGAAGGCGATGCAAATTTCGACTGGCAGATTCCCAAAGACGAATGGCAGGCGATTTCCCTGAATTATACATCCGGCACCACGGGTGACCCCAAGGGTGTCGTTTATCACCACCGGGGCGCTTACCTGAACGCCGTCAGCAATATCATCGGCTGGAACATGGGGCACCATCCGGTCTATCTGTGGACGCTGCCGATGTTTCATTGCAACGGCTGGTGTTTCCCCTGGTCCATCGCCGCCGTGGCTGGAACCAACATCTGCCTTAGGCGCGTCAGCGCGGCGAATATTTATGCCGCCATTTCTGAGCACGGGGTCACCCATTTCTGCGGCGCGCCCATCGTGCTGAATTTCATCGTCAACGCCACCGACGAAGAACGCCGCGAATTTAAGCACACCGTCAACGTCATGACCGCCGCCGCACCGCCGCCGGCCAGCACCCTGGAAGACATGCAACGCCAGGGGTTCAATGTCACCCACGCTTACGGGCTGACCGAGACATATGGCCCCGCCGTGATTTGTGCATGGCAAGACGAATGGAGCGAAAAAACCATCTATGAGCAGGCGGAACTAAAATCCCGCCAAGGGGTCAACTATCACATGTTGCAGGGGGTTTCCGTAAAGGACCCCGGCACCATGACGGCAATCCCCCATGACGGTGAAACAATGGGCGAGGTGATGTTCCAGGGCAACGTGGTCATGAAGGGATACCTGAAAAACCCGGAAGCCACCGAAGCCGCCTTGGCCGGGGGTTGGTTCCATTCCGGTGACCTCGGCGTCACCCATGGGGACGGATATTTGCAACTCAAGGACCGCTCCAAGGACATCATCATTTCCGGCGGCGAGAATATTTCCTCCATCGAAATTGAAAACGTCCTATTCAAACACCCCGATGTTATGGCTGCTGCGGTCGTTGCCAAACCAGATGACAAATGGGGAGAAACCCCGTGTGCCTTCATCGAATTGAAAAAAATCCATCAGGCCCCCACCGAACAGGACATTATCGATTTTTGCCGGGATAACCTTGCCCACTACAAGGCGCCCAAGACCGTGATCTTCGGTCCCCTGCCGCAGACATCAACAGGCAAAGTCCAGAAATTCAAGCTTCGGAAAGAGGTGGAGAGCCTCTAGCGGGGATGGGCGGGGATTGGAAATTAAATTCAAACAAAAGCTTCACCGCAACACATCCTGCGGTCAAATGGGATGTTTCCCAAGGGCCGGTCTTAAAGGCCTACGGAAAAAAGCAGGCTTTAAACGCTATCAGCATCCATTGATGCGAGTTCGTCTTTTATTCGGAGTTTCTGCTTTTTGAGACTGGCGATTTCGATATCGTCGGGAAGAGGCCTGTTGTTTTGTTTTTCGATGGCTTCTTCAAGGGCATGATGTTTCGATGTCAACGTGTCGACCATATCACCTAGGCTCATATCTTTACCTCCATAGTAAAACGATATTCACCATACTATGATAATCGAATGTGATGCGAAAATCCACTGTCCTGACAGGTCAAGTGATCCGTATCAGGAACCCGCCTCTTCTGGCGGTTGCGCCGCAACAAAGCTCCGAAGCAGATCAAGGTCTGCGAATTTTAGGGCGTCTTGCGGGGTCATTTGGCCTTCAAGTATAGCCACGCCGGTAGCGACATGAAGGGGGATGGCGCCCGACTGCGAAAGGAACGGTTGGCTGGTAATGGTGTCAACCAGTCCTTGGACTCTGTTCCTGGCTAACTCCATATCTCCGGCCAAAAAAACCAGGCAAAAATCATTGCCGCCCAGATTTCCCGCCACATCAATGGGATGTAGAGAAGATTCGATAATTTCGGCGACATGGACCAAAGCCCCATCCAGCGCGCTGCGGCCAAGCCGCCTGCGAATATCGTCCCCATTGACCAAATGCAGCACAACGAGGGCGGGCGCATTCAGGCCCTCCATATGAGACAGGATGTGGGCCAATTCCCGGAGAAATTCACGGCGCCCCGAAAGCGGCAGAAACGAATGTTTTTCCGACAATTCCCTGAAGTGGGTTTCGCGGCCCCGGGCCAATTCAACCTCGGCCCGAAGGGGTTCGATCTGGCCCGCCAGGTTTTCCAGAGCCAGGCGGACTTTGGGGTCCATATCCTCGGCCAGAAGCCCGTCTATAGCGAAAGCCTCAGGCCTTACCGGCGTGGATTCCGCACCGGCAACCGAATCATCTTCCTGTTTATGGCCTTCGGGGTCACGCCGATGTTCCTGTTTGGAACCGTGTGACCCAACAGGCGCTGTAGCATGCGTTTTGTTTACGTCCATCCCGTGCGGTCCTTAACCTATTGGTCTGGATCAATGCTATGGAAAAACGTTAAGCTTCATTATAACACTATTTTTGGTTAATTAATTCTTTAACCGCGCTTGCCAAAATGGCAGTGATTCCTATAGTTGCCCGCTTCGGTGGTGCTTGGCGCCAGGGGACAGTCCCCTTTTCACGGCAACGCTGGCTTTTTACGAGGAAGACGAATATGACTGACACACCCCCTCTCGTCGGTATCCTGATGGGCAGCAAGTCCGATTGGGAGGTTATGAAAAACGCTACCAAAACCCTGGATTTGCTCGGCATCTCCAATGAAGCGAAAGCCCTGTCGGCCCACCGTAACCCGGACCAGGTCCACGATTATGCTGCCCAAGCCCGTGACCGTGGCTTAAAGGTGATTATCGCCGGCGCCGGAATGGCCGCCGCCCTGCCCGGTGTGGTTGCCGCCGTAACCCCATTGCCGGTGTTGGGTGTGCCGATGGAAACCCGGGTCATGGGCGGTATCGACAGCCTGTTGTCGATGGCCCAGATGCCAGGCGGAATTCCGGTCGGAACCCTGGCAATCGGCAAGGCGGGAGCAACAAACGCCGCCCTTCTGGCCGCCGCGATATTGGCCTTGAGCGATGAGAAAATCGCCAAGGCCCTGGACGATTTCAGACAAAACCAGAATGACACCATCGCCGATTTGACCACCGATTGACCGCGGTCGGGCGCCTCGATTCTATCCGGTACGGGCGCTGAGACTGGTTTCGATATCTTCGATGGACAACCGGCGGAGCTTGAAGGCTTCCAGCAACTCTATTTCGATGGCGGCGTTCTTGCCCAGTTCGGTCGCCACCATATATTTGACGAATTCCGTCAATTCCCGAGCCTGACCGCGCAGGGCCAGAATGTTGGTCAGCAGTTCGCGGCGGATAATCGGCGGGAATTGTAGAATTTCCAGCACCAGCAGTTTCTTGACCTTCATGGTAATACGCGGGCTGCCGAACATGCGGTCGAGACAGAAACTGTAAATACCAAAATCCAATCGACCGGCTACAATTTTGGTAAAATCGCGGAATTCATCCAAAAAAGGCCCGGCTGTAATGTTGCGGTCCATCAGTTGCTTTACGACGTCCAGAAAGGCGCGATAGCGCATCCGCGCCGGACTCAGCTTGTCTCCCAGTTCGGCTTCCAGAGCCCGGATTTGGGCGTTGCGAAAACCGGCATTAAGGACTTCATGGGCCGAATTGCGAACCACATCGGACAGGGCCTGTTCTTCGATCAGGCGGAACAGGTGCTCATATCTTTCGCGCTTGACGCTCGACATTTTGTGGACGGCACCGCCTAAGGGTAACAACGCCGCCTGCGCCACCAACAAGTCCTTGGAAAAAATGGACGCCATGGCGGCGGCTTCTGGCTGGACGGGGAATTCACGGAAATCGTCAGTGATAACGAACCGGCTGCCGTCCGCCACGGTCAGGAAGCGCCCGAGCCGGGAACACGTCAAAAAATGATCGGCCAGATCCTGATGCACACCTATGGGCGCACCAACAGACGCGCCATTTGGAGGCGGCGAAGAAGGATTGGGATTAGGCGCGGTGTTTTCCATTATTATCCGCTCGTTGACTATAGACGGGCCTTGTAACCGGACCCTGTTCCCTAGAGTTGTTATCATAGGCGAGACATATGAAACACGCCAGAGATCTGCTTAGAAAAAAGTCGGCTCACGCGACTGTGTACCAATGTTACTGGCACGGAGACCGAAGTCTGGGCATTGTTCTCTCAGGCGGCGCCCCCCCCCCTGCCGCCTGTAGATGATCGTTACCAGCCGCAACACTGGCAACGGTACCCTGTCCCACAAACGGACAGGCACATTCCAAAACCTGTAATTTGGGGCACGGTTTTACCCAAGCCGTGCCCCATTTATTTTCCGCCGGCCCTGCCTACCCCTGGGCGCGACGAAACACGCCGATGGGGCTGGGCAGCGACGACAGGGCTTTTTTGAACCGCGACGAGGCCGCCGGTATTTTCAGCACATCGGCAATCCGCCGATCCAGATAGGCCCAGGTGTCGGCGAAATCTTCGGATTCGTCGGCCAGCCAATACAACACCGTCGTCGAATAGACCGGCGCCAGAAGACCGCGCTTGGTATAAAAGTTGAAGTCGCTGGACTGATCGCCGACACCATACCAGATCGCATCCACCGCGGCCCAAGTCAGCCGGGCTGCTTGGGGAATGTTTAGCGGCAGCGCCAAATGCGACAACAAGCGGCGCACCCCTTCGCGGTAAGGCGTCAACACTGCCAAGCGCGCACGCACGCCGGCGGCGATGCGGTCGCGGACCCGCATAGATTCAAGGTCCAGACCGGCCAGTTCCTCTGCCATCCGCCGATCAGTCCAATCGGCGAAATGATCGACCAGATCAGGGATACCGCCGGGGAACGCCCTCAGGGCCATCTCCGGTCCCCATTCTTCGCCCTGGCCGGCGTCCACGGCCCCGGCCCTTAGGGCGGTCCGGGACCAGCCGTCAAACGCCGCGTGGGGCAAGGTGGCGACAAGAATTCGGTCGCGCACTACGCCAAAGTCTTCAGATTTCTTCATCGCCCGCCTCCCTCATGGCCCGCAAGCGTTCGCCCAAGGGTAGTTCACTTCGGCCCATTTCCTCGGAAAAGCCAAAGGTCGAAAGGTCGTCCATGCGCATGGGATACAGGATTCCGTCCAGATGGTCGCATTCGTGCTGCACCACCCGGGCATGAAAGCCGCTCGCCTCGCGCTCAAGGACGGAGCCGTCCGGTGTCGCGGCCTTGTAGCGGATTCTCCGATAGCGGGGCACCATGCCATTCATTCCAGGCAGCGACAGGCATCCTTCGATGCCGGTCGCCATTTCATCGTCCAGGGGCACTATCTCAGGGTTGATCAACACCGTCATGGGCACGGCCTCGGGCTCAACGTCAGAGTCGTCCTCATCGCCATTTTTCTCCAATTGAGCCCGGCCTTTGGGAACATGGAAAATGACAATCCGTTTAGGAGCATGCACCTGTGGCGCCGCCAGACCGACTCCACCGGCATCAGCCAGGGTATCGACCATGTCGGCGATCAGGCGGCGAACCTCCGGCGCGGTCGGGTCCTCAACCGGCTCGGCGATGCGGGCCAGGACCGGGTGACCCATTCTGGCGATTTTCAGGATGGCCATTGGTGTTCCTTTATGTTCCTGAAATTTTCAAATTTAGAGCCTTAACACCTTCCCATACCGCCAAGGGTATGATAGAAGGCGCACCTTAGCTCGAAAACGCTTATGTTTCCCAGCCCTAGAAATGGAGAGAGACAACTATCTGTGCAAGTCTCTGTACGCGATAACAACGTCGATCA
>JABMOG010000243.1 GCA_013204265.1 Rhodospirillales bacterium
CCAGCGCCGGCGCCACCAGCGCGCCCGGGCGTTCGGTGATCGGCTCGGCGCCTGCGGTGATCCGATCATACAGGTCCGGGGCGATCTCGCCGGCGATCTCGCCATAGCCGCCACGCGCGTAGCGCCGCACTTCGTCGGGCACGGTAGCATAGCGTTCGCGGCCCCGATCCTGGCCCATCACGTTTAAGACCGACTGGGTAATGATATATTGCGCGAACGGGCTGACGACGATGGGGTACCCGAGATCGGCCCGTACCTGGCCCGCCTCTTGAAGGATTTCCTCGATCCTGTCCTGGAGGCCGACGGTTTCCAACTGACTGTGCAAGTTGGAAATCATTCCGCCCGCAACCTGGTGGTGGAAGTGAAACTCGTCGTATTCGAGTGGACGGCCGACCGGTTTGTCTTCATGTTCGGCGATGAACTGAAGGCGCTGGGCGACCTCTTCTATGGGCGCAAGATCGATATCGACCTCGTGTCCGCGGCGGCGGCAGTTTCGGGTGAATAATTCCGTCGGTGGGTGGGACGCCCCGTTCGCTAAGGTGGATGTTGCCGTATGTACCGTATCGACACCATGCTCGACAGCTTGCAACGCAACATAGGGCGCCAGTCCCGAAAGGCAGTGGGTGTGAAGCTGCAACGGAAGGTCGCCGAGGGCCTTTTTCAGGGCGGGCACCAGTGTTGCCACTCGTTCCGGCGTCAACAGCCCGCTCGGGTCCTTTAGGAACACGCCATCGACACCGATTGCCATCAGTTCCTTGGTCTTGCGTACGTAATATTCGTCGGTATGGACCGGGCTATGGGAATAGACCAGTCCGGGCACAACGTAGATTCCGAGACCGCGCGCGGCCCGGATCGGTATTTCGAGGTTGCGGATATCGTTCAGCGCATCATAAATGGTGTGATAGCGCATGCCGTTCGCGGCAAAGCGTTCGGCCGCCAATTCGACGATATCATCGGCAAAAAACTCGAACGTAAACAGGCTCTGCCCGCGCGTGTGGATGATCAGCGGTGTCTTGGTCACCCACGTATTGAGGATACGCATGCGTTCCCACGGATCTTCGCGGAGAAACCGGACGCAGACGTCGAATACGGCGCCGCCGACGAGATCGATGGCTTCAAACCCGGCGGCATCCAGGTTCCTGGCTATGTCCTTCATCATCGCCGTGGTCATCCGCGTCGCCCATAGACATTGGTGGCCGTCGCGGATGGTAACGTCGATCAATCGAACTTTTTTGCCCATGTCGGTCCTCTTCAGTCCGATGGTGACGGAAGCGCGGTTTCAATCCAACGCGTGTGGACGCGGTTGGCGATGAAATCGTCTTCGTCGACGAGAATACGATGAAAACCGATAGTATTGGCTATCCCTTCGCAACGGAATCCGGACAGGGCATCGCGGGCCCGCGCCAAGGCTTCGTTGCGGTCGCTGCCGTGAACGATCAGCTTTGCAATCATGGAATCGTAAAAAGGCGATATCCGTTGGCCTTGATATGCAGCCGTGTCGAGCCGGATGCCTTCCCCACGGGGCGGCAGCCACGTTTCAAGCCGCCCGGGCGACGGGGTGAACCCCCGCATCCAGTCCTCGGCATTAATACGAAACTCGATGGCGTGGCCACCGGGCATGGTGTCCGGGTCCAGACTCGGAAGCGGCTCGCCTGCGGCGATTTTTATCTGTGCCTGGACGAGATCGAGGCCGGTGCGCATTTCCGTGACCGGGTGCTCAACCTGGATGCGTGTGTTCATCTCGATAAAAAAGAATTCGCCGGACGCTTCGTCGAAAATGAATTCGACGGTTCCAGCGCCTTCATAGGCAATGCCCCGAGTAAGGCGGCCGGAAACGTCTAGAAGCTGGGCACGCAACGCCGCATTTACGACCGGCGAAGGCGATTCCTCGACCAGCTTTTGGTGGCGGCGTTGAATGGAGCAATCACGCTCGTCCATTTGCAGTGAATTTCCCTGGCCATCGCCCAGGACCTGAACCTCGATGTGGCGAACCCGGGGGAAAAAGCGTTCCAAATAGATCGCGCCATCGCCGAAGGCGGCCTCGGCCTCGCGTGCGGCCTGGGCGAAGGCCTCGGAGAACCCGGCCATGTTTTCGGCAATGCGCATGCCGCGCCCGCCACCGCCGGACCGCGCCTTGAGCAACATCGGAAACCCAATATCCTTGGCGACCGCTGCGGCTTCGTCGGCGTCGGTAAACACCCCCTCGGAACCGGGAACCACGGGGACACCGAAACTGCGGGCCATCTCGCGCGCCCGCGCCTTGTCCCCCATGGTTTGGATGACTTCGACGGAAGGCCCAATGAATTTGAGCCCATTGTCGGCGCAGGCTTTGGCAAACGCCGCGTTTTCAGCAAGAAAACCATAGCCTGGATAGACGGCATTGCAGCTCGTTTCGATGGCAACGTGGAGAATCGATGGAATGGAAAGATAGCTTTGGGTGCTAGGCGCCGGGCCCAGACAGACAGCGCGGTCGGCGGCCCATACATGGGGCTGATCGGCGTCGGCAACGGAATAAACCGCAACCGTTTCCAGCCCCAGCGCACGGCACGCGCGGATCGCCCGGAGCGCGATCTCGCCGCGGTTGGCGATAAGCACGCGCGATAGTCTCGGTCTAGCCGCTGTGTCGGTCACGCCGTTGCTCCGGTTGTCCTGATTAATGGCGCCGTCTCATTATACAAGACGATTGATTTCATTTATTGACGCATGCATAATGCAGATTGGACCTCAAAACTGTCAAGATCGTTATGAATATAAAGGCAAAACGTTTTTCGGCCCTGTTTGCCGAAGAAACGAAGAATTTTCCAACCAGCACCACCGAGGCCCGCTTCGAGCTGTTGACGGAGTTGGGTGCCACGGGCAAGGCCTTTTCTGTGCTGGAAGCGGTTTCCGCCAATCCGGCCCCGACCTCTATGGCCGATATTATCCGGGTTACCGGGATGACCAAGCCGACGGCCCATCGTATCGTCAATTTACTCATCGACATCGGCTTTCTAGAACGCGACCATATCGGCATGGGCTTCATCGAGGGTGCCAGCCTCGTCGCGCTCGCGCACCAAACGCTTGCCGCGGCGGCACCCCGGTCGATTCGTCACTCTATCCTGCAGGGCTTGTCCGATGAAACCGAGGAAACCAGCAATTACGGCGTGCTCAGTGGTGGCGAAGTAATCTATCTCGACCGGGTCGAGGCGAAGTGGCCCCTGGGGCTGCGCTTCGACGCCGGCAGCCGGGTGCCAGCCCATTGCACGGCAATCGGCAAGCTATTGCTGAGCCGATTGGCGGAAGACGAGGCTTCGGCCTTGCTTCGCACCATGCCGAAATCCCGATATACCGAGAATACGTTGACCGATATCGTCGCACTGATGAAGGCGTTGTGCGAAATCCGCGAATCCGGCATCGGCACGGACGACCAGGAGTTCATGCATGGCGTCGTTTGTCGGGCCGTACCGGTCATAACCGAAAATGGCAAATGCATCGGCGGGATCGCGATTTCGGCGCCAGAAGCGCGCATGACCCTCGACGAGTTGCGTGCCTTCGTGCCCCAAATGAAAGCCGCCGCAGCCAATCTTGCGGCGACGTTTTCTATCGCGCCGAAAACCTGATCGCGGAACCTGGGGAACGACATGGCGCTGAGCTTTAAAGATGTTGCTGAAATTCTGAAAATTGTCGATGCCTCGGATTGCGAGGAAGTCGTTCTTGAGGTCGAGGGTACCCGCTTGGTCGTCCGCAAGGGCCAAGCTGCGGGTCTTGGCCCCAGCGCCGCGTCTGCGCCGTCAACGCCCGGCGTGCCTGCCTCCACGACGACCGCCCCACCAGGCGCCGAACAACCGGCCCCCGCACCCCGTGGCGGAGAAATGGGCGGTGCCATTAGCGCGAAGATCGACGATGGGCTTGTCGCGGTCCGTTCTCCGATGGTCGGCACGGCGTATCGCCACCCGGCCCCGGACGAGCCTCCTTTCGTGGAGGTTGGAACACGGGTCGAAAAAGGCACGCCGCTGTGTCTTATCGAGGTTATGAAGCTTTACACGACCATTGAGGCGCCGAGCGCCGGCGTCATCGCTGCAATCCATGCCGAGGACACGGCGTTGGTCGAATTCGATCAGATATTGTTTTCCATAAGGCCGGAATAAACGATTTTTATTACGCCGCCTGCTCTGAATAACGTTTTCGGGTCGCAAACAGCATCGCCGCCATCCCAAAGAACAGCGCCCCGTGGACGGAGTAAGCCACGGGGTCATTGTGCGCCATTCCCAAAAAGCCACCGAGGGCGGCAACGGCGAAGACGCCCCGTTCCCAGGCGATGAGGGGTCGGAACAGATAACCATAGGACGCGATCGACACCGTCCACTGGATGACCAGCACAATAAAGATCGCGGGAACAACGGCCCAGGTCATATGGGGGAAACTCATCAATTCCGGGAAAAAC
>JABMOG010000026.1 GCA_013204265.1 Rhodospirillales bacterium
GCCATTTCCAGCGTACGCTCAAACAAGTGCTGAAAATCGCCGGAATCGATGTCCAGCCCCAGCGGCGTCGTATGTGGCAGGGTGTCGGGGGCCATCAGGTTCTTGCGGCGGATTTCGACCGGGTCGAGTCCCAACTTGCGGGCCGCGTATTCGATGATGCGTTCGGTCTGGAATGTCGCCTCGGGTCGCCCGGCGCCCCGGTAAGGGTCCATCGGGGCGGTGTTGGTGAACACCGCCCGGCCCCGGTAATACATTGCCGGAAAGAGGTAAGGGCCGCCCTGAGTGCGGGCCGAGCCGCCGGTCGGCGTGAACGGCCCGACGGTCCAGCAATAGGCGCCGATGGCGCCGACGGTTTCCGTATGCAGGGCCAAAAATGTGCCGTCGTTTTTGAGCGCCAACCTGACCCGGCTGGTCTGCCCGCGCCCGTGGGTGTCGGACAGAAAACTGTCCGAACGGTTGTTGATCCATTTAACCGGGCGGCCGAGTTTTTTCGCCGCAAACAGCACCATCGGCGGTTCCGGATAAGCGCTGTTCTTAACGCCGAAGCCGCCGCCGACATCGGGCGCAATGTGATGCAGTTTGTCTTTATCGATGCCCAGCACATTTTCGGCAAAGGTATCGCGGTTGGCGTGCACGTTCTGGGTCGAATTGTACAAGGTATAGCTGTCGGTGACGGCATCATAACTGCCGACACAACCCCGAGGCTCAATAGGCACCGCCGTCACCCGGTTGTTCTCAAGGTCGAGCGTGATAACGTGGTCGGCCTCCGCCATCGCCTTTTCGGTACCGTCCTGGTCACCCAGTTCAAAATCGATGCAGAGGTTGCCCGGGATGTCGTCCCACAACTGCGGCGCACCGGGGGCCAGCGCCTTTATCGGGTCGGTCACGGCGTCAAGCGGCTCATAATCGACTTCGATCAACTCGAGCGCACTATTGGCAATTTCCTGGGTTTCCGCGACAACGAAGGCTACCGGCTCGCCGACGTAAAAGGCGACATCTATGGCCATGCAATGGCGCGGTGGTTCCTTCAGGTCGGTATCGCCCCGGCCTTTGCGCACAGCCGTTTTCGTCGGCATTGTGCCCATACCCTCAGCGACCCATTCCCGGCCAGTGATAACCAGAAGAACGCCGTCCAAAGCCTTTGCCTCAGCCGTATCGATGGCGTTGATGCGGGCATGGGCATGGGTCGAGCGCAGGACGGCGGCGCGGGCCTGGCCGTCAAGATTGATATCGTCGGTGTAACGGCCCTGGCCGGTGAGGAAGCGATTGTCTTCCGTGCGCCGTACAGATTGTCCGATGGCAACGTCCGTCATTTAGAATCTCCGTTCCCTAAAGCCGCTTCTACGGCGCGTTTAGCCATGACGTCGATCAGGTGACTGCGGTATTCCGCCGATGCATGGATATCGCTATTCAGGCCATCTGCCGGTACCGAAATGCCAATGAGCGTGGCGGCGGAAAAGTCCTTATCAAGGGCGGCTTCCATCTCGATGGCACGGAACACGACCGGCCCGGCCCCGGTAACGGCAACGCGGACGCCCGACGTCGTTTTAGCGACGAAAACCCCGGCCACCGCATAGCGCGAAGCAGGGTTGGGGAATTTCGCATACACCGCATGTTCGACAATGGGGAAATCCACCCGGGTAATGATCTCGCCTTCCTCCAGGATGGTTTCAAACATATCGACGAAGAAATCGTCGGCGGCGATTTGCCGCGTATTGGTTGTTACCACCGCATTCAGCGCCAACACGGCGCCCGGATAATCGGCGGACGGGTCGTTGTTAGCGATCGAGCCACCGATGGTGCCGCGGTTGCGGACCTGAGGGTCACCAATCATCCCGGCCAGAGTGGCCAGCCCCGGCAACGCCCGGCGCACATCCGCCGACGCAGCCACGGCGGCGTGGGTGGTCATGGCGCCAATGGAAACCGTCGTATCGGAGACCTCGATTCCAGCAAGATCGGGGATCCCGGACAGGTCAACCACGCCCGAGGGCTGGGCCAACCCGAATTTCATAACCGGAAGAATGGTTTGGCCGCCGGCCAGAAAAAGGCCGTCTTCCAGGTTTTCGATAGCGTCCAAGGCAGCAACCAGGGTCGTCGGTTTGTGATAGGAAAAACCCTGCATGGCTCAACTCCGCATGGTCTTGGCCGCTGCCAGGATGGCCTCGACGATGTTCTGGTACCCGGTGCACCGGCAGATGTTGCCTTCCAGCCCGTGGCGAACCTCTTGTTCCGTCGGGTCTGGTTTGTCCCGGAGCAGGGCGGATGCCGTCATCACCATGCCCGGCGTGCAAAATCCGCATTGCAGGCCGTGGTGCTCCTGAAAAGCCTGCTGCAAGGGGTTCAGCCCGCCATCAGGGCTGATGCCTTCGATGGTCAGCACCGCCGCGCCATCGGCCTGCACCGCCAGCATGGAGCAGCTTTTGACCGGTGCACCATCAACATGGACGACGCAGGCGCCGCATTGGCTGGTGTCACAACCGACATGGGTGCCGGTCAACCCGAGTTCCTCGCGGATCAGTTCGACCAGCAACGTGCGCGCTTCGACGTCCCTGGATACGGGTTCGTTGTTCACTGTCAGGGTAATTTTTGGCATGATAGATTTGTTTCCGGGGCCCAATACTCAGGTTTTTATGGATCGAATTTTTGGATGTTCTGGGGCGTTACGCCGACCGATACAAAACCATAGAAACCCGGCCTTGAAAAGACAGTGCCGGAATAAAAAAAATCACAGCCTAACTTATTGAAATAAAATACTAAAGATGAAACCGACAGTGCCTGTTCCGGTACCGTCATCGGTTTTGATGAGTGGTTTTGTATACAATGCGCTTGATCTTTACCGCCCCGTCGCCCAAATGAACGGAGCCATCGGCAAAATTAAAGACCAAGAAGGGCCAAGCGGCAATGAAACTTAAAGAAGAGATCCGTATTTCGGCCCCGCGAGAGGTGGTGTTTGCGGCGCTGAATGACCCCGAGGTTCTGGCCGCTGCAATACCTGGGTGCGAAAGCCTGGAAAAAACTTCGGACAACGCCTTTTCGGCCATCGTGGTTTCCAAAATCGGACCGATTAAAGCCAAATTCCAAGGCAGCGTCACGTTGTCGGATATTGTCGCGCCCGAAAGCTACACCATTTCAGGCGAGGGTAAGGCCGGGCCTGCGGGTTTTGCCAAGGGCTCGGCCAAGGTCCATCTCACCGATGAGGGTGGTGAAACAGTCCTGAGTTACGAAATCAGCGCCGATGTTGGCGGGAAAATCGCGCAATTGGGGGGCCGCTTGATCGAAGCGACCTCGAAAAAACTGGCGGCAAAGTTCTTCAAGGATTTTGAAAAGATCGTTACCGAACAGGCGACCGGCGAAACCCCGACGGGTGAAGAAGTCTCCGAATTCGAACCCGCCTTCGCACCGGGAGTAGGGCTTCCGGTCCGGGGGCCCTGGATCGCCATTGCCCTGGCCGCCACCGGACTTGCTATCTACCTGTTGTTGAAATGAAGCCTGCTTCTTTTTCCCCGTCCGATTCCTCCGCGCCAACGGATGTCATCGACACACTGATCGGCTGGCTGGATCAGGGTCACGCCGTGGCCCTGGCGACGGTTATTTCCACCTGGGGGTCGTCACCCTGTCCGGCCGGCAGCCATCTGGCCATCCGCAGCGATGGCGCCATCATCGGCTCCGTATCCGCCGGGTGTGTCGAAGCGGCTGTTATTCATGAGGCCATGGAAGTCCTTGAAGGTGCGCCCCTACAGGTCTTGGAATACGGAGTCACCGGCGAAATGGCCTGGCAGGTCGGTTTGGCCTGCGGCGGGGAAATCCGTGTTCTGGTCCGGCGCGTTGACGAAAACGCGGCGCTGTACCGCGAGGCTCGCAAGCGTGCCGAACAAGGGCTTTCCTCGGCCTTGGTGACACGGATCGTTGATGGAGCGCTGGGGCTGATCGGCGAGGGGATCCAAAGCGGTCCTTTAGATACCCCCCAAGGTTTGAGCGAAGCGGCCTTTGAGGCGATACGCGAGAACCGCAATCATGTTTTTGAAATTGACGAAGCCGCTTATTTCATTGAGTCCATCACGCCACCGAACCGCCTGATTTTGATTGGCGCCGTGCATATTGCACAGGCCCTCGTTCCCATGGCCCGGATCGCCGGTTTCAAGGTTGTTGTTCTGGACCCGCGTGAAACCTTCGCAACCCCGGAACGCTTTCCCGGCGTCGAAATCCACACCGAATGGCCGGACCAGGCGCTCAAGCAACTTAGGCCCAATGACCAAACCGCCATCGTGGTGCTGACCCATGATCCGAAAATCGACGATGCGGTTCTGCACTTGGCGTTGACGTCGCCGGCGTTTTACGTCGGCGCGCTCGGCAGTCTGCGGACCCAGGAAAAACGCAATATCCGGCTCGCAGACCTTGGCCTGAGCGCCGATGATCTGGATCGGCTGCACGGGCCGGTCGGCCTCGATATCGGGTCCGCATCCCCGGCAGAAATCGCGGTTTCCATTCTGGCTGAGATTATTCAGGAAATGCGGCGGGGCTAAAATTCGAACAAAAAAAGCGGGCCGCAGCCAGGTTGGCCACGGCCCGCCTTCAAAGCAGGTATCGTCGTTTTGGCTCTTAGTTGTCAGCCATAAAGGATTGAATTTCGGTCTGCAGTTTTTCCGACTGTTTGGACAATTCGCCCGCCGCTTCAAGAACCTGACTGGCCGATTCACCGGTTTCCGTGACCGCCTTCTGGACCTCGATAATATTCGACGAAACCTCCTGTGTGCCGGTCGAGGCTTCCTGGACATTGCGCGCGATTTCCTGCGTCGCCGCACCCTGTTCCTCAACCGCCGAGGCAATCGTGCCGGCGATGTCGTTGACCTTGTTGATGGTCTCACCAATCCCACGGATCGCCGTCACCGCATTGCCGGTAGCCGACTGGATCGCGGAAATCTGAGCCGAGATGTCGCCGGTCGCCTTAGCCGTCTGGCTGGCCAGCGACTTGACCTCGTTGGCGACGACGGCAAATCCCTTGCCCGCGTCCCCGGCCCGGGCCGCTTCGATGGTGGCGTTCAGGGCCAAAAGGTTGGTCTGCGCCGCGATGTCGCTGATCAGTTCCACAACCTGTCCGATCTTGTCGGCGGCTAGGGCCAGTTCTTCAACCGAGGCATTGGTCTGTTCGGCTTCCTTCGCAGCACCCTGGGCGATGTCGGACGATTCCTTGACTTGCCGTCCGACCTCTTCGAGGGAGGCTGACAGTTCTTCGGCCGCCGAAGCCACGGTCTGTACGTTGGCCGACGCCTGTTCTGCCGCCGCCGCAACGGCGCTGGATTGTTGCGAGGCTTGTTCTGCCGTCGCCGACATGGCTTGAGCGGTGTTTTGCAACTCGTTCGAAGCCGACGCGACGATGGAGGTCACTTCCTTGACGTTGTTGGCCATCCTGAGGGCCTCGGTCTTTTTCGCGGTGATATCGACCGCGTTTTTGACGACTTTGTAGGGCTTGCCATCAGGACCGTTGACCGGATTGTACGCCGCCTGAATCCAGACCTCACTGCCGTCCTTTCTGATTCGTTTGAACTCGCCGGCCTGGAATTCTCCACGCCCCAAGGCTGCCCAAAACTCTCTGTACTCTGGGGATTCCTTGTATTTTGCCTCGACGAACAAACTATGGTGCTTGCCCTGGATTTCAGACTCATTTCCATAGCCCAAGGCCGACACGAAGTTTTGGTTGGCCTTGAGGATGGTTCCGTCCATTTCGAACTCGATCATCGCTTGTGACGCACC
>JABMOG010000244.1 GCA_013204265.1 Rhodospirillales bacterium
ATGTTCAGCACCGCCTCGTTGGCGCCGCCGTGCGCTGGCCCCCACAGGGACGCTATCCCGGCAGCGATGCAGGCAAAGGGGTTGGCACCGCTCGACCCGGCCAGACGAACCGTCGATGTCGACGCATTCTGCTCGTGATCAGCATGCAGAATCAGGATGCGGTCCAGCGCACGCGCCAGAACCGGGTTGACCTTATATTCCTCGCACGGGTTGCCGAACAGCATGTACAGCATGTTTTCAGCAAAATTCAGATCGTTGCGGGGGTACATGAACGGCTGGCCGATGGTATATTTGTAGGCCATGGCGGCGATGGTCGGCATTTTCGCCACCAATCTGTAAGACGCTATCATCCGGTGCTTGGGGTCGGTGATATCGGTGCTGTCGTGATAAAAGGCGGACAATGCCCCAACGACGCCGCACATCACGGCCATGGGATGGGAATCGCGCCGGAACCCGCGGAAAAAATAGTTCAACTGCTCATGCAGCATGGTGTGATAGGTGATGCCGGAGGCAAATTTTTTCTTCTGCTGCGGCGACGGCAGATCGCCATACAGCAACAAATAACAGACTTCGGTGAAATCGGATTGTTCGGCCAGCACATCAATGGGATAGCCGCGATAGAGCAGGATACCTTTCTCGCCGTCGATGAAGGTGATTTTCGATTCACAGCTTCCTGTCGAGGTGAAACCCGGGTCATATGTAAAGCACCCGGTGTCCGCATACAGCTTGCGCACATCGATCACGTCTGGGCCGAGGGATCCTTTCAACACCGGTAATTCGTAGGATTTCCCTGAGCGGTTATCGGTCAGGGTGAAAGTCTCGGAAGATTTCTTTTTATTGTCGGCGTTCATGGCTGGCTTTCCCTCTTACGTCTGGTTTTTTTACGTCCGGTAATGTGTGCGTTAATGGACCCGTCATTATACCCCATTTAGCCACGATTTAGAACGTCCTCTAAACGCCCCAGGGTTTCATCGCGGCCGAGAATTTCCATTACCTCGAATATGCTCGGCGAAACCGCGCGTCCGGTCAACGCCGCGCGCAGCGGCTGGGCCGCTTTACCTAGTTTAATGTCGCCGCCTTCGGCATATGCGCGCACGGTATCCTGCAGCCCATCGGCGCGCCATTCCTCATGTTCGGCCAAAAGGTTGGCCAGGTTTTGCAAATGGTCACGGCCTTCGCCTTCGACAAGGCTTAGTGCTTTTTCGTCCAGCTCGAAGGGCCGCACCCGCGCATAAATTTCGGCGCTTTCCGACAATGCGGGAATAGTTTTCGCGCGTTCTTTTAGCCCGGCCATGCCACGGGTGAGGCGGCGTTCAGTGTCCTCAGATAACTGGTTGCCGAGGGTTTTCTTTAAAGTGGGCAGAATCAATTCTACCAGGCGCGCATCATCGGCCTGGCGGATATAGCTACCATTGAGGCTGGTCAGCTTGTCGATGTCAAAACGGGCCGCCCCGCGGCCGACGGTGTCCAGCCCGAACCATTCGATTGCCTGATCTGAGCTGATGATTTCATCATCGCCGTGGCTCCACCCCAGCCGTAACAGATAATTGCAGAGCGCCTCGGGCAAAAACCCCATATCCCGGTAGGCCTCGACCCCGAGTGCACCATGGCGTTTTGACAATTTGGCGCCGTCGGCCCCGTGGATCAGCGGAATATGGGCAAATTCAGGAACGTCCCAGCCTAGCAAACGGTAGATCTGGAACTGGCGAAAGGCGTTGGTCAGGTGGTCGTCGCCGCGAATGACATGGGTGACGGCCATATCGTGGTCGTCGACAACGACGGCCAGCATATATGTTGGCGTGCCATCGGCACGCAGCAGGACCATATCATCCAGCTGGTCGTTGGCTACAGTCACCTCACCTTGAACAAGGTCCGGGATGACGGTTTCGCCGACCAAAGGAGCCTTCATGCGAATCACCGGGGCGACGCCGCCGGGCGCTTCAACCGGGTCGCGGTCGCGCCAGCGCCCGTCATAGCGCATGGACCGGCCTTCGGCACGCGCAGTGTCGCGCATTTCCTGAAGCTCTTCCGCGGAACAATAACATTTGTAGGCCTTGCCCTCGGTCAGTAGCCGCTCGGCGATTTCCACATGGCGGGCGGCATTAGAGAATTGGGAGACGGCATCACCGTCCCAGTCCAACCCCAGCCATGTGAGCCCGTCGTAAATGGCGGACACGGCCTCATCGTTAGAGCGTTTGCGGTCGGTATCTTCGATGCGCAGTAAAAAACGACCGCCGGAACCGAATTGAGCATGGTGCCGGGCAAACAGCCAGTTATACAATGCAGTGCGTGCACCGCCGATGTGAAGGAAGCCTGTCGGTGACGGCGCGAAACGGGTAACAACGGTCATGGCGGACAACAATCTGTTTTTGAAGGGATATACTGCATCGGCGCGAGAGGATTATCATATCTTCACCGGCGTTGCAGTAATTCCGTGAGGGTAGGGGGAATTGTATGGCGTTAAAACGACTCATTCCGCCTGTGCTTTTCAGAGTGCTGATCCTGGTCGCAATGGTCAGCCTGGCTGCTTGCGAGAAGTGGTCTCTGCCAAAATTGCCGTCGCTGCCTGGTTTTCCGTCCTTGGCGTCCATTTCCGGGGAAGGACCGGAAACCGCGGATGATGTGGATTGCGAGGCCGCCACGCGCCTGAACCTGCAAGCAATGGACTGGAAGGACGCCAAACGGATTGACATTTATTCGCGAAAAAATGGGCTCACCCCTTCATCCGTGGTCATGACCGTCAACACGCCCAATATTCTCAGGCTTTACAACGGAACCAGGGAAGTATTGAACTTCCGCGCCCAGGAATTTTTCCAACAGGCCGCCGTGTTTAAAATTATCTATGGCGGCAAGGATGTTTCGGAAACCTGTATCGAGGCAATTCGGATCGGGCCGCTGAAATGGGCGGAGATCCGGGTCGTGCCGTTGCGCCAGGGGGAATTCAGTTTCCGCGATGACAATTCTTACGGCCTGTCCTCCCTGATCGCCGGGAATGACCCGCCGTCCCCTGGCCACATCATCGTGCGCTAGGTCATGACCTAGTGTTGCCCGCTCCTGACATTCTGGCGTCCTTCCTGTCTGGGCTGCGCCGCGACCGGGAACGCTGGATATTATGGCTGCCGGTCTTCTTCGGCACGGGCATCGCAATCTATTTCGGGCTTCGTGCAGAACCACCCTGGTGGATCGGCCCGGCGGCGCTAATAGGGGCCGGGCTGGCGGCGTATCAGGGAAGGGAGAGATTTTCGCAGGGCGGACAATGGGGCTTGTTGTTGGTGGCGTTTGCGATAACTGCCTGCGGCTTTTGGGCCGCCCAATGGCGCACCGCGGATGTTGCGCACACCGTTCTTGGCAAACGCATTGGCCCGACCGCTGTGACCGGGCGTGTTGCCGGCGTTGAGGCCTTTCCCGGCAGCCACCGGGTGACCATGGAGCGTGTCCGCATTGCCGGGCTCGGCCCTGAACAGGTGCCGGAAAAAATTCGCATTCGTCTTCGTGGTTCCCAACCCGACATTATTGCCGGGGCCTGGATTCGGGTGCGCGCCATTCTTTCCCCGCCGCCGCCGCCATCGGCGCCGGGCGCTTTCGATTTTCAGCGACAGTCCTGGTTTCGCCGCCTCGGCGGCGTCGGTTTCGGTCTGGGCGCGGTTGAAATCACTGCCCCGCGGCCCGTCGGTACAAACGACGCAAGCTTGCAACATCCGCTGGACGTCTTGACCATCGCCCTGGCCCGTCTGCGCCAAGCCATTACGATCCGGGTCCAAACCGGCCTTGGTGGGACAGCCGGAGCCATCGCCGCCGCTCTGATGACAGGCGAGCGAAGCGCCATTCCCGAACCGGTGATGCAGACAATCCGGGATTCCGGCATCGCCCACCTGCTCGCCATTTCCGGGCTGCATATCGGTCTTGTCGCCGGTATTCTGTTCCTCGCGGTCAGGACCGTATTAGCACTGGTCGGTCCTTGGGCGCTAAGGTTTCCGATCAAGAAATGGGCGGCTGCCTCCGCAGTTGCCGGCGCCTTCGCCTATGCCCTGATCGCCGGCGCGACGGTGCCGACCCAACGCGCCTTTCTGATGGTCGGGCTGGTTTTGCTGGCGGTGATGCTCGATCGTCGCGGGCTTTCGATTCGGCTGGTCGCCTGGGCGGCTTTGACGATTTTGATTTTGCAACCGGAAAGCCTGCTGGGGCCAAGTTTCCAGATGTCCTTCGCCGCCGTCATTGCGCTGATCGCTACCTATGAAGCGATCAGCGAACGGCGGCGCTATGACGGGTACGGGGTCTCAAAAATTCCACTCTGGTTGCGCAAAGCCGGGCTGTATCTGGCCGGGGTGGCGCTGACGACGGTGGTCGCCGGTCTCGCCACGGCGCCATTTGCGGTTTTTCATTTCAACCGCATCGCCGACTACGGCTTGGCGGCGAATCTGGTCGCCGTGCCGGTAACGGCATTGTGGGTGATGCCGTGGGCGGTGATGGCGTTTTTGCTGATGCCGTTCGGGCTGGAAGGCGCGGCTTTGCTCCCCATGGGATGGGGCGTCGACGTCATTATCAAAGTCGCCGAAACTGTTTCACAGTGGAGCGGGGCTGTCACCCTGGTACCGGCGATGCCGGTCTCCGCCCTGGTGGCGATTGCGCTAGGCGGATTGTGGCTGGCGTTATGGCGTCGCCGATGGCGGTTCCTCGGAGTGGGGGGGCTTTGTCTTGGCGTTCTGCTGGCGGTAATGCATGAGCCACCCGATGTTCTCGTCGACGGCCAGGGGCGCCTACTGGCGGTGCGCACAACGGATGGCCGGGTCGCGGTGTCAACGTTACGCCGGGCGCGCTATGAGCGCGAAATCTGGCTGCGTCGTTTCGGCGAGGAAGAAGCCCGCGCACCCTGGCCAAAAATCGGCACCAGTTCCGATGAGCGCCTGACCTGTGACCGCCAAGGCTGTCTGTACAGGGCCAGAGGATCAACCGGGGAAGGAGTCGAGGACCGAACCGTGGCGCTGGTCTTCGACGAAGGGGCGTTGGCGGAGGATTGCTGGGCCGCCGATGTGGTTATTTCCGTGGTGCCGGTGCGAATACCCTGTCCGGCGCCGCTCGGCGTGATCGATCGTTTCGACCTGTGGCGCGGCGGCGCCGCCGCGATCTGGCTGCGGGGACCCGGGCGCATTCGCATCGAAACCGTCAACGGGCTGCGCGGGACACGGCCCTGGGTCGTGCGCCCTCAAGCGAGGACTAAAAAGAATGCCCCCAAGACCTGACTTTTAGTACTTACGGATCAGGCCGACGAGACTGCCCTGCACTTTGACCTGATCGGGACCAAAGATGCGGGTCTCAAATGCCGTGTTGGCGGGTTCCAAAGCCACGGAAGCACCCTTGCGGCGCAGCCGCTTGAGGGTAACTTCTGTATCCTCGACAAGGGCGACGACGATGGAGCCGTTATCGGCGGTGTCCGTGCGGCGGATGATAACCGTATCGCCGTCGAAAATACCGGCGTCGATCATCGAATCGCCATCGACCTCAAGCGCGTAATGGTCGCCTTTGCCGAGTAAGGCGGCGGGCACGTCAACGGAACTGGAATGATCGCGCAAAGCCTCGATCGGGGTACCGGCGGCAATCCGTCCATAAAGGGGCAGGTGCACGGTTTCAGAGTCGCCGGCCGAGGACGCGCCGGATAGCCTGAAATCCCCCTCGATAACGTTGGGCTGGAAGCGCCGGGCGGTGGGCTTGCCGGTACCCTTGGCAGCAGGTGCCTCCATGTTGTCGGGCAGGCGGGTAACCTCGATGGCGCGCGCCCGGTGGGGCAGGCGGCGGATGAAACCGCGTTCCTCCAGGCCGGTAATCAGGCGGTGAATGCCGGATTTGGATTTCAGGCCCAAGGCATCTTTCATTTCGTCGAAGGACGGTGAAACACCGTTCTGCTTGAGCTGCTGATCGAGATACACCAAAAGTTCGTATTGTTTCCGGGTCAACATGGGCTTTACCTTTTTTCTAACTAGTTTTCTAACAAGACCGGAGCAATCATCTAAGGGGTCGGCATTTTGGGAAAATCACCCGAAAGCGCCTGTTTAGTGGTTGCTGGCTACGGACACCACAAAATATGGAACAAAAAGAAAACGTTCACTTATGTTCTATTTTGGTTCACCGTTTGCGTCAAGAGAAAAATACAGGCGTGTATCCCCTTGACGTACGTAGAATGATTTGCTACCATCTTCCTTGAAAGCGAGGCGAGATGGCTAAGACATTTACAATCCAAGATTTCTTCAAGCGGTTCCCTGATGATAGCGCCTGTTTGAGCCACCTTATGGCTACGCGGTACGGCGACAAGATCACCTGTCCCAAGTGCGACAAGGAAAGCCGTTTTGCCCGGATCAAGAAGCTTCCCGCTTTCTCATGCCCGACTTGTGGCCACCATATTCACCCGATGGCTGGGACACCCTTTGAGCGTTCCAGAACCCCCCTGCAAAAGTGGTTCTACGCCATGTATCTGTTCACCACGACCCGCAACGGGGTTTCCGCCAAGGAACTGCAACGCCAGTTAGGCGTGACCTACAAGTGCGCATGGCGCATGGGACATGAAATCCGCAAGTATATGACCTACGTGGACGGCGACAGCCCCCTAGGTGGCGACAAGATCGTGGAAATTGACGAAACCCGGATCGGCGGCAAAGACAAAATGGGCAAAGACGATAAAACCATCGTTATGGGTATGCTGGAACGTGGCGGCGACCTCACTGTCTAACGTCAGCGCCTATGGAACAACTTAGCGGTATTGCATAAGAGAGGATTTC
>JABMOG010000245.1 GCA_013204265.1 Rhodospirillales bacterium
GGGCGGAAATGGCGGGCGTCGACGTTGCCGTGGTCGGCGACAGTCTGGCGATGATCGCCCATGGACACCCAAATACCATCCCCGCGACCATGGATATGATGGTGTTGCACAGCCAGGCCGTGCGCCGCGGGGCGCCAACACATTCGTCCTTGGTTGCATGCCGTACCAAAGCTATAACACCGTCGAACGGGCGCTGAGCAACGCGATGCGGTTCATGCAGGACGCGGGCACGGACGCTGTCAAACCGCAGGGCGGTAAAAGCCAGGCCCATATTCTGAAGGCGTTGGTTGATGCGGGAATTCCGACCGCCTCGCACATCGGGCTGACACCCCATACGGTCGCCATGTTCGGTGGCTTCAAAATTCAAGGGCGCACGGCGGACGCCGCCATGAAGATTCTGGAAGACGCCTTCGCGATCCAGGACGCCGGCTGTTTCATGCTGGAGTTCGAGGCGGTTCCGGCAAAGATCGCCACATTGATTTCCCGGCAACTTGAAATTCCGACCATCGGCATCGGCGCCGGTGTCGGTACGGATGGGCAAATTCTTCTCGGCTATGACTTGCTCGGCGTGTTTACGGATTTCAAGCCGAAGTTCACCAAGCGCTACGCCAAGCTGACCGAGGTCGCCGTCGGCGGCATCTTGGAATATGTGCGTGAGGTCAAAGAAGGAAAATTTCCCGACGATGACCACAGTTACGGCATCGACGAAGCGGAATACGAGAAGTTCGCGACTTTGGTGGAAAAGCGCAAACAGATTTGATCGGCTATAATGGGGACATCCCGCAGCAACCGACCGAGGATTGGCGAATGGCACAACAAAAGAAAAAATCAACCAACACCGTAATCGACGCCAGTGGCGTGGTGGCGAGCTTGACCGACAGGGCCTACGCGGTCATCGAAGAGATGATTGTGACGCTTCAATTCAAACCGGGGTCGGTTTTATCGGAAACGGCCCTTTCTGAAAGGCTGGATATCGGCCGCACGCCTATTCGCGAAGCCTTGCAGCGCCTGGCCCGCGAAGGGCTCGTCGTTATCCTGCCACGCAAGGGAATCCTGGTTTCCGAGATCAATCCGCGAAGCCAGTTGCTGCTCCTTGAAGTCCGCCGCGAGTTGGAACGCCTTCTCGCGCGCACCGGCGCCATCCGTTGCACCGAGGACGAACGCCGGCAGTTCTTCGAGATCGCCGACGGTATGGAACAAGCGGCCCGCGACAACGACGATATTAATTTCATGCGCCTGGACGATGCTTTTAACCAGCTTATCGCCGAAGCCGCTCACAACGACTATACCGCCCGCGCCATCGGGTTGATGAATGGCCTGTCGCGCCGGTTTTGGTATATGCATTACAAGGAAACCGCCGATCTGCCGTTGGCGGCCCGGCTTCATGCCGAACTGGCGCGCAGGATCGCCGAGAGCGACCCTGACGGCGCTGCGGCGGCGGCAGACAAGCTGGTCGATTACGTCGAGGTATTTACCCGAGGCACAGTCATCATGGGTTTTTCCAGCTAACGCGTGATTTTCTCAAAAAGCGCCCGAAACCCGGTTTCCATGTTCTCGCCGAACATCGGATCGCTGCCCATGCCGAACGCCTGGTTGATGGCGCCCCAATCCGCGGGTTCCAGGTGGTCACGGGCGAGCGGGATCAGTTCGCGTTCTTCCAGGCCGATGTGGTCGCGCTGGAAATCTACGTAAGCGCGAACTGCGCCGCGCAATTCCTCCAAGCCCGCCGGATAACCGCTATCAAACGCCTTGAGCGCCGTATCCAAGGCGTCGATCAGTCCCGCGCATTGGGCATGTTGCCCATCCAGGCGATCGATAAGCTCGGCGGTTTCCGGACACCGCGCTCGAAGCGCAGGAAATAGATACCGTTCCTCTTTGGGATGATGAAAACGGTCTGGAAATACCCGGATGTAGTAGATCGCCGAAAAAAGCTGCTCCAGATCAGGTTTCGATTGATCGGGCGCAAAGCCGTTCACGGTTGTCTCCAGCACACTCAGAACCCGGTCAAGATTGACGTGGTCACGTTGGATAATTTCGATGGCGTCGGTCATTCCCTGCATCCATTTCAAGCTGGCCCTGGTGATCACGGCACAGACTGTTTGCCGCCCAGGCTTTACTTTAGAAAACCATATCATTAGCA
>JABMOG010000246.1 GCA_013204265.1 Rhodospirillales bacterium
ATTGAGCGCATCGCGGGATTGATCGACGTAGCCGAGCTTGACCGTCTCGCCGAGCCTGATCTCGCCGCCATCCGGGGTTTCCTGACCGGTGATCATGCGGAACAGTGTCGTCTTGCCGGCCCCGTTCGGACCGATGATCCCGACAATGGCGCCGGGCGGCAGCTTGAACGATAAATCCTCGATCAGCAGCCGGTTGCCGTATCCCTTGCGGACCAGCTTCGCCTCGATCACCAAATCGCCCAAACGCGGTGCCGCCGGAATGACGATCTGCGATGTGCCGGGCGCCTTGTCCTGCGACTTGGTCAGCAGATCCTCATAGGCGGTGATGCGGGCCTTGGACTTCGCCTGCCGCGCCCTGGGGCTCTGGCGGATCCACTCCAGCTCTTCTTTCAGCGTGCGTTGGCGGGCGGATTCTTCCCGTTCCTCCTGCATCAGCCGCTTCTGCTTCTGCTCCAGCCAGGATGAATAGTTGCCCTCGTAGGGAATACCGCGGCCGCGGTCGAGTTCCAAAATCCAGCCCGTTACATTGTCCAAAAAGTAGCGGTCGTGCGTCACCATGACGACGGTGCCCTTGTATTCCTTGAGGTGCCGCTGCAACCACGACACCGATTCGGCATCCAAGTGGTTGGTCGGCTCGTCCAACAAAAGCATCTCCGGCTTTTGCAGCAATAGCCGGCAGAGCGCGATCCGCCGCCGTTCGCCGCCGGACAGCTTATCGACCGATGCCTCGCCCGGCGGACAGCGCAGCGCGTCCATGGCGATTTCGACGGTGCGCTCGATTTCCCAGCCGTCGGAGGCGTCGATCTTTTCCTGCAAATCGCCCTGCTCGGCCAGCAGGGCGGTCATCTCGTCGTCGTCCATGGGCTCGGCAAAGCGTTCCGAGATGGCGTTGAAACGGTCCATCATCACCTTGGCCTCGCCCAGCCCTTCGAGGATGTTGCCTTCGACGTCTTTCGTCGGGTCGAGGTCCGGTTCCTGCTCCAGATAACCGATGCGCACGCCGTCGGCGGCCCACGCCTCGCCGCTGAATTCGGTGTCCTTGCCGGCCATGATTTTGAGCAGGGTCGATTTGCCGGCACCGTTGACGCCGAGCACGCCGATCTTGACGTCGGGCAGAAACGACAGCGTGACGCCCTTCAGAATGTCGCGCCCGCCGGGGAACGACTTCTTCAGGTCTTTCATCACATAGGAATATTGATAGGCCGCCATTTGTGGTCTCCGCTCATAGCTTTGGTGGATTTGCCGGATAGATAACCCACCGGCGCGGTCTTCGCAACGGGAAGGTGCGTTCGTTTGTCACCATTTTGGTGCTAAACTATCGGTCGCGATGTCGGCAGAGGATAAGGGGCTGGGCGTGGGACTGTCTGAGTGGATCAAGACAATGGCGTTGCGCCGTCTGGTGATGCTGGGGTTTGCCGGGCTGGGCGTGGCGTTGTTGGCGGTTGTCGGCGGCGTCTGGCTGGTCACGGGGCAGGTCGGGCATATCTGGGGCGCGGCGGCCGTGGTCGTGCTGACGGCGGCGGTCTGGGTGATTGTCGACCGCCAATTGGTGGCCCGTTCGTTTGATAAAAACAACCTGCCGACGCGCCCCGAATACACCAATTTCAATCTTTATGAGCATCCCAAACATCTTGAAGAACTGGGCGGGCGGAGCCTGAAATCCCTGACCTTCGTCGTTTTCGATACCGAAACGACAGGGCTCGGGCCCTCGCAAGGCGACGAGATAATTTCCATTGCGGGCGTGCGCATCAAAGACGGTAAAATCAAGGACGGCGAGGCGTTCACCCGTCTGGTCAACCCCGGTCGCGATATTCCCAGGGCGTCGATCCGCTTCCACGGTATTACCGAGGACATGGTTCGCGGCGAAGCCTCGATCGGCGATGTGCTGCCGGACTTCAAGACCTTCGTCGGCGATGCGGTGCTGGTCGCCCACAACGCCGCCTTCGACATGAAATTTCTGAAACTGAAGGAACAGGCGACCGGGGTCGTCTTCGATAATCTGGTCCTGGATTCGCTGCTGTTGTCGGTGTTTCTGGAGGAAGAGGCCCGCAACCACGGCCTCGACGCCATCGCCGAGCGTTTGGGCATAGAGGTAAAAGGCCGCCACACCGCGCTCGGCGACAGCCTGGTTACTGCGGGCGTGTTCCTGCGCATGCTCGATATGCTGGAAGCCCGCGGCATCCGCACCCTGGGCCAGGCGATCGAGGCCTCGTCGCGAATTTCCCACGTTCGTGAGATGCAAAAACGGTTTTAGAGTAGACGCGGCCTAGAAAATATCCCCAGTGAAGTCGCCTTTGATTTTGGCCCTGAGCGCGCGGATGGCTTTGAAGCTGTCGACCAGCATGTCCCGTTCGCGTTCCGACAGGGTATCGGGATGGACATAATTGGAAACCGTTGTCCCGGCCTTGAAGTCGGCGATCTGCTGGCGCAACAGCAGATGCGAAATGTGGCGGAAGGCGCCGGCCAGATAATCGTGCTCGTCGGAATTGAGCGTGCCACAGTCCTTGAGTGCGTCCATGCGGCCAAGGGTCGAGACGGCCTCGACGCCGTCGCGAAAGGACAACAGGCGCATGGCTTCGACCAACGGCAGGGTGCCAGTGTGTTTGAGGTTAATCCTGCCCTTGAAATCCTCGTCATCCTGTTCCGTCAGCAACCGGCTGAACCAGCCCAAGGCAACGATATGCTCAACGTCGTCTTCATACATGTCGCGCAGGAAGGCCTTGTTGCCGCTGGCGGTCTGGGTAACGAACCGGCGCAGGTCGTCGGCCATTTCCGCATCGCCACAGACCGGGCGGAAATCGAAAAAAATGTCGCAAAGCCTAAGCGCTGTGACGCCGCGTTTCTTGCTCCACAGCCGGACTTGTTCTTTCCATTGCGACAGGGTTTTTCTCCACAAGGGATTGGTTGCCATGACAAAGCCCTTGCACAGTGGCAGCCCGACGATCCCTAAGTCGCGGGTCATACGCTCGGCCAGATTAATAAACCAGGCGTCTATATCTGCGTGGCGGTCGTCAGGATAGTCTTCAAGGATGAAGCCGTTATCTTGATCCGGGTAAAGAAAATTTTCGCCTCGCCCGCCCGACCCCATGACGATGACCGCGAAGCCGACCGGCGCCTCGCCCCACCCTTCCTCAGTCATGGCGTCCAGGTTCAGGTTGACGACGCGCCTGTAGATGTCGTTGTTGATGTGGGTCAGCAGCGCCTGAATTTCCGTCGCCGGCATGTGTTCGCCCAGCAACTGGTCAGCCAGTTCGACCTGTGCCGCCTTGATCAGTTTCAGGCCTTCGAGGCTTTCATCTCTGGTCAGGATGTCGATCTGCCCCATCAGGGTTTCCGACGCCACGGCGAGGGCATCATGCAGGTTCAACATGCCGGTCAAACGTCTGTTGGCGCCGACCACGGGCATATGGCGCAGGCCTCGCCGGCGCATGCGGGCGATGGCGTAATACAGGTATTCGTCCTCAACAATAATCGAGACCGGCGCCGTCATCGCCGCTTCCACTGGGGCCGTGGCGTCCAGTTTGAAAGCGGCGCGCCGGGTGATGTCGCGCTCGGTGACGATGCCGACGGGGCGGCCTTCGGCGTCGGTGACGGTGGTGCTCGACGCGCTGGCGGCTTCCATTCTTTGGGCGACTTCACCAAGCGGCGTCCCCTCGGCGACCGCCAGCGGCACGTCGCGCATGCAATCGCGGACCAGTTTGCTGAAAATGGCGATTCGGGATTCCATCGGATGGTTCACTGCCTTGTTGTTTGGTCGGGACAGGGGGGGGCAATTTTTTGTGAGTTTAAATATTTGCACATGCGAACGAAAATACCGAAAAATGATTTAGCCCTCCAATAGTGGGCCTTCGGTTACTGTAGCCGATATGCTCATACAGGCGCTGGATAAATTACCTCCAAGTGCGCCGCCGGGGCAAAAATATGGAATTGTGCGCCTGCGAACAACTGTATTATTTTTGTTCTTGGCGCCGGGTCTGCTCAGTTGATTTCTATTGTTTCGGCGGGGCGGATTTTTAGTGATGCTGTGAAGGAATGTTGTGCGTGTGACGTCAAATATGGTAATAGGGATACAACTCTGATTCGGAGGGATTCGGTTCCAGGGAATCGGAGGAAGCACGGGGCTAAAGTTTGTGCAATAAGACGCGGGGAAGCATGACAGTCTTTGGGGAAGACTTTTCCAGCCACTGGTAGTGATTTCCAAGTTGGTCCGTTTACTCGGGTCGGCAACGTTTTAGTGCGCGGTGCAGGAATAAAAGGCCGACTAAGGCCGGGGACAACATCCTAACTGTTTTTTTAGCTCATCTCCTGGGGTTGCGCGGGGAGTCCCTGTGGAACCCTTTGGCTTGCGACTTTTGAGAGACCCGGTTTCGGCCGAGTCGTTTTTCGGGGACCGACAGATAGGGGAGAAGTATCTTGAGTGAGAAAGTAGTTTGGCTATTCATTTTCGTAGGCCTGTATTGGGCCTACTGTATCTTCTGGGGCTGGAAATGCGCCCAAATGGCGAAGAGCGCCAGTGACTACTTCGTCGCTGGTAGGCGTCTTTCGTTGTGGGTGTTTGTTCTGGCCGCCACCGCGACATCGTTCTCGGGATGGACCTTCATGGGCCATCCGGGGCTGATCTATCGCGATGGCTTCCAGTATGCGTATGCATCGTTCTATGCCATCACCATTCCGTTTACCGGAGTTATGTTCCTGAAACGCCAGTGGATGCTGGGTAAACGTTTCGGGTATGTGACGCCGGGCGAAATGCTGGCCGATTATTTCCAGGGCGACGCGATCCGCATCCTGGTGGTCTGCGTGGCCTTGCTGTTCTCGATCCCGTATCTGGGATTGCAG
>JABMOG010000027.1 GCA_013204265.1 Rhodospirillales bacterium
GGATACGATGCCTGCTCGCCACCGCAGACATGTTTTTCAATGTCAGTAATCCCGGAAATTGATCCCGACCAGGGACGGTTAGTAAAGTTTTAACCTGCATAGGTCATTGACTCGGAAACATAGTAAGTCTTATTTTGCGCGGCTTCGGGGACCTCCCATCTCTAGCTTGATGCGGTGGCGGCAGAACCAGTCGAAACACATCAGATTTAGCTTTATTCAATTAGCTTTAAACGTTAGTCGCAGTCACACATGCAGCTTTTGATAACAGGAAAACAGCTGAAAGTGAGCGATCAGCTCATCACCGCCGAAATGACAACCGCGATAGAAAATTTGACGGTGGGCAAAGCCGCATGCGACTGGAGCCGGCCAACACGGAAGCACTCGTCTTTCAGAACAGGGCTCATGGCGGCATCGACGTCATCTATAAACGGAGCGACGGAAATCTTGGATGGATCAACCCGCAGGGAAATCCTCTGCCAGGCACGAATGACTGACAGGCAGGAATTGTAATATGGAAATCCAGGATATTTTGGCGCCGGACTGCGTTCTGACGTCGGTCAGGGCAACAAGCAAAAAACAAGCGCTGCAGGAATTGGCTAAACACGCTTCACAGGTAACCGGCCTTCACGACAGGACCATCTTCGACGTGCTGCTGGAACGCGAACGGCTCGGCACCACCGGGGTGGGACGGGGAATTGCCATACCGCATGGAAAATTATCCGAACTGGACCGTCTGCATGGTATTTTCGCGGTACTCAAGCAGCCAATCGAATTCGACTCCGTCGACGATCAGCCGGTCGATTTGATATTCCTCTTGTTGGCGCCGGAATCAGCCGGAGCCGACCACCTGAAAGCGTTGGCCCGCGTGTCGCGCTTGCTGCGGGATTCAGCCTTCTGCGACCGGTTACGGGCAACCGCCAATGCCGGCGAGCTGTTTGACGCGCTGCCCGAGGGCGCCGCCCCGCACGCGGCGTAATCGTGATACGCGGCCGTGTGACGTTTGCCAAGCCGTCAAGCGGTCATCCTAGTCAGCAGCGACGTCAATCTTCTTTTTGTCTGAATGACCTGACGTCCCGGCCTTACTGTTGATTTTGACGATCCGCTGCCGTGTTTCGACCTTTGGCCGCACCAGATCCACATGCAGGAGGCCGCTTTCCAGCGATGCGCCGACAACATCGATCCCTTCAGCCAGGATGAAAGAACGCTGAAACTGGCGGGTTGCGATGCCGCGGTGCAGATAAGTGCGGCTCTTGTCGTCCTCCTGTTTCCCGCGAATGATCAGTTGGCGGTCTTCGATCATGACCGTCAGATCGTCTTCGGAAAATCCAGCCAGGGCCAGGGTAATTTTCAACCCGTCCTCGCCTACCTGCTCTATATTGTAAGGTGGATAGCCATCGGACGACGCTTTCGCCGTATTGTCCATAAGGCGTTCCAGATCGTCGAATCCGAGCAGGAACGGGCTATTAAAAAGGGACAATCTAGACATACACCCCTCCTTTCGAGCGGGATTTAGGTGGACCCGGAAACACGGCGTCCCATGGAAATGCGTCCCGGCTAGGGCGACGCGTGACCCGTAATATGGGGCTGAAAACCCATTCAACAAGATCCGGCAACAAGATCCGGCAACAAGATCCGGAGGCACCGGAAAGAACTTATATTTTTCCCTGGCACAGCGCGCGGACAGGCTGGTTTAATGCGTCGGACGGAATTAATCCACAGAAAGCATCAGCGATGATGGGCATAAGCGAGATTTCTCACTATATCCGCACCCGGATTTGGGGCCCGGATCTTGACCGTCTGCCGCTCTTGCTGCGCATGACCCTGCGGACCATACGGATCTTCTGGGCCGTCGTGCGGGATCTGCGCAGCGGCGAATTGAGCCTGCGGGCCATGAGCCTGGTTTACACCACAATCCTCTCGCTCGTCCCGCTTTTGGCAATCAGCTTCTCCGTATTGAAGGGTTTCGGGGTCCACAAGGGGCTGGAAACCATGATGATGCAGACCCTGCTGCCGCTCGGGGAAAAGGGCGCCGAAATCGGGCTCCGAATTGTCGAGTTCGTCGATAATGTAAAAGTCGGCGTGCTTGGCTCGGTCGGCCTCGCGCTGCTGATTTATACCGTCATTTCGTTGATGCAAAAGATCGAGCGGGCTTTCAATTTTATATGGCACGTGCCCCAGGAAAGGCCGTTCGCGCAGCGCTTCTCCGACTATCTATCGGTGATCATTATCGGACCCGTTCTGGTTTTTTCCTCAATAGGTGTCTCCGCGTCCTTGCAAAGCACGGCGATTGTTAAAACACTGTCGGCCATCGAACCCTTTGGGTCTCTCCTTCAATTCGCCGGTACCTTGCTGCCCTTCGTGCTGGTCGTCGTCGCTTTTACGCTCATTTATATCTTCATGCCGAACACACGCGTAAAGGTTCGCTCCGCCTTCGCCGGCGCCTTCGTGGCCGGGCTGCTGTGGAACATGGCAAGCGTGTTTTTCGCTAAATTCGTCGTTTCGTCAGCGCAATATACGGCGATCTATTCAGCCTTCGCGGCGCTTATTATTTTTATGCTGTGGCTTTATATCGGCTGGCTGGTCCTGCTGGCCGGCGCAAGCGCCGCCTATTACCACCAGCATCCGGAACGGGTTTCACTCATTCGCGGCGAACCGATTTTAAGCATGCGGATGGTGGAAAGGCTTTCGTTTGCGTTACTGACGGCGATCGTCAATCAATTTGTCACCGCCGATCCACGGTCCGGGACGGAAGAGCTGGCCGGCGAATTGAATGTTCCAGCCGGTGTCGTGCAATTACAGATCGACGCCTTGTCCCGGGCCGGGCTGATCGTCGCCACCGCGGACAATCCGCCGCGCTGGCTGCCGGCGCGCGCCCCGGAAACAATTTCCTTGTCCGACGTCATGACGGCCATTCGCATGAACGGCGAAAACCCCGTCTTTGCATTCGACACTATTACGATACCACCCATCGCCGGCCGGCTGCTATCCGACATCGAGCAACACCATGCCGAGGTCCTGTCCCGGCTTTCGCTCGCCGACCTGGTTGATCCCGCCACGAGCGGCCCGAAGCCCGAAAATTCTGTCGCGACGCTTCGCGTCGAGGGCGGCCCCGGGGATGCGGCGGAATAACGCATTCGTCGAAAATTGCTTTGAGCCGACGCCGTTCCGTTCCATAGTTCAGCTCTTAAAGGCGCCACAGGGTATTTTATCCCGGCGGCGAGACCGGCGGAGCCACAGAGGAGCCACAGAGGAGCCGAAGAGGAGCCAATGTCACAAGCCTTCGTATTTTGTCCCCAATCCGAA
>JABMOG010000247.1 GCA_013204265.1 Rhodospirillales bacterium
GAAATCCTCTCTTATGCAATACCGCTAAGTTGTTCCATAGGCGCTGACGTTAGACAAAGATGAACAGTTACCTCGATCCGGCCATTCACTTTGACATCGACAAGATGAAAAGATGATTGCGCCCCCGGCCCCTATGACGTTTCTACGGCGACAGGCGTAAACACCATGGCGACGCCGAAAAACGTCGAAGAAGTCGAAGAAAAAGAAGACTGGCTGGTCACCTATGCCGACGCCATCACGCTGTTGATGGCCTTCATGGTCATGCTACTCACCTTCACCAAATACGATATTCCCGCTTTCGAGGAAGCGTCGGCGGCGATCAAAAGCAACCTCAGTGGACGCGACTCCACCAGCCCGATCCAGTTGCTTCGCATCGACGTCAAGGACGTCGTTTACAACATGCAGGCCGACCAGGTGGTCAAGGTCGTAACCGACGACAATGGCATCGTAATAGAGCTGTCCAGTTCGGCCTTTTTCAAGCCCGGGTCTTCGGACCTGCGGGATGAGGCCATGCCGGTTCTGGAAAAAATGTCGCAAACCCTTCTGGCTCCCCGCTACCAGTTCTACTCGATCGAAATCGAGGGGCACACCGACGACGACCCGATCAACACCCCCCGGTACCCGTCGAACTGGGAATTATCGGCGTCCCGCGCCACCGGAATCATCCGCTTTTTAATCAGCCAGGAGATGGATTCCACCCGCATGAAAGCGACCGGCTACGCCGATACCCAGCCGAAGGCCCCGAACCGGGACGCCAACGGCGCGGCGATACCGGAAAACCAGGAAGCCAACCGGCGTGTTTCGATTCGCGTCTATCCCATGTCCCAAGCGGAAAGAAAGGCCTACGAGGAAATCCTGGCGGTCAGGGAGCAGAAAGAATTTGAAAAGCAAGCCGCCACCGAAAAGAAAGAGGCCTTGCCCCCATTGGAACAAAGCCAAGGGGTTCCCGCCAAATAAGGGAGTGCCGACGTGGTGGTTACAACTCGACGGTCATGCCTTCGCGGCACACCATATTGCCGTCCCAGGCCTCCATGGCTTCCTCCGCCAACGCATCCATAAAATCGTCTTCATGGCCCGGCTCGTGATGGAAAATCCCGAGTTTTTTTGCGCCGGCTTCCTGGCACAACCGCATGCCCTCATTCCAGGTGGAATGCCCCCAGCCGACCTTGGACGGGAATTCTTCTTCCGTATAGGTGCTGTCGTAAATCACAAAATCGGCGCCGTCGATTAGGCTTAAGATATTTTGGTCCGGCTTGCCCGGAACGTGTTCCGTATCGGTAATATACACTGCCGATTTTCCGGCATGTTCAATCCGGTAACCCGTGGCCCCGTTGGGGTGGTTGAGCGGGGCCGTTTTGATCCGCACGCCGTCAAAAAGATCGAAGCTCTCGCCAGCCTCGAAATCGTGATATTTCAGGTCCGCCTGCATGGCGTCCAGTGGCACTGGAAATACCGGGTTGTGCATCTGGGTAGACAGAACATCCCTGATCCCGCCTTGGTCCATCAGGTGCCCCGCCATGATAGAAATGGAATTTGCCGGGTTGTAAGCCGGAACGAAAAACGGAAAGCCGTTGATGTGATCCCAATGGGTATGGGTGAACAGCATGTGGGAAACACAGGTACCGTTTTTCATCAGGGCCTCGCCAAAATTCCTGATGCCCGTGCCCGCGTCCATTACGAAACAATGGTCGCCCGCCTGCACCTCGATGCAACTGGTATTGCCACCATATTTCATGTGATTGGGTGTCGCGCACGCAATACTACCGCGGACCCCCCAGAATTTTACTTTCAGCGACATTCCACCCGTTTCTTTTTTACGCCCGCGACTTTTCGCGCCTGTTATCGGGACCCTAGAATGCTTGTTGCTCTCACAGGTCCGCCCCCAAAACGATACTGGGGTGAGTTATACTCATAATCAACCCGTAAGGGTGTGTTGGTTATCACTTTGTGCTGAAGGTAATTTGATGCCCCTGGGATATTTCCAAAAAACAACCTGCAGACCCCGGTTTCCAGCGTTTTACAGCGGCTCGTCAGTATTTTTTATATCAGAAAATTATGCCTTTAGGAATATCAAAAAATGCCTCTACGCGCACCATTGAGCGCTCGTCAGTGGCAATATTTCCACCCGATTCTCTTAGGCCCTCGGCTTTCTTTTCCGGAAAGCCGTCCCTATGGGTCACATTCACCTATTTCTTGGTATTAGGCGGCTGCTTCGCGCGCCACCGCCGCCTGGACAGCCGCCTGGACCTTCTCAAATGCACGGACCTCAAGCTGGCGTACGCGTTCGCGGCTGATGCCGTACCTCTTGCCCAGCTCATCCAGGGTCTGCGGCTCGTCGCTCAGGCGCCGTTCGGCCAGAATTTCACGGTCGCGATCAGGCAAATCCTGCATCGCCCGCATAAGTATGGCACCGTGGTGCGACTGTTCTTCCGCATCGGCCACCAGGCGTTCGGGGCTGGGGCCTTCGGCAACCAATGTGTCCTGGAATTCCATGCCCTCATTGTCCACCGACAGGGGCGCGTTCAGGGACAGGTCCCGCGAGGACAGACGACGGTTCATATTGGTGATTTCGTCGGCAGACACATTCATCCTATCCGACAGTTGTTGCGCCTGATCTGGCGTCAATTCGCCGGCGTCGAGAATATTCAGACGGCTTTTAATGCTGCGTAGCGAGAAAAACAGTTTCTTTTGCGACGCCACCGTTCCCAGTTTCACCATCGACCAGGATTTCAGGATGTATTCGGTGATCGAGGCCTTGATCCACCACATGGCATAGGTAGACAGGCGGAACCCCATTTCCGGATCAAACTTCTTAACCGCTTTCATCAGGCCAATATTGCCTTCCGACACCAAGTCGGCGACGGGAAGACCATACCCCTTGTATTTCATCGCCATCTTAGCGACGAGACGCAAATGCGAGGTTACCAGTTGGTGCGCGGCATCCGTATCGCCCTCATCCCGCCAGCGTCTGGCAAGGGACTGTTCCACTTCTTTTTCCAATATGGGGAAGCTCCAAACCTCGCGAAAGTACAAGGCCAGACCGCCTTCGACTGGAACTGCCGGTAAGGATATCGCCGTCATATTTAAATTCCCTTTTCCTATCATCAACCGGCCCCATTCCAACAGGAACCAGTGACCGATTACTTCGATCCTATTCGCACAATTTGTGCAAATTATGGCGAATATGCCGCGAGTTTATCGGGGATAAAAAAACGTGCGCGCAGCCGATCAATTGTGTGACGGGCATAACGGGCACGGTGCATGCGTAAACGCACATGGTCATATCCTCCGTTCGAAGCAATACGCCTTTTGGCCCACCAAATGGTCAGGCCTGGAATTTGTCGGCCCCACAGGGCACCGACCCGTATAATATTGCACTTTTCCCAAAAAAAGTCAATCCGCATCACGGCAAACCATTGTTTTAAAACGATTTGCGGCCACGCTCTAGAAGCGTTGGCAAGCCCTGAAATTACGTGGAATACCCTATTGGGCGGATGGCTGATTGACGTCGGCCAAAGGCTGATCAAAGTCCTCGGGCGTAACGTCGTAGCCCAGATCCGGGATCGGCGGCAGTTCAAGTTCCGAGCCGTTGTGAATCTCAGACTTGCGTTTCTGGCGATAGAGACTGCGGATCGCAGCATAGTAATCGACGGAGGTCTTCTTCACCTGATTGAGTTCGTCAACAATATTGGCATATTCGTCAATTCCGCGGGCCCCGGCCAAGCCGAAGGCGGCATTGGTTTGATCCGTATTGTCCAGCCACAGGCCAATCGGATCGAAATAGGAATCAACAAACAGTTTGCCAATAGCGTCGCGTGGACTGGACGGCCCGAAAATCGGCAGCACCAGATAGAAACCTTCGCCAACCCCGTGCACCGCCAGGGTTTGACCGAAGTCTTCTTTGTGTTGCTCAATGCCCAACTCGGAAGCCAAATCTGCCATGCCAAAAATACCAAACGTAGTATTGATCAGTGCGCGCCCAAAAGTCGTTATTGCGCGATCCACCTCACCCTGCAGAACATCGTTGGCAAAAATAACCGGCGAGGACAGATTATCCAGGAAGTTACTGATGGCCTGGCGAACCGTAACATTTACAGTCTCGTTATAGAATTTGGAAACCGGACGCAGAAAAACATCCTGAATGAATTCGTTGAAATCAAAAATCACTCTGTTAACGGTTTCCAAGGGGTCGTTGACGTCTTCGGAACTTTGAACGGCGGCCATTTCCGTAATGCCCGCATCGCCATCAATGACAACAGCCAGTTCATAAGAAACGGGATCGCTTGGTTCCGCGGCGAAGGACGTTGCTGGAATAGCGAAGCCAAACGAAATGGCCAGCACCAGAACCGCCCCGAACCTCTGTAACGATTTAAAATTATTAAAAAACATTAAGTCGCTTCCCGTAAGTTACCTGACCCCGCCACAAGATAACCTTTCGGGGCAATCGTTCCCTTAGAAGGTTAAACTTATAGTACGCTTTTAGGGGAAGTTTTGAATTCCCGCAACCACCTTTTCAACTCCCTAAAAACACCTTTCTCTAAACTCTTATGTGAAAGAATGTTTTAAAGGCGAAAGGTAACGCTCTATGGTTAACTTTATCTTGACGAGAAACACAGATTATCGTCCCTTAGAAAAATACGAATAAAATTTATAGGCCACCGATGAAACGTGCTCCAAAAAACATCAAGCTACTGGTTTTATTTACCTTTATCATTCTTATTCCGTTTGCTGCGGGATTCCCCGTCGATAGTCGCGCAGCCGAGCCCGGGCCAAGCGAAGTGGTCAAAGGGTTTCAGGCCACCCTGCTTCAGGTCATGAAAGACGCCGAAAAACTTAACGTTCAACAACGCTTTGAACGCCTAGGCCCAAACGTAAAAAAATCGTTTCATATTCCGCTGATGGTCCAAATCGCATCGGGAGACCACTGGAGCCAGGCGACCAATTCTGAGCGCCTGGATCTGGTCAATGCGTTCCGGCGCATGAGCACTATGACACTGGCCACCCTGTTCGACGGATATAGTGGCGAAACCTTCAAGGTCGCAAATGAACGCCCAGGCCCGCAAAAAACCACCCTGGTGGCCACGAAACTGATAAAATCCGATAAATCGACGGTCGATATCACCTATGTGACCCGCCCCTTCAAAGGCAGTTGGCGTATCATCGACGTCATCGTCGATAACGGTATCAGTGAATTAATGGTGCGCCGTTCCGAATACCGCCAGACCCTGAAAAGAGACGGAATTCCGGGACTTATCAAGCTTCTAAACGGCAAAGCGGACGAACTGGCCTCGAATTAACCGCGCCCCGCAATTGCCACACACGACTTCTATAAGAACCCCTATGAATACATTTCGAAATCTAGCGCAGAGCCTTTGTCTGGTCTTCACGGTTCTGGCGCTTGCGCCTGCAGCCCTGGGGGCAGAAACCGGCCCCAGCCAAATCGTCACTGCCTTTCACGAAGGCCTGCTGAGCGTGATGAAGCAGGCCAAGACCCTTGGACCCAAGGGCCGTTATGAAAAACTGGCGCCGCGAATCGAGCACAGCTTTAACCTCGCACTGATGGCGCAAGTCTCAGCCAGTTCCTTTTGGCGCAAGGCGACAAAGGAACAGGAGAAAAAGCTGATTGCCGCATTTTCCCACCTTTCGATCAGCACCTATGCATCCCAATTCGACGGTTATTCGGGGCAATCATTCGTCACCCAGAGCGAAAAACCGGGGCCGCAGAACACCGTTCTGGTCAAAACGCAAATCCTCACCCCCGGCTCAAGCCCGGTCGATATCACCTACGTTACCCGCAAGATAAAAGACCAATGGCGGATTCTCGATGTGCTGCTCGATAGCGGCATCAGCGAACTCGCGGTGCGCCGATCAGAATATCGCCGGATTTTAAAGTCCGGTGGCATAAACGGCCTGATCGACACCCTTAACACCAAGGCCGATCAATTGCTGGGCCAATGAGTTAGGTGTTACCCATCTTGGTGGATTTTATGGAGTATAGCGCACCAACCATGCGCAGCTTCCAGACCCGGTACGCCCACAGCAAGTGGCATTCATAGTATTATCTTATGCGTTATCAATGTTTTCCGAAGTAGCCTGATGGACGACCTCCATCAACGCCGGCAGCACCACAAGGGTACACACCAGCGACAGGGTAATAGCGACGGTCAGCAACAGCCCCATGGACGACGTCCCCGGATGCGACGACAGGGCTATACTGCCGAACGAGCCGATGGTCGTCAAAGCACTGAACAGGATGGCCCGTGGCGTAGACGAATCGAACGCCCCACCCTCCTCGCCTTTTTCACGTTCCCTGACCACCAGATGGATTCCCCCGGCGACGCCGAGGCCGAACAGCAGCGGCAGTACGATGATGTTGGCAAAATTGAACGCCAAGCCGAATACCGTCGAGACCGCGACCGTCAGCACGGCGGCCAGCGCCAATGGAGCCAACACCAAGGCCGCGTTCACCAACCGCTTCAAAACGACGATCAGGATCAGGGAAATCAGCGTCAGGGAAATTGCCCCGGCCAGCCAGAACGCGCCAACCACCGTTCTTCCGCCCTCCAGTATGCCCACCGATGATCCGGCTGCCTGGGGGGCAATCGTGCGCACGGCCGCGACGAAACGGGTCAGGGCGGCGCGGTCGTGCAGATTTTCTTTAGCATAAACCTCTAACATGGCCCGGCCATCGGCAGCGATTTGGTTGCCTCGAATTTCCGCCGGCAGGTTTTCCAGTGTCACCGGCCCCGCGCCCAGCGCCATGTTCAGGGTCTTTAGCCGCCCCGGCAACGCCCTCAGCAAGCGGGCCTCATATTCCTTGAGGATGGTGTGCTGGTCGAGGCCACGACCGGCGAGAACTTCAAACATGCCCGACAGCGTCTGCAACAGCGCCCCGGCGGCTTTGGATTCCGCACTTCCCCCCGGGCGATCGGCAAGGGCGCGCAGTTTGATCCGGGCCTTGGTCAGCGCTTGGCTCAGGTCTTCGGCGCTGGGCTCCCGTGCGGTCCCGGCGGACGCAAAGGCCGGGCCCAGGAACAGCGCCATCGAGGAAATGACTTCCAGTTTTTCCGGCTGATCGGCGGGAACGTAGTCTGCCAGGGTGGCGGTGCCCTTGACCAGATCCAGGCCCTTCAATTTTTCGCCCACCGTTATGGCTTCATCCAGGTTGCGGCTGAGAATGGTCAGCGAATAGGGGTTGGAGCGCTTGTCCGCCATCAGGTCGAAAATTGTCGCCACGGATTCGGTTTTGGGGTCTCTGAGGTTCATCGGGTCAAAATCGAACGTCGCCCACGGCAAGCTCAGCGATGCCGCAACCCCGACCGCCAACGCCGCCAGACTGATGGCCCGGCAATGGGTGCGGATAAAGGGCTGGACAGTGGACAGCCGGTCCACGTGTGGCTCCATGCGGGACTGCCGGAGCAGGGGCGGCAGAACCGTCAACACCGCCGGCAGGACGGTAACATTGGCGAACAAGGCGATGAACATGCCGGTGCCGGCGATCAGGCCCAATTCGGCCAGCCCCAGATAATCGGTCGGCAGGAACGAATAAAAGGCGATAGCCGCGCTAACCGCGCACAGGGTCAACGCGCCACCGGCGTTGGCTGCGGCCTCAGACAAGGCCTCGGCGTGGTGCCGCCCGGCGTCGAGGCCTTCCCTGTAGCGAAGCCCGTAATGAATGCCAAAATCGACGCTGAGGCCGATAAACAAAACCGCGAAGGCCACAGAAATCAGGTTCAGTGTTCCCAGCGCCAGAATTGCGAACGCCGCCGTCCACACCAACCCCATCACCAGGGTCACCAGCGTGGCGGCGACCATCCGTTTCGAACGCAGCCCAATCACCAGCAGCCCGATTACCAGAATCAGCGACACGATACCGGCCAGCCCCATTCCCTCTTTCACGCTTTGCAGTTCCTCGTGAGCCAGGGCGGCGGATCCGGTCAGGCGCACCCGCACACCATTTTTCGGTGTCAGGCCAAGGTCTTTAGCCGCCTCTCGGACACTGTCCATCGCGCTCGCAGCGGGTGCCAGAGTTCCGTAATCCAGGACCGGCTTGATCACCAATACGCGCCGGTTGGCTATGACTTCTTCGCCTTCGGGGGGCGGACCGGACATTAAGGCCTGCCACGACATGTCTTTCCATTGTCCCAGCGCCTGGGCGCGGGCGACGTCGTCCATGGCACCCAGAACACTGGCAATTTCGATGGGTTGGCCTCCCTGTTCCTTGGCCGCCTCGTCAACGGCGAGGCCCAGCATCTTTAAGAACCCGACCAGGCTGGGGTCGCGCCACAGCACGCCCAAAAACGGCTGCGCCTCGGCCAGACGGTCGCTAAGTGCATAAAGTTCGTCCAGGTCCAGATATAAAAATCCGTTGCGGCGGAAAAAATCGCTGCCGGCGGGGTCGTCGACCTGGCCGTATTTTTTCGGCTGGGCGCGAAACCGTTCCGTCAGGGCGCGGGCCGCATCATCGGCGGCGTCCGGCGTTTGTCCATCGATAACGATGACCAGATTATCGGAAAACTGCGGGAAGGCCTTGGACAGTTCCTTGCCGTTGCGGCGATAATCCAAGTCCGGCGACAGCATGTCCCCGGTATCGGTGTTGATCCGGATGTTTTCCGCCAGATACACCGCTGCACCCACACTCAACAACACCGAGACCAGCACGATAACCCAGGCAAAACGGGTAACGACGCCGGTCCATTGGACAAGGCCGCGCCGGTAGATTTTGGAAATGGTTTCAATCACGCCGTGGCCCTACAGCCTTGTTGGAACGCCGCCGCTTATAGCCCCGTTGGGTGCTAGGCGACAAGGGAGTCGCCAACTCGTCGCGGAAGAATTCGCCGAGCCGTGCGAAATCTGCACGCCTCGATGACGCCGCCCGCCAGGCGAAACCGATCTGCCGGGAAATGATTGTTCCTTCCAAGGGGCGCACCTGAACCCCCGTTCCCCGGGTGATGCCGGCATCAATAGCCATCTTCGGCAGCACCGTCAGACCGAGCCCATTGTCGACCATCTGCATAAGTGTCTGCAGGCTGGAAGCCTGAAAGTCGCCGGTGGAAATCGTTGCCCCTCGGGCGTGCAGGCCAAGGGCATGGCCGCGCAGACAATGCCCTTCCCCCAGCAGCATCAATTCCTCGGTCTTCAGATCCAGGATCGACACCCGCTCCTTAGCCGCGCACCAGTGCCCCTTGGGAAACGCCACCCAGAACGGGTCATCGGCGAAAACGGCCGTTTCCAGACCGTCTGTGGAATACGGAAAGGCCATCAGCAACAGGTCCAGATCGCCCGCCCCAAGACCTTCGATGAGGCGCGCCGTTTGTTCCTCGCGCAGATATAGCTTCAGTTCCGGGTGTGCCTTGCCAATCGCCCGCATGACCCTGGGCAGCAGGAAAGGCGCGATGGTTGGAATAACGCCGAGCCTGAGCGGCCCCGACAGAACCGCCCCCGCCGCATGGACCAGATCGACGATATCGCCGACATCGACCACCGCCTTGCGGGCGCGCCGGACCACGTCCAGCCCCAGTGGCGTCATCATCACCGATCGCCGGGTGCGCTCGACCAGCACACGGCCCAGCGTCGTTTCGAGTTCCTTGATCGAGGCGCTGAGCGACGACTGGGTGATGAAACAGGCCTCGGCGGCGTGCCCGAAATGGCCGTGATCGGCGACCGCAATCAGGTGACGCAGCTGTGTCAGCGTCGGCAGAGGACGATACGTGGTCATGGCGGGCGCCTAATCATTACCGAAAGGGTTAAATCTATTAAGTGATTTTACAAATCATAGTAACAAAATTTACTCATTTTACAAATTTAATTCACCGCCCTATTGTTCGCCTTGTCCGGGGCCGAACAATTGCCCCTTATCGAATTAAAAGGTATTGATCTCATGCAAGCCACAGCCGAAAAAACCAGCGCCCCCAACGCCACCTTCCGCACCCGCGTACGTAACGATGCACTAAACAGCGACAATCCTTTTGAGTGGAAAAACCTGACCAGCGCAGACATTTTCAAGGGCAAGCGCACCGTGCTATTTTCCCTTCCCGGTGCCTTCACGCCGACCTGCTCGACCAGCCACCTGCCCCGCTATGAGGAATTGTTCGGCCAATTCAAGGCCCAGGGCATCGACCAGGTGATCTGCCTGTCGGTCAACGACGCCTTCGTGATGTTCCAGTGGGGCAAGAGCCAGAACGCAGAAAACGTATTCCTGCTGCCCGACGGCAACGGCGAATTTACCCGCAAAATGGGGATGCTGGTGGAAAAGTCCAACCTCGGCTTCGGCATGCGCAGCTGGCGCTATTCGATGGTCGTCAACGATGGAGAAATCGAAAAAATGTTCGTCGAGCCCGGTTACGCGGACAACGCCGAGAACGACCCGTTCGAGGTCTCCGACGCCGATACCATGCTGGCCTATCTCAAGACCTGCTAAAAAATGCGGGCGGGGCTTTTCAGGCCCTGCCCGCTTCGCCACAATGACGAGGTGAGGAGAGCGGCAATGACGACACCACAGCCCGGCATTTTCATCGAAGGCAGCGGCCACCACCATTACCTCGAATACACCGTTGCGCCCGATGGCGACATGGACGATTTAAACGCCGTCTTAACTGAGCTGTCCGCCCTTTGCACACACGCGCCCCCGGCGGCCCATGTCGTCCTCGCCTTCGGCCCGAAGATGTGGACACGGTTGTCGCCTGCGGCTAAATCCGTTGGGCTGCGCCCGTTTGAGGCCATTGACGGCGTCGATGGACACGTCGTACCCAGCACCCAGCGCGACATATTCGTCTGGATTCACGGCGACCGCCTGGACGACGTTTTCGACGCCGCCATGACCGTTCAGCGTACCCTCAAACCTGTTGCCAGCCTCGCCTTCGACGATCGCGGCTTTATCTATCACGATGCCCGCGACCTGACCGGGTTCATAGATGGCTCGGCCAACCCCAAGGCCGATGCGGCTCGCGACGCCGCCCTTATCCCTGAGGGACAGATCGGCGCCGGAGGCGCCTTCGTGCTGACCCAACAATGGGTACATGACCTCGATTCCTGGGGCGCACTGCCGCAAACCGAGCAGGAACGCATCATCGGCCGCACCAAGCCCGACAGTATCGAGTTGAAGGGCGACGCCATGCCGCCGGACTCCCATGTCTCGCGGACCGACGTGTCCGAGGACGGTGTGCCCCTGAAAATCTATCGGCGCAGCGCGCCTTTTGGCTCGGCCGGACGGCACGGCCTCTATTTCCTTGCCTTCTCATGCGACCTGCACCGCTTCGATGTACAATTACGCCGGATGTTCGGCATTGCCGGTGATGGAGAACACGACCGCCTGATCGGGTTTTCCCAAGCGGTCAGCAGTTCCTACTGGTTCGCGCCGTCCCTGGAGGACCTGGGCGAAATTTTCCGTAATACCGTAAAAAACACATGAAACACCCACCTTGGGACCAGCGCCTTACAAGTGTGCTCGTCAGGCCACTGGTCACGTCCCCGGTGACGTCCAACCAGTTGACGATATTCACACGTTGCTGGTCGCCCACTGTGGCGCCGGGCTGTTCGTGCTGGCGCGCTTCCTGGACCATTTCGATGGTGAGTTGGCGCGCCAGAAGGGCATGACGTCGCGGCTCATGGGCTAAGGAATTCCTTAAACCGTAAGGCGACGTCGGCCGGGCTGATGGTCGGGCGGCCCAGGCCGGACATTGAGCCCGGGCGGACGCGCATATGAATCAATGTGGGCCCGCCTGAGCCTTTCGCCTGTGCAAGGGCTTTGATAAACCCGCCCCGGCCGTCACAACGGATACCGGCGCCATAACCGCAATCGGCGGCAACACCGGCGAAATCCACCGACGCCGAGACCGTCGGCTGGCCGCCCGTGGAATCATAGGTTCCGTTGTCGAGAACAACGTGGACCAGATTATCAGGCGCATAGGCGCCGATTGTCGCCAGCGACCCCAATTTCATCAGCGCCGCCCCGTCGCCGTCGAGCACCACAACCGGGCGCTCGACATTCAACGCCACGCCCAACCCCATAGCCGCAGCGCAGCCCATGGAGCCAACCTGGTACAAGTGCTGGGGCCGGTCATTGATGGTGAACAGTTCGCGCCCGCACTTGCCGGTGGTGGCGATGATGGCGGTGTCATCGGAAATTCCGCCCAACAGGGTTTCCATTGCCGCATAGCGCGAGGGCAATTCGCCCCCTTCGCATACGTCCGTGATTTGGCCACGCGCCCGCGCCGGCGGGGCCGACATATCGCCGCCGCCATCGTTGGTGACGTCGCCTTTCTGCATAATGAAGGCGAACGGCCGCCCGGTTTTGTCCATTTTCAACAGGGCTTCTTCAATCGCCAGAGCCACATCTGCCGCGCTGGTCGGAAAGGGCCGGTGCGGAACCTCCATCAGGTCCAACAGGCCCGGCGTAATGCGCCCCATCAATTCGTGTTGCGGCTCGTCTTTCAACCCCAGCCCGGCCCGCCAGGTGACCACCATCAGGGTCGGGATTCGAAACGGATAATTCAGCGAGGTGATCGGATTGACGGCGTTGCCTAAACCGGAATTCTGGCAGATAACCGCCGTCTTATGCCCGGCCAGCCAGGCACCGGACGCTATCGCGACCGCCTCACCCTCGCTGGCGGCGGCGACATAGGCCAACCGTGTATCGGCAATGGCGCCGTTGATTAGTGGCGTCAGAAACGAACACGGCACGCCGGTGAAAAAATCCACACCGGCGGCATGACCGGCATCGAGAAAATCACCGGCTGAGATCACAGGAACTTACCGGCCTTGATAATGTCGGCGGCGTCATCGACATCGAGCCACTGGCCGGGAACGTAGATCACCCGGATTTCGGCCCCCTTGTCCGCGAGGCGTGCGAACAGATCCAGCAGGCAGGCTTTCGGAAGACTTCCGTCCTTGCCCATGGCCTCGATTTCGGCGCGCACCCAATCACTGCCCTGGGGCTTAAGCTGGGCGACGCCGATCCATTCGCCGTCAACATCGACGTCTTTCAGATCGTTGCCGATACGGCTCAGGCTAACCGGTTTGTCATCCAAAAAATCGCCGGAAAACGGCTTTGAGCATTTCACCAGATCGCGCACCCAGTTCTCAGAGTCTGATTTACGGTCTTTCCACAAAGCATCCACCAGCAACGTGATATCGGCGTCGCTGGACATCAACTGATCGAGGTAATATTGCCGGAACAGGATATCGCCGTACGACAGGATGCAGTCGCCGTGGATATGCCCTGCGGCGCACGACAAGCTGGCGACTTCGCCCGTGTTGGCATACAGGTCGTTATCGACGGTGGTAATTGACGCCAGATTTATCTGGTCCTTTTTGTAGCCGCGCACGACCACCACATCGCCGATACCGGCACTTTTATAGGTATCGACCAGATGAGATAATAGGGGTTTGCCGCGCACGTCGATCATGCATTTGGGCCTGTCTTCGGTCAACACACCCAACTGCTCGCCCCGGGACGCCGCCAGAACCACGGCGTGGGGTTTGCCGTTTTGTTGCGGCAGATATTTCTTTTCCGCCTCGGCCAGTTCATCATTGCCGGTCAGTTCAAATACTTCTTTGACCTTGACCATGTTGCCATCGACCCCGGCCAGACTTTCTTCGCGGAAGATTTGCCGCGAGGTATCGCGCATGGCGGTGATCGCGGCGCGCATATTGTGGTTAGCCCAGATGGCGACCGAGATGCCGACCTTGCGGAAGTCATCGGTGGGCGTGCGGAAATACTTGGTCGGCACGATGACGAGAGGACACCGCCCGCCCCATTCCGCGGCAAAGGCCTCGATTTCTTCGGCCGTGGACAGTTTGGAATGCACCAGTAGCGCATCCGCACCGGCGGCGTGATAGGCCTCGGCGCGCCTCAGCGCCTCAGCCAGACCACGCCCGGCGATAAAGGCTTCCAGTCTGGCGACGATGGAAAAACTGTCATCGAGTTGGCTGTCCTTGCCGGCCTTGATCTTGCCGCTGAATTCATCAATATCGGCCAGGGGCTGACCTTCGCCAAGAAATGAGTTGGTCTTCGGAAAAAGTTTATCCTCAATACAGATACCGGCGACACCGCGCTGGCACAGCTTGGTCACGGCGCGGCGCATGTTGTTGAAGTTGCCCCAGCCGGTATCGCCATCGACCAGAATCGGCACGGTGGTCGCATCGGCCATGAACTCCAGCACATCCATAATCTGGGTCCACGACGCCTCATTATTGTCGCGCACGCCCAAGGCCGCCGACATCGACAACCCGGACGCCCAAATGCCCTTGAAACCGGCTTCCTCGACGATTTTCGCCGACAGGCCGTTGTGGGCCTCCATCAGGAATTCCAAATCCTTTGAGGCCAACATAGCGCGCAGTTGCTCTGTTTTCGTCGGCGTGCGGGGCTGTTCCCCTTGGTTTCGATGGATCGCGCCTTGCATGAACTGGCTTCCTTTTATTTCGATGATTTCTGTTGGCGGCATATAACGCCTGTTTCCCCGTCGGTTCAAGGGTGCGTACGCCAAGCCACGGGTGGTTTATTGATAAAAAACCTGCCACACCATATTGATGCACGGGGCCGCACGGATTAGTATCCGGCGGTCCGAAGCCGGACGTCTCACTCCCTCAGGTTTTAGGAAATGTCATGCTCAATACGCCGGTCATCAGCCCTGAGCAAATCGAATCCTTCGAGCACGACGGATTTCTGGTAATTGAGCAGGCCTTCAACGCAGACGAAATGGCCCAGATCGACCTCTGGACTCAGGAACTCGTATCCTGGCCCGAGGTCACGGGCAAACATTGGGTCTATCACGAAAAAAGCCTGAAAGGCGATGAGGTCGACCTGATCAGCCGGATCGAGAACATCGCGCCGTTCCACGCCGGGTTCGCCGAACTGAGTGATGTGCTGAAAGCCCCCGTGGCGCAGCTTCTGGGCGAGCAGGCGGCGTTGTTCAAGGAAAAGGTCAATTTCAAGATGACCGGCGGCGACGGTTTCAAACCGCACCAGGATTCCCAGGCCGGGTGGGACGCATATGCGGATTATTTCATCAGCGCCCTGGTCAGCATCGACGAAGCGACCGTGGAGAACGGCTGCCTGCAGTTATGCGCCGGGCACCATCAACAAGGCCTGTTCAAGTCCTGGGAGCCGATCAGCGACAAGGCCTTGGCCGGCATGAATTTTGTGCCCCGCCCGACCAAACCGGGTGATGTGGTGCTTTTCGATTGCTTCGCACCGCATGCGTCGGACCCAAACATGACCGACACGACCCGGCGCATTTTCTACGCCACCTATAACCGGGCGTCGGCGGGCGACCACATGGCTCAATATTACGCCGACAAACACAAAAACTTCCCCCCCGATATCGACCGCGACCCCGAAAAAGAATACGTCTTCCGGGTTTAGGGCGGACTTAAGAACCCCCTGCCATGGACCCCCTTGTTTTCACCCTGGTCCTGACGGCTGCGGTTCTTCACGCCAGCTGGAACGCGCTGATAAAAATCGGCGGTGATCCGTGGGTTCGTCTGGCCCTGACCAACTTTCTCGGGACCGTGATGGGCCTCGCCCTCCTGCCTTTCGTGACGCCTCCCAATGCCGAGTCCTGGCCCTTCATTCTGGGCTCGGTCGTCGTCCATCAGATTTATTTTGTCTTCGTCTGCCTGCAATACCGCTATGGCGATCTGTCGCACGTCTATCCCATATCGCGCGGGGTTGCGCCCCTGATGGTGGCCTTCGGGGCCTACCTATTTGTCGGCGAGACCTTGAGCCCCCAGGGCATTGCCGCCGTGATCACAATCAGCGCCGCGATCCTCAGTCTGACGTTTTCAACGGCCTGGAAACCGGGCGAAGGCAAGGGTGTGTTGTTTGCGCTGTGCACCGGCGTGACCATCGCCCTCTATTCGGTGATAGACGGCCTCGGCGGGCGCTCCGCCAACGACATCGCCGGCTACATCGCCTACCTGTTCCTGATAGACGGATTGCCGTTCGGTTTGGTGATTATTTTTTTGCGCCGCCACACCTTCAAATCGTCCCTCAAAGCCAACTGGAAAACCGGGGTAACCAGCGGCCTGTTGTCCTACCCGGCCTATGCCCTGGTGATCTGGGCGATGACCCAGAGCCCGTTGACCTACGTCTCGGCGCTCAGGGAAACCAGCGTCCTGTTGGCGGTGTTGATCGGCACCCGCCTGATGGGCGAGCCCTTTGGGCTGCGGCGCCTGATAGCGGCGACATTAGTGGTTCTCGGTGTCGGCGCGCTGCAGTTTAGCTAAGACTCTTCCGGATCAAATTTTTCAATCAACGGCAGGATGATATTCTGGGCGTGGATCATGTCGTCCGGAAAATCTATCTCGGTCCAGGGAATGCCGGTAATGTCTTCATAGCCGAAGGTACCCGCCGGCTCTGAGACCAACACGTCGCGCATCGCCTCCTCGTAGGTCGTAAGCAGGTTGTCGTTGTCGATGTGGTGCTTAACCGCATCGGCTACCTTGACCGCAATTTCCGGCGACATGCGCATGAACCCGGGCCATTCGCCAATAACCTCATAACCGTCAACCATTTGCTTGCCGAAATCGAACATTTCCCCGCCGCGCAGATAAACCTTCACCGGCTCATCACCGAATTCGAAATCCCGGTCCATGGTAAAACAATTGCGATGGTCCGAGCGGATCAGGCGGACCATCAGTTCGGGGTGATAGAGTACGTCGGCGTCCATAAACATGACATCTTCACCGCTGCGCATAACGCTATCGGCGGTCCCGAGCGACAGAATGCCGCTTTCCTTATAACGAGGATTGAACAGCGTCCGCACGAAGCTGTCCGGCGCGCCCCCGGCTTCAACGATTGCGGCGACTTCGGCCACTAAGTCGTCTTTGTGATGGCCGACGACGATAACCATTTCGTCGATGCCGTGGCTACGCAGAATTTCGATATGCCGGGCCAGCAACGTCTTGCCACCGAACCGCAGCAAGGCCTTTGGCAAGTCGTCGTTTTCGTCGCCGTGAAGACGCCGTCCGACCCCGGCAGCAAGCATAATGACTTTCATTGGAAACCTGTGTCCCTGAGCAATCTTTAAAACGCTTCATAAAGCCCGCTCGCCGCTAGAGCAAGATTCCCTTAAGCGATATACCCGTGGCCGCGGAACCACGCCACTGCGTCCACCAGCGCGTCCTTGGCTGGACGCGGTGCATGGCCCAGCTCAAGGTTTGCCTTAGCGTGGGAAAAGAACATTTTTTTCTTCGCCATACGCAGCCCATCAACGGTGGCGAAGGGTTCCCCGCCGCCGCGCAGGCGCGCCCAGGCTTCGGCCAGATGGGCGAACGGCAAAATTACGTCGTGGGGAATTTTAACCTTGGGCGCCTTCCCGCCGGTAATGTCGGCAATGGTCACAAGAATTTCCTTCAGCGACAGGTTTTCGCCGCCTAGGATATAACGTTGCCCGATCACACCTTTCTCGAACGCCAGCAGATGGCCTTCGGCGACATCGTCGACATGGACCACGTTCAGGCCGGTGTCCACATAGGCCGGCATACGCCCCGATGCGGCCTCGACAATCATCCGCCCGGTCGGCGTTGGTTTGATATCGCGCGGCCCGATGGGGGTCGATGGATTGACGATGACCACCGGCAGGCCATTGTTCTCGATCAACGCCCGGACCTCGGCCTCGGCCAGGAATTTGGATTGTTTATAGGGGCCGATCATGTCGCCGAACGTCACCGGTGTTTCTTCGTCGGCCACTCCGTCGCCGGGAAGGTTGCCGAGCACGGCGACGGATGACGTATAAACGATCCTAGTCACCCCGCAATCGCCTGCGGCCAGGATAAGGGTCCGGGTGGCGTCCACATTGGCCCGGAACATCGGCGCCGGATCGGGCGCCCACAGGCGGTAATCGGCGGCGACATGAAACAGGCCTTCGCAGCCGTCCAGCGCGGGTGTCAGGGTGGTGGCGTCGAGCAAATCACCCTCGATGATGTCCACCTCCAGGCCGTCCAGGTTGGCGCGATTGCTCATTGGCCGGGCCAGCACACGCACCGCGTAACCGCGCTCAAGCAGCTTGCGCACAACGGCCGAGCCGACGAATCCGGTGGCGCCGGTCACCAGAATCATTGAAATTCCCCGCCTCGTAGTAACGCCAAACCCGAGGCCTCAACTGCATTCGGTGTTTTCATATGGATATAATCCGCGAAAAAAGGTAAACAGCCCTTCACCTTTGGCCGGTTAACACCTATTTTCAACTAAGAACCTCGTATTCTCGCAATCCGCCCCAGCCAAACAACCGGGGACCATACCGACAGGGATCTTCATGGCACAAGTAAAGAAACGAAAAATCGACGTCTGGCTGGCCAGTCCGCGCGGCTTCTGCGCCGGGGTGGAACGCGCCATCGAAATCGTCGAACGCGCCCTGGAATTGCACGGGCCACCCGTCTACGTGCGCCATGAAATCGTACACAACAAACGCGTCGTTGAAACCTTGCGCGCCAAGGGCGCCGTATTCGTCGAGGAAGTGGGTGATGTGCCCGACGGCGCGGTCACCATTTTCAGCGCCCACGGGGTCGCCGAAAAGGTCGAGATCGAAGCCAAAAGACGCAACCTGCCGGTAATCGATGCCACCTGTCCGCTGGTCTCCAAAGTCCACAAGGAAGGCCAGAACCACGCCAAGAATGACCGCCAGGTCATTCTGATCGGCCACGAGGGCCATCCCGAAGTCGAAGGCACCCAAGGGCGGATTCCGGGCGGTGTTTTGCTGGCGACCAGACCCGAAGACGTTGCCAAGTTAAAGGTTCGCGACCCTGAAATGCTGGCCTATGTCACCCAGACGACCTTGAGCGTTGACGAGACCCGCGATGTCATCGAAGCCCTCAAAAATCGCTTCCCCAATATTATCGGGCCTGACGTCAAGGATATTTGCTATGCCACTCAAAATCGTCAGCAGTCCGTTCGCCGCCTGGCCCAACATGTCAATCTGCTGCTCGTTGTCGGCGCGCCCAACAGCTCCAATTCGAACCGGCTGCGTGAAATCGGTACCGAACTGGGGGTTCCCAGTTACCTGATTGACGACGCCGACAACCTGGACCCGTCCTGGCTGGACGGAATCGATATTGTCGGCATTACCGCCGGTGCCTCGGCACCTGAGGAACTGGTCCAGGAACTGATTACCCGGCTTGGTGATTTCGGCGAGGTCAAATTGACCAATATGGAAGGTGTCGAGGAAAACATCACCTTCAAGCTGCCGAGCGAACTTAAAGACGCCGTGCACCAACGAAAACATGCCTAAGGAATATAGAAAACCGTGGCCATTCCCTTAATTCAGAAAATTCGCGTCGGCGCCTACATTATGAAACAACGCCTAAAGAGGGTCGAAAAGTACCCCCTGGTGTTGATGTTGGAACCCTTATTCCGGTGCAACCTGGCCTGTTCAGGGTGCGGCAAGATCGACTACGAGGACGACATTCTCAACAAGCGCCTAAGCACCCAGGAATGCCTTGACGCGGTTGATGAATGCGGTGCCCCCATTGTCTCCATTCCAGGGGGCGAGCCGCTAATCCACAAGGAAATTGCCGAAATCGTCGAGGGTATCGTTGCCCGCAAAAAATTCGTCTATTTGTGTTCCAACGCTTTGTTGCTGGAAAAAAATCTCGACCGTTTCACACCATCGCCGTATCTCACGTTTTCCATCCATCTCGACGGACTGGAAGAACACCACGACCATGCAGTTTCACAGAAAGGCGTTTTCAAACGCGCCGTCTCGGCGATCCGTGCGGCCAAGGCCAAGGGATTTCGGGTTAACGTCAACTGCACCCTGTTCGACCAGATGACGGCGCAAGAGGCCGCCGAATTTTTCGACTTTGCGACCAACGATCTCAAGGTCGAGGGCATCACCGTTTCGCCCGGCTACGCTTATGAGCGCGCACCAAACCAGGAGCATTTCCTGAACCGGACCAAGACCAAGCAACTGTTCCGCGACATCTTCAAACTCCAGGGCAAAACCAAGTGGGAATTTTCACAGTCGGTCCTGTTTATGGACTTCCTCGCCGGCAACCAGCAATACCAGTGCATGCCCTGGGGCAACCCGACCCGCAATATCTTCGGCTGGCAACGTCCGTGTTACCTGTTGAGCGAAGGATATGCCGACAGTTTCAAATCCCTGATGGACGAGACGAAATGGGACGATTACGGCACCGGGCGGTACGAAAAATGCGCCAATTGCATGGTCCATTGCGGCTACGAGCCGACCTCTGTGAACGACGTTGTCGCCCATCCGCTTAAGGCCTTGTCTGTGTTCCTCAAGGGTATCGAGACGGAAAAACCGATGGCCCCGGAAATCTCGCTCGACAATCAGCGCCCTGCAGAATTCGTCTTCGAGGGACTGGTCAAAACCCTGAGCCAGAAAAAGGCCGAGGAAGAAGCTCTACGCAAGGCCGAACAAGGGACCAAGTCGACCAGCAACGCCGCGTAAAGCGGTATGCGCCAGTTCGCTGTCGCGCCTCAGGCGCAACAATGCCGGTAAATCCCAGGGATGCGCCGCAAGGCCGGCCAGTATGACCCCATAACGAGGCACCCCTTGGTCCGAGATATTGCCCAGAACCCAACCCGGAATAGAACGTTCTATCGGGTCGGCAACCGCCCGAATGACCAAAAATTCCACGCCCGCGTCTTCGGCGACGGCGGCAATGGCATGGCTTTCCATATCCACAGCAATGGCGTTGGTAGTGTGGCCGAGTTCCGCCTTGGCGAGCGGTGTGGCGACCCCTGAGGCCGCCCCGGCCATAACACCGATGGTGGCCCCATCGCCATCACCGACGACCTTTTCCACGCGGTCCAGCCATGCTTTTGAGGTTTTCAGTTCCCGCCCACCCGGGGCGACGACCATGGAGGCGATGATGACCCCGCCCGGACGCTGGTCCGGTGTCAGGCCCCCTGCCGTGCCGAAACTGAGCAAAGCTCCGCAGCCTGCATCAATCAGTTCGCGCGCCAGTTCGCCGGCGCGCTCACTATTTGCCCCGGCACAACGCACTACCGGGCGCTTATCCAAAGCAAAGACATCAAGGCACGCCACCTCACTCGCCAGCCCGGTGATAACGCCTAAGCGCGCCACAGGCCTAAAGGCCGAATTTGGGAAACTTGGAATTGGTTTTTTTGAGTTCGCGATAGCGCGACAGGGTCCACAACGGGAAATAGGCGCTGTAGCCGTGATAGCGCAGATAGAATATCCGGGGAAAACCGACGGCGTTGAAATATTCCTCATGCC